>NZ_JBDIAB010000163.1:0-6517 GCF_039812165.1 Microbacterium sp.
GAGCTGTTCGACGGCGCGCCGGGCACGCTGCAGCGGCTCGTCGAGGGCGGCGACGCGCTCCTCGACCGCGTGCGCGAGGCGGCCGAGCGGCCGGGGACGTGGCATCCGCTCGCCGGAGCCGTCTTCGGGCCCGCCGTCGCGACGCCTCCGGTGGTGCTCGCGGTCGGGCTGAACTACGCCGCGCACTCGAGCGAGCTGGGGCTGAAGGCCGACACCGCCCCGACGGTGTTCGTGCTGTGGCCGAACTCGCTCACCGCGCACGAGGGCACCACGTCGTGGCCGCGCACGCTCAGCCAGGCGGTCGACTACGAGGCCGAGCTGGGCGTCGTGATCGGCACGCCCGCGCGGGACGTCTCCCCCGACGACGCGCTCGCGCACGTGTGGGGCTACACGGTCGTCAACGACATCACCGCGCGCGACATCCAGTTCTCCGAGGCGCAGTGGTCGCGCTGCAAGTCGTTCGACGGCTTCACGCCCACCGGTCCGGTCGTCGTCACCGCCGACGAGATCCCCGACCCGCAGGACCTGCACATCTGGACGGTCGTCGACGGACGGACGGTGCAGGACGCCACGACCGCGCAGATGATCCGCCCGGTGGCGACGCTCGTCTCGCACCTGTCGACCGCGGCGACGCTCCTGCCGGGCACCCTGATCTCGACCGGCAGCCCGGGCGGGGCGGGCTACTCGCGCGACCCGCAGATCTTCCTGCGCGACCGCTCGACCGTCACGGTCGGCATCGACGGCATCGGCGCGCTCACGACCCACTGCCGCATCGTCGGCTGACGGGACGCCTCCGGCATCCCGCCCCCGCCGCACCAGCTCCCCCGCCTCGCGAGTCACTCCCCCGCCTCGCGAGTCACTGCCCCAACACCGGGTCACTGCCCTGTGGCACAGTGACTCGGAGGGAGAGCAGTGACTCGCGAAGGAAGGCGGTGAGCCGGCCCACCGGGCAGGCGGAGACCGGCCGGGTAGGGCGGGCGGGCGGCAAGACGACGGATGCCGGTCGGCCCGAGCGGGACGATCCGGCATCCGTCGACGGCGGCGAGGGCCGCTACTGCGTCGTGACCTCCGAGCAGGGCACCTGCTGGCCCCACACCTCGACGAAGCCGGAGCCGCCCGGCGCGCAGTTGCGCGCGACGTCGGAGGCCAGGTTGACCGAGTACGTGAAGAACACGATCGCGATGACGATCCCGACGACCAGCAGCACCGAGCTGATGATGATCGCGGCGAGCGCGAAGCCGTTCTTCTGGCCCGCCTTGCGGCTCTGCACGAGCGCGACGATGCCGAGGATCAGCCCGAACAGCTGCGCGAAGAACGACAGCACGAACGCCACGATCCCGAGCGTGCGGCCCGGCACCGGAGCGCCGGTGCCGGCCTGGTACACCGGGGCGCCGTAGGCGGGCGGGGCGGACTGCGGATACGACGGCGGCGAGTAGGGCGGCGGCGGGTTCTCGCCGTACGCGGGCGGCTGATTCGGGTTCTGCGGATCGGTCATGGCGTCCTCCTGAGGCTCTTGGCCGGTTCCCCCCGGCAGGTGCACGCTACCCATCGCCCCCACCGGGCGCAAAGCCCCGCGCCGCACGGAGCGGGATCGGCCGGATCGGCGGCGAGCGGGCTCGGCGATCAGCCCTCGACGAGGTCCTCGACGGCCTGCACGATCGGGATCGCCTGCGTCACGGCCTCGAGCCCCGACAGCCGCGCGGGCGACAGCTGCTTCTCGACCTCCTCGCGCGACATGAGCCCGGCCTCCACGACGAGGTCGGCGACGCTGCGGTGGGTCAGGAGCGCGGTCTTGGCGAGCGCCGCCGACGCGCTGTAGCCGATGAACGGCGTGAGCGCGGTCACGACGCCGACCGACGAGCCGACCATGGCGCCCAGGCGGTCGCGGTTCGCGGTGATGCCCTCGACGCAGTTCACGCGCAGCGTGTGCATGCTGCGGCGCATCCACGTGATGGACTGGAAGATCGAGTGCGCGATGACGGGCTCGAACGCGTTGAGCTGCAACTGCCCGCCCTCGGCCGCCATCGTGACGGTGAGGTCGGCGCCGGCGACGGCGTAGGCGACCTGGTTGACGACCTCGGGGATCACCGGGTTGACCTTGCCCGGCATGATGCTCGAGCCCGCCTGGCGGGCCGGCAGGTTGATCTCGCCGAGGCCGGCCTGCGGGCCGCTCGAGAGCAGGCGCAGGTCGTTGCAGATCTTGGAGAGCTTGATGGCGTTGCGCTTGAGGGATGCCGAGAACGACATGAACGAGCCGGTGTCGCTCGTGGACTCCACGAGGTCGTCGGCCGTGGCGAGGTCGAGCCCCGAGATCTCGCGCAGGTGCCGCAGGACGGCGGGCGCGTACGCGGGATGGGTCGTGATGCCCGTGCCGATCGCGGTCGCGCCCATGTTCACCTCGAACAGGAGCTTGGCGTTCTCGGCGAGCCGCTGGTGGTCGTAGCCGAGCGTGGTCGCGAAGCCGTGGAACTCCTGCCCGAGGGTCATCGGCACGGCATCCTGCAGCTGCGTGCGGCCGATCTTGAGGATGTCGTGGAACTCGACGGCCTTCGCGAGGAACGCGCGGCGCAGCAGGTCGAGCTCCTCGAGCAGCGTCTGCAGGTCGAGGCTCAGCCCGATCTTCACCGCGGTCGGGTACACGTCGTTGGTCGACTGGCTGCGGTTGGTGTGGTCGATCGGCGACAGGAACGCGTAGTCGCCCTTCTCGCGGCCGGCCATCTCGAGCGCGATGTTGGTGATGACCTCGTTCGCATTCATGTTCGTCGACGTTCCGGCGCCGCCCTGGATCACCCCGACGACGAACTGGTCGAGGAACTCCCCGTCGATCACGCGCTGCGCCGCGCGGTCGATGAGGTCGGCGCGCTCGGCGTCGAGCACCCCGATCTCGCGGTTCGCGCGGGCCGACGCCTGCTTGACCATCGCGAGCGCCCGCACGAGGTCGGCGTACACCGAGATCGGCCGTCGCGAGATCGGGAAGTTCTCCAGGGCACGGGCGGTGTGGATGCCCCAATATGCCTCGTCGGGAATCTCCAGGGATCCCAGGGAGTCGGTCTCGGTGCGGGTGCGCTTCATCGCGTCCGGTGCCATTTCTGAACGTCCTCGTTGGTGTGGCGAGCGTGCCGAAAAAGGAATACCTCCACCCTAACCCCGCTGCCGGAGCCGGTCTCGGTCGCCGACCGCACGTCGTCACCTCTTGCGCGAGAACTCCTCGAGGCGCTGCTCGGGCGTCAGCGCGGCCATCCGCGCGATCCACTCCTCGGAGAAGAACGTGCCGGTCTCGGCGGTGGCGATCGGCACGACGCTGTGGGTGACGGTGTCGTCGTAGACGTGCACGAGGTGGAACGACTGCCCGGCGTCCATGCCGTTGACGCGCGCCGGCGGGCGCTGCAGGTTCATCGTGTAGCAGGTGGCCGCCGCCACGTTCACCGGGACGCCGGCGAACGTGCCGCTCATCGAGTAGTGCAGGTGGCCCGCCAGGATGCCGCGCACGTCGGTGCCCGCGACGATCTCTGCGAGCTCGGCCTGATGGCGCAGCTCGAGGATGTCGAACAGCGGCATGTGCGACGGCAGCGGCGGGTGGTGGAGGGCCAGGAGCGTGCCGAGCGGCGCCGGCTCGGCGAGCACCTCGCGCAGCCACTCGCGCTGCGCCGCGTCGAGGTCGCCGTGGTGCCAGCCGGGCACCGTGGAGTCCAGCGCCACGAGGCGCAGGCCCCCGAGGTCCCACACGCCGGTGACCGGCTCCTCGGTGGGGTCGGCGTCGAGCAGGATGCTGCGCAGCGCCGGGCGCTCGTCGTGGTTGCCGGCCACCCACACGATCGGCGCGCCGAGGCGCTCGGCGACCGGCTCGACCGCGGCGCGCAGAGCGCGGTAGGCCGCGGCATCGCCCACGTCGGCGAGGTCGCCGGTGAAGACGATCGCGTCGGGACGGATGCCGGTGCGCTCGACCGCCTCGAGCGCGAGCCGGAGGTTCGCGGTGACGTCGATGCGCCCGTCGAGCGCGGCACCGCCCGCGAGCAGGTGGGTGTCGCTGAGGTGGACGATGACGCGCTGCGCGGGCGCATGCACACCGAACTGCACGGGCTCCATGCGGCCCAGCTTAAGCGCGTGCGCCGACACCGGGTGCGCAGCCGTTCGCGCTCACGACTCAGGCTCCGGCGTTGGTCGGCTCGGCGAGGTCGAAGCGCAGGCGCCGCGCCGGCGGCGAGGCCATCGGGCGGCGCTGACGCTGGATCCACAGCACGGGGTTGCCCACGCTGTCGCGCGCCAGCTGCCACCGGCGCTCCAGCTCGATCCCCGCCGTGGGCACCGCAGCCGCGGCGATCCGGTGCGTCGCATCGCCGGCCGACAGCACGTCCGCGGCCGCCGCGGGCATGAGTGCGGCGGGATCGACGCCGTAGTCGGCGAGCCGTCGCTGCACGAACTCCCACGTGCCCCCCGCGGCGTCGAGCGTGTAGGGGATCCAGTGCGGCTCCGCGCCGCGTGCGGGCACGTACGTGTAGGCCCGCGCGTCGAGGAAGTCGCCGTCCGGCCGGCCGGGGTTGCGCGGCTCGGGCTCCTCCGCGACCTCACCCGTCTCCGGGCCCGCGCGAGGCACGTCGCGCCCGTCGAGGCGTCGCTCGACCGCCCACAGCAGGTTCGACTCGTCGTCGATCCCGAACTGCACCCGCTCGATGGGCTCCCCCGTCAGGGGCAGCTCCGCCACCTGCCAGAGGACGAGGTCGGCGGACTCCAGCCCGGCGGTGTGGAACAGCGTCCACGCGTCGCCGCCGTCGGGGCGCGGCTCGGTGGCTCCGGGCGGCTGCAGCCCGACCCACCTGGGCGCCGCTCCCGTCCGGGTCGCGCTGTCGTACACGAGCCCGAAGTCGTCGACGACCCGGATGCGGTCGATCGTCACGATCGATCCGGCGTCGCCTCCGACGGGGACCTCGAACCATTCGTCGCGATGGGAGAAGAAGAGGTCGGTCATGATCGCCGTGGCGGTGTGCGAGCTGTCGGGGGCCTCGGCGCCGATGTCGGTGTCGGTGTCCTCGATCTCCCAGAGCCCTCGACGCGCCATGCCGGGATAGACGACCCGCGTGGGCACGACGCTGCGGTGGTCGACGCGCACCGCGCCGGTCGCCTCGTCGACGCGTCCGTCGACCGAGTACCAGTCGACGCGTCCGCCGCGATGGCGGCGGAGATCGAGGGCCACCCCGTCCGCGGTGAACAGCCCTTCCCGCTCGTACACGAGCGTCGACGGCTGCCACAGCGACTCGGGCTCGCGCGGCGGCCGCCGGTCGAAGTGCTCGTCCTCGATGCCGAGCTCCTGGCGCCGGCGCCACAGCGCACGCCCGTCCCACGCCCCCGCCGAGGACTCGTAGGGCGGCGGCGGGTCCTGCAGCCGCAGCGCAGGGTCGTCGGGCAGCTCCCGTGCCAGGGCGTGGAGCGCGGCGACGGTGCTCCGACCGACGCGGATGCGCCGGCCGAGCGTCCACCAGTCCTCGGCCTCGGACTCGATGAGCGCCTCCGCGGGCGTGGTCGCGACGGCATCCGCGAGCGTCTCGTCCACGGCGTAGCGCAACGGCCGCGATCGCACCGTGAGATGGGCGACGACGGGCGTCGAGGCGTTCTCGCCCTGGAACTCGCCCAACTGCCACTGCCGCGCCAGGAACCACAGCGGGTCGTGCACGCGTCCCGCGACGGCCCCCTCCCAGTCGGACACGGGGAGCGGCTCCAGTCGGATGAGCAGATCGGCGAGCGGCATGACGCGTCCTGTCAGATCGGAAAGGCGGGGTCGGCGACGAATCCGGGCGTGTATTCGACGAACGTGGCGCGCATGACCCGGTCGAGCCGGCCGAGGGTTCCGACGGTCGTCGTGCGCGCGACGAGCAGGGCGCGGGTCTGCGACAGGATGCCGCTGAGCGTCCGGTCGTCGAGGAGCGTGCGCGGCACGGGCGGCACGGCCAGGAGGATCGCCTGCGGCGCGCGCGCGGCCGGTGCGTTGAACCCGAACGCCGCGTGCGTGTCCCGTTGCGACATGGGGACGGTCTCGCTGTACGCGTCGACCACTCCGGCGACCACGCGCGTGCCCGCGAGCGCGTCGTCGGGGCCGTAGCCGACGAACAGGCGCGGCACGGCGAGGGCGGCGAGGTCGTCGCTCACGCGTCGCGCCGCGTTGCGCGCGATGTCCTCGCGCAGCCAGGGGTCGTCGCTGTTCGTCCAGGCCGTGAGTGGCTCGCTGCCGAGCTGGACCGCCTCCACGCGCTGGAGCG
This sequence comes from Microbacterium sp., assembly GCF_039812165.1. Lineage (GTDB taxonomy): Bacteria > Actinomycetota > Actinomycetes > Actinomycetales > Microbacteriaceae > Microbacterium. Next base: position 6,252 of record NZ_JBDIAB010000163.1, read on the forward strand.
GCGGACGCACGGCGGCGGCGAGCGTGAGCCACTCGCCGTCGACGTCCGCCGCGGGGGCGGGGTCGAGGCCGGTGGCGGCCAGCAGATCGTCGCGTGCCCACGTGGCCAGCACCGGAAGGGCGCCCTGGGGGCTGACGAGCGCCGAGAGCGCCGCGGCGAGAGCGGGAACGCCGTCGGGGATGCCTGCGGCGCGGCGCTCGGCATGGTCCGGCATGGGCCCGCGCACGGCTTTGGGCGACGGCAGCCCGCGCGCGCCGGCCGGTCTC
>NZ_JBDIAB010000164.1:0-6480 GCF_039812165.1 Microbacterium sp.
CACGGATGCCGCGCAGCAGCGCCTGCGGCGCCTCGCGGCGCTGCGACGCGTGCGCGACCGCATCGACCGCGAGTACGCGCAGCCGCTCGACGTCGAGGCGCTCGCGCGCGGCGAGCACCTGTCGGCCGGATACCTCAGCCGCGAGTTCCGCCAGGCCTTCGGCGAGTCGCCGTACAGCTATCTCATGACGCGCCGCATCGAGCGGGCGATGGCGCTGCTGCGCCGCGGCGACCTCAGCGTCACGGAGGTGTGCTTCGCGGTCGGCTGCGCGTCGCTCGGCACGTTCAGCACGCGCTTCACCGAGCTCGTGGGCATCACGCCGAGCGCGTACCGGGCCGGCGAGGCGCCGTCGACGGAGGGCATGCCGGCGTGCGTCGCCAAGCAGATCACGCGACCGGTCAGGAATCGAGAAGCGCGCGAGGCGCCCGCCGACGTAGCGTGACGTCCATGAACATCACCATCCACTCCTCCTTCCTCCCGCACGACGACCCCGAGGCCGCGCTCGGCTTCTACCGCGACGCGCTCGGCTTCGAGGTGCGCCTCGACGTGGGCTACGAGGGCATGCGCTGGATCACGGTCGGCCCCGCCGACCAGCCCGACACCGCGATCGTCCTGACGCCGGCCGGCGTCATGCCCGGCACTACCGACGACGAGCGACGCGTCATCGTCGAGATGATGGCCAAGGGCACGTACGCGGGCGTCAACCTGTCGGCGACCGACCTCGAGGACACGTTCGACCGTCTGCAGGCCGCCGGCGCGGAGGTCGTGCAGGAGCCCACCGACCAGCCGTACGGCGTGCGCGACTGCGCCTTCCGCGACCCGGCGGGCAACCTCGTCCGCATCCAGCAGGCCGCCTGACGCCCGCGCAGCCGGCCCGCGGGGCTCGGCCACGGCCGCACCGGGCCGCTCGTCACGAAGCGGCCGCCGAACTGCGTCCGGTCGGCGGCGTCGCGCGGGTGCCGGGCGCCGCGATCGCTGCCGCGCCGGGGCGCGGGATAATGGGGCGGTGACCTCCCCCCTCGCGATCCCCGGCTGGCGGCATGTCTACTCCGGCAAGGTCCGCGACCTCTACGTCGACGACGACGCCGCCGACGGGCGCATGCTCGTGGTCGCGAGCGACCGCGTCAGCGCGTTCGACCACGTGCTCTCGCCCGGCATCCCCGGCAAGGGTGCGCTCCTGACGACCCTGAGCCTGTGGTGGTTCGGCCGCCTCGCCGGCGCCGACGGCGGGCGGGCGATCCCCAACCACCTGGTCGACGGCGCCGAGGTCCCGGACGCCGTCGCCGGCCGCGCCATGGTCGTCGGAAAGCTCGACATGCTGCCGGTGGAGTGCGTCGTGCGCGGCTATCTGACCGGGAGCGGCTGGGCGGAGTACCGCGCGAGCGGCACGGTGTGCGGCCTTCCGCTGCCGGAGGGCCTGTCGAACGGCGACCGCCTGCCCGAGCCGATCTACACGCCCGCCTACAAGGCGCCGCTCGGCGAGCACGACGAGAACATCTCGTTCGAGCAGACCGTCGAGCTGGTCGGCGCGGAGCGCGCCGCCCAGCTGCGCGACCTGTCGCTCGAGGTCTACGCGCGCGCGGCGCGCACCGCCGAGGCGCACGGGCTCATCCTCGCCGACACGAAGTTCGAGTTCGGCGTCGACGCGGACGGCGTCCTGCGGCTGGCCGACGAGGTGCTCACGAGCGACTCGTCGCGATACTGGGATGCCGCGGCCTGGGCCTCGGGCACGACGCCCGAGGAGCGCATGGCGAGCTTCGACAAGCAGATCGTGCGCGACTGGCTCGCGGCGCACTGGGACAAGCGGGGCACGCCCCCCGAGCTCCCCGCCGACATCGTCGCGCGCACCGCCGACAAGTACCGCGAGCTGCTCGACCGCCTCACCGGCGCCTGACCGGCGGCAGGGCGGGGCACTCGCGCGGCGCGGGAATGCGGGCCGGATGCCGCGCGTTGTCCATTCGGATGAATGAGACTGACGCGACCTCCGGTCGCATCGCCGCCGACACCGCGATGGGCGCCGTGACGCTGCTCGTCGGCGACCTCGACCTCATGACGCGGTACTACCGCGACGCCGTGACGCTCCAGGTGCTGGCCGCCGAGGGCGACACCGTCACGCTCGGCCGCGCCGGGCACCCGATCGTCGTGCTGCGGCACGAGGCCGCGCTCCGCCACGCCGCCGCCGGCTCGGCCGGGCTGTATCACACGGCCATCCTCTTCGAGACGCAGGCGGCGCTCGCGGCCGCGCTGTACTCGGTCGCCCGCCACGCGCCCGGCACCTTCACCGGCAGCGCCGACCACCTCGTGAGCCAGGCCTTCTACTTCACCGATCCGGAGGGCAACGGTGTCGAGCTGTATTGGGATCGCGCCCGCACGACCTGGTCGTGGACGCACGGACAGGTCGAGATGGCCACCCTCTTCCTCGACCCGAACGCCTTCCTGCGCGAGCACCTCACGCCCGAAGCCGCCGAGGGCGCCACGACTGCCGCCCCGGCGGCCGTCGGCCACGTGCACCTCTCGGTGGGCGACGTCGCGACCGCGCGCGCCTTCTACGTCGACGCCCTCGGGTTCGACACCACGGCAACGCTCGGCAACACCGCGCTGTTCGTGAGCGCGGGCGGCTACCACCACCACATGGCCATGAACGTGTGGGATTCGCGCGGGGCGGGTCCGCGGATGCCGGCACTCGGACTCGGCCGCATCGATCTGACTCTTCCGCACGCCGACGCGCTCGGCGCGCTGCACGAGCGCCTGCGCGACCACGGCTTCGCGGTGCGCGACGACGGCCGCGTGTTGAGCTTCGACGACCCGTGGCGCAACGCGCTCCACGCGTCGGTCGCCTGACACCCGCGGCTCGCGGGGAGCCTCGCCACGCTGGATCGACCGGCGTCACCCGGTCGGCGTCGCGGCGCCACGCCCCCGGCCCGCCCGAAGCCCCGGCTCAGGCGGAGTCGCGGACGATCAGCTCGGTGTCGAGGATCGTCACGTGCGGCGGATTCTCGCCGGCCAGGCGCGCGAGCAGCACGTGGGCCATCTGCTCGCCCTGTGCGTGCGAGGGCTGGCGCACGGTGGTCAGGTGCGGGGTGACGCTCGTGGCCACGGGCGAGTCGTCGAAGCCCACGATCGCGATGTCGTCCGGCACGCGGATGCCGGCCCGCCCGAGCTCGGCGAGCGCCCCGCGCGCCATGAGGTCGCTCGCGATGAACAACGCGTCGAACTCCTCGCCGCCGCGGAGGATCCGTCTCATCGCCAGCATGCCGCCGTCGGCGGTGAAGTCGCCGTCGGCCACCGGCCCCTCGGCGAGACCGGCGGCCGCGATCGCCTCGCGGTAGCCGAGCAGCCGGTCGACGCCCGCGGGCATGGTGGGCGGGCCGGTGATGGTGCCGATGCGGCGGTGCCCGCCGTCGACGAGGTGCTGGGTGCCCAGTCTTCCGCCGGCCACGTTGTCGACGTCGACGTAGTAGTCGCGCTCGCGCTCGCGGATCGGGCGACCTCCGTAGACGACCGGCACGGCCGCGGCGATGCGGTCGATGAACGTGTCGCTCGTGTGGTGCGACACGACGATCGCCCCGTCGACGGCGCCGCGCTGCAGGTACGCGGTGGTCTTGTCGCGCGGGTCGTCGTTGGCGATGAAGAGGTTCAGCACGTAGTCGGTGCGGCGCAGCCGCTCGTTGATGCCGGACACGATCGACGCGAAGAACGGGTCTCCGAAGAACCGGGTCGTGTCCTCGGGCACGACCAGCGCGATCGCCATCGTCGCGCGGCTGGCCAGCGACCGCGCCGCGCGGTTGGGGATGTAGTTGAGCTCGACGATCGCGCGCTGCACGGCCTCGAGCGCGGCCGGGCTGACCGCCGTCGAGCCGTTGACGACGCGCGACACCGTGGAGCGCGAGACGCCGGCCGCCGCGGCGACCTCCTCGATCGTGACCGAGGCACGCGATACGTCGAACGTCATGGGGTCCTACCTCGGCGGTGCGGCGGCGTCGGCCGGAACGAGGCCGGCCGCAACCGGCTCGTCCGGAGCGGAGTCGGGATCGGGCGCGTCGCCGAGCGCACGCGCGGCGATGACCCGACGATACTCCCGTGCGCTGTCCTTGAGCGTGCGCTCCTGGGTGTCGTAGTCCACGTGCACGATGCCGAAGCGCTTGTCGTAGCCCCACGCCCACTCGAAGTTGTCCAGGAGCGACCACGCGAAGTAGCCGCGCACGTCGACGCCGGCGTCGGCCGCGTCGAGCACCGCCGCGAGGTGGGCGCGCAGGAACGCCGTCCGCTCCGCGTCGTGCACGCGACCGTCGGGCCCCACGACGTCGTCGTAGGCGGCCCCGTTCTCGGTGACGTACAGCGCCGTGCCGGCGGGCTCCGCGTATTCGCGCCACACGCGCCGGAGCAGCCGCGTGAGCCCCTCGGGCTGCACCTCCCAGTTCATCGCGGTGCGCGGCAGTCCCCGTTCGTGCCAGTGGATGCCGTCGCCCGCCGGGAACGGCGACCCTCCGGTGCGCGGGGTGGGGGCGTCGCCGGCGGGCACCGGGTCGACCCCGGGTCGGCCGCCGACGAGCTCGCCGTGGTAGTAGTTGACGCCGAGCGCGTCGATCGGCTGCGCGATCGTGGCGAGGTCGCCGTCGTGCGTCGCCGCCTCCAGCGCCGCGATCGCCTCCGGTGCGGCGGCGCGGATGTCGTCCACGACGTCGGCGGGGTAGGCGCCGCGGAAGACCGGGTCGAGGAACCAGCGGTCGAACTGCCCGTCGATGCGCCGCGCGGCGTCGGCGTCGAGCGGATCGTCCGGGTCGACGGCATCCGCCACGGTGAGGTTGAGGGTCAGGCCGAGGCTCAGCGACGCGTCGCGCGCGCGCAGCTCGCGCACCGCGAGGCCGTGCCCGAGGAGCAGGTGGTGCGCCGCGAGCACCCCCTCGGTCGCCGAGCGGTGGCCGGGGGCGTGGATGCCGGCGGTATGGCTGAGGAACGACGAGCACCACGGCTCGTTGAGCGTCGTCCAGATCGGCACGCGGTCGCCGAGCGCGTCGTGCACGCTCAGCGCGTACTCGGCGAACAGCTCGCTCGTCTCGCGCACGGTCCAGCCGCCACGCTCCTGCAGGGCCTGCGGCAGGTCCCAGTGGTACAGCGTGAGCCACGGCACGATGCCGGCCGCGCACAGCTCGTCGACGAGCCGCCGGTAGAAGTCGAGGCCCTTCTGGTTGACCGGCCCGCCGTCGGGCCGCACGCGCGCCCACGACGTGGAGAACCGGTAGGCGTCGAGGCCCAGGCCAGCCATGAGCGCGACGTCCTCGCGGTAGCGGTGGTAGTGGTCGCACGCGACGTCGCCGTCGTCGCCGGCCAGCACGGCGCCGGGCACGCGGCAGAACGCGTCCCAGATCGACGCGGTGCGGCCGTCCTCGCCGGCGGCGCCCTCGATCTGGTAGGCGGCGGTGGCGGCGCCGAACAGGAACCCGTCCGGGAAGGCGCGCGGGGTGTCGGGCATGGGGGTTCCCTTCCGTCGGCGGCGAGGGCTCAGCCCTTGACCGCGCCTTGCATGATGCCGCTCACGAGCTGCCGCCCGGCGAAGACGAACAGGACGATGAGCGGGATGGTCGACAGCAGCACGCCGGCGAGCACGATCGAGTAGTCGACGAAGTAGTTCGACTGCAGCAGCGACAGCGCGACCGGGAGAGTGGGGTTCTGCCGATCGAGCACGATGAACGGCCAGAAGAAGTTGTTCCACGCCGACACGAACGTGAACAGGCCCAGCATCGCCGCCGCGGGTCGGGCCGCCGGCATCCCGACCGTCCAGAAGGTGCGGAACGAGCTGGCCCCGTCCACGCGTGCGGCCTCGATGAGCTCGTCCGGCACCGCCTGGCGGATGTACTGGGTCATCCAGAAGACGCCGAACGCGCTCACGAGCGCCGGCACGATGATCGCGCCGAGCTGCCCCGTCCATCCGATCTCGCTGAACAGGATGTACAGGGGGACGACGCCGAGCTGGGTGGGCACGGCCATCGTCGCGATCACGAACACGAGCAGCCAGCTCGACCCGCGGAACCGCAGCTTCGCGAACGCCCAGCCGGCGAGCGTCGAGAAGAAGACGACGGATGCCGCGATCAGCCCCGAGCTGACGATCGAGTTCCACAACGCGGGCCAGAAGTTGACCGCGGGGTCGCCGATCACCTTCGCCGCGTTGGCGAGGAAGTTGCCGCCCGGGATCCACGACATGTTCGGGTCGCGGATGGTGGAGGCGTCGCCCGAGCCGATCAGCAGCGACCAGTAGAACGGGAAGACGCTGCCCAGGAGCACGACCCCGAGGCATCCGTAGACGAACCAGCCGGGACGCGACCCGCGGATGCGGCGCGCGCTCCTGGGCGGTGCGGTGGCGTGGTCGGCGTCGACGGTGGGCGGGGACTGCACGACGCTCATCGCGTCACCTCCGTGGATCGGGCCGCGGCGGCGCGCGCGGATGCCGCGCGGTCTGCGGCGAGGCGCGCCTTGAGCGCG
>NZ_JBDIAB010000165.1:0-6431 GCF_039812165.1 Microbacterium sp.
AGGGCGACCGGGACCGCGCCCGCCGCTCCGCGCGCGACCGCGGGCGGTTCACGCGCAACTTCGTCGTGCAGGGCACCGCCGCCGAGTGGGCGCTCGCGTGGCTCGCCGAGCTGCGCCTGCGCCTGGCCGCGCTGCCGGAGGTGGCGACGGATGCCGGGGCCCCGGCGTCCGGACCCGCGTTCGCGCGCCGCGCGCACCTGGTCTTCTTCCTGCACGACGAGGTCATCGTGCACGCGCCGGCGGTGCACGCCGACGCGGTCGCCGCGGCCGTGCGGGAGGCGGCGGAGCGGGCCGGGCGTCTGCTGTTCGGCGACTTCCCGATCGACTTCCCGCTCGACCTGCGCGTGGCCGCGGACGCCGCGAAGGCGTGACCCGCGGCGGCGAGGGTGCCGGAGCGGGGATCGGGCACGACCGCGGCGGCTAGACTGGCACGCGCGAATGGGTCGGCCGGACGGTCGCGTGGCGGGAGACCGCACCGAGGAACGTCCGGGCTCCGCAGGGCAGGGCGGTGGACAACACCCACCCGGAGTGATCCGCGAGACAGTGCCACAGAGAGCAGACCGCCGGGGCCCAGGCCCCGGTAAGGGTGAAAGGGCGGTGTAAGAGACCACCGGGATCGTGGTGACACGATCCGCACGGCAAACCTCGCCCGGAGCAAGGCCAGACAGGGGATGACGACGCGGCCCGCCGAGTCCCCGGGTAGGCCGCTGGAGCGGCACGGCAACGTGTCGCCGAGAGAGATGACCGTCGAAGGGACGTCAGTCCCGGAACAGAACCCGGCGTACAGGCCGGCCCATTCGCCTACTCGACTCAGCCGCCGAAGGATGCCGGCGCGCCCCGGGGCGCCTGCGGCACGCGAATCAGGAGACCGCGAGGGCCGCGGCGCCGATGATGCCGGCGTTGTTGCGGTGCACGGCGGGCACGATGGGCGTGTCGAGGCGCAGCAGGGGCAGGAACGCGTCGGCGTGCTTGGAGACGCCGCCCCCGACGATGAACAGGTCGGGGCTCAGCAGGAACTCGAGGTGGCTGTAGTACCACTGCAGGCGCGCCGCCCACTTCTTCCAGTCCAGCCCGTCGCGCTGCTTCGCCGAGTACGCGGCGTACGCCTCGGCGTCGCGGCGGCGCTGCGAGCGCTGCAGGTGGCCGAGCTCGGAGTTGGGGATCAACACGCCGTTGTGCAGCAGCGCGGTGCCGATGCCGGTGCCGAGGGTCGTGAGGATGACGAGGCCCTCGGTGTCGCGCGCGGCGCCGTAGCGCAGCTCGGCGACGCCGGCGACGTCGGCGTCGTTGGCGAAGTGGATCTCGCGGCCGAGGCCGTCCTCGAAGAACTTCTCGGCCTCGAAGCCGATCCAGCGCTGCGACACGTTCGCGGCCGACTTCGTGATGCCGCGCTTGACGATCGCGGGGAACGCGACGCCCAGCGGGATGTCGGCGTCGGTGACGTCGAGCGCCGACAGCACGATGCGCACCGCGCCCAGCACGTCGTCGGGCTCGGCCCCGGCCGGGGTGGGGACCTTCACGCGCTCGCTCAGCAGCGTCCCGGTCGTGAGGTCGACGAGCGCCCCCTTGATGCCGGTGCCGCCGATGTCCACTCCCACTGCACGGGTAGCCGCTGTCGTCATGCCGAACAGCCTAGCGGGATCGAGGGGGCGTCTCGGAAGCCCGAATCCTGCGTCCTCGAGCGTCTGCGGCGCGCTGCGCGCACCGGCATCCGGATCGGGGCGCCCATTAGGATCGAGCCACGGGAACTGCAACACCGACGGCGAGGAGCAGACGTGACCGACGGCAGCGAGAAGTACTGGTACAACCTGGCGACCGGAACGGTCGAATACGGCTTCGAGTCGCCGACGATCGACCGCGCGGGCCCCTTCGACACCGCCGAGGAGGCCGCCAAGGCGCCGCAGATCATCGCCGCGCGCTCGCGCGCGTGGGCCGAGGAGGACGCGGCCGAGGACGACTGGGGCTCGACCGCCAAGGACGTCGTCGAAGACGTCGACAGGGACATCGAGAACGACGGCCGTTAGGCCAGTAGTCTGAGGACCGGGCCGGAACGTCGGCCCGGTCGACTTGCGAGGGGACGCGATGGACAAGCAGCGGGACTTCGTACTGCGGACGATCGAGGAGCGCGGCATCAAGTTCGTGCGCCTGTGGTTCACGGACGTGATCGGCACGCTCAAGTCCGTGGCGATCGCGCCCGCCGAGGTCGAGGGGGCCTTCACCGAGGGGCTCGGCTTCGACGGCTCGGCGATCGAGGGACTCACGCGCTCCTACGAGTCGGACCTGCTCGCCCATCCCGACCCGACGACGTTCCAGACCCTGCCGTGGCGCGGCGAGATCGATCCGACCGCGCGCATGTTCTGCGACATCACCACGCCCGACGGTCAGCCCGCCGTCGCCGACCCCCGCCACGTGCTCAAGCGCACGCTCGCGAAGGCCGCCGACGCCGGGTTCACGTTCTACACGCACCCCGAGATCGAGTTCTACCTGCTGAAGTCGTCGTCGTTCGGGCCGGGCGGTCCCGAGCCGGTGGACTCCGCGGGCTACTTCGACAACGTCCCCGGCGGCACCGCGCACGACTTCCGGCGCCGCTCGGTGCGGATGCTGGAGGACCTCGGCATCTCGGTCGAGTACAGCCACCACGAGGGCGGCCCCGGCCAGAACGAGATCGACCTGCGCTACGCCGACGCGCTCGCCACCGCCGACAACATCATGACCTTCCGCACCGTGGTCAAGGAGGTCGCGATCGAGCAGGGCGTGTACGCGACGTTCATGCCGAAGCCGCTCAGCGGGCACCCGGGCAGCGGCATGCACACGCACATGTCGCTCTTCGAGGGCGACGTCAACGCGTTCTACGAGGAGGGCGCGCAGTACCAGCTGTCGAAGACCGGCCGCCAGTTCATCGCCGGCCTCCTGCGGCACGCGAAGGAGATCTCCGCGGTCACGAACCAGTTCGTGAACTCGTACAAGCGCCTGTGGGGCGGCGACGAGGCGCCGAGCTTCATCTGCTGGGGTCACAACAACCGCTCCGCCCTCGTGCGCGTGCCGATGTACAAGCCGAAGAAGGGGCAGTCCTCGCGCATCGAGTACCGCGCTCTCGACTCCGCCACCAATCCCTACCTCGCCTACGCCCTGCTGCTGGCCGCGGGCCTCAAGGGCATCGAGGAGGGCTACGAGCTGCCGCCCGAGGCCGAGGACAACGTGTGGTCGCTGACGGACGCCGAGCGCCGCGCCCTCGGCTACGCGCCGCTGCCGGCGAGCCTCGACCGGGCGCTGGAGTGCATGGAGGAGTCCGAGCTGGTCGCCGAGACCCTCGGCGAGCAGGTGTTCAACTACGTCCTCCTCAACAAGCGCAAGGAGTGGCAGGAGTACCGCGCGCAGGTCACGCCGTTCGAGCTGACCCGCAACCTCGAGGTGCTCTAGCCGGGGCCATGACGAGCGAACGATCGTCCGCTCGCACCGCGCTCGCGCGCGTCGGGTTCTCAGACCTCACCGAGGTCGACCGTCTGCTGACCGAGCTCGCCGAGTCGATCGGGCTCTCGCGCACCGCCATCCTCGACGGCGCCGACGACGCGGCCGATCCGGATGCCGCGACCGACGCGCTCGTCCGCATCGCCCGTCGCGCGCCGGAGCGGGTGCGCGACGCGCTCCGCGAGACGCCGCAGACCACCTGGCGGCTCCTCGGCGCCTCGCGGGGCTTCGCGGACTTCTACCTCCGGCATCCCGAGGAGCTCGCCCACGTCGCCCGTCCGGGCGACGGGCTGCCGACCGTCGACGGGCTCCGCGACGAGCTGCTCGAGGCCGTCGGCGCCGACGAGCAGGGCTTCGCGTCCGCCGGCGACGAATCCGCGTGGGTGGCCCTGCGGGTGCGCTACCGGCGCCTGCTGGCCCGCATCGCCGCGCACGACCTGAGCGCGCCCGACGCGACCGCGGTGCTGGCCGAGGTCGCCGCGGCCCTGGCGGACGCCGCGGGCGCGGCCCTGGAGGCATCCCTCTGCGTCGCCCGCACCCGCGTGACCCGCGGCGGGGGCGCGCCGGGCGGGCTCTTCCCGCGCGACGAGGTGGCCGCGACGCAGCTCGCGATCATCGGGATGGGCAAGACCGGCGCGCGGGAGCTCAACTACGTCAGCGACGTCGACGTCATCTTCGTCGGCGGCGCCGACGACGACGCGCTCGCCGAGCTCGGCGAGAGCCGCGTCATCGACATCGCGACGCGCCTGGCCGTGCAGACCATGCGCGGGCTGTCGGGCTTCGAGATCGAGCCGCCGCTGTGGGAGGTCGACGCGAACCTGCGCCCCGAGGGCAAGCAGGGGGCGCTCGTCCGCAGCCTCGACTCGCACCTGTCGTACTACGACCGGTGGGCGAAGAGCTGGGAGTTCCAGGCGCTGCTGAAGGCGCGGCCCATCGCGGGCGACCGGGGACTGGGCGAGCGGTACGTCGCGGCGGTGCAGCCCAAGGTGTGGACGAGCGCCGCGCGCGAGAACTTCGTCGACAGCGTGCAGCGCATGCGCGAGCGCGTCACCGAGCACATCCCGCCCGCCGACGTCGCGTATCAGCTGAAGCTCGGGCCTGGCGGCATCCGCGACATCGAGTTCACCGTCCAGCTGCTGCAGCTCGTGCACGGCCTCGCCGACGACCGGATCCGCCAGCGCAGCACCCTCGACGCGCTCGACGCGCTCGTGTCCGCGGGCTACATCGGGCGCCCCGAGGCGGCGACCTTCTCGTACGACTACCGCACGCTGCGCGTGCTCGAGCACCGCGTGCAGCTCGCGGGGCTCCACCGCACGCACCTCATGCCCGCGACCGACGAGGGCCTGCGCGCCGTCGCGCGCGCCTCGGGACTCGCCGACACCGGACCCGCGGTGTGGGAGCTGTGGGAGCGCATCAAGCGCGAGGTGCGCGACATCCACGTGCGCCTGTTCTACAGCCCGCTGCTGTCGGCCGTCGCCGCCCTCCCCGCCGAGGAGCAGACCCTCTCGCCGACGCACGCGCACGACCGTCTCGCCGCGATCGGCTTCCGCGACCCGGCCGGGGCGCTGCGCCACATCGGCGCGCTCACGAGCGGACTGAGCCGCCGGGCGACGATCCAGCGCAACCTGCTGCCGGTCATGATCCGCTGGTTCGCCGACGGCGTCGACCCCGACTACGGCCTGCTCGCCTTCCGCCGCATCGCCGAGCGCCTCGGCGACAAGCCGTGGTTCCTGCGGATGCTCCGCGACTCGTCGGGCGCGGCCGAACGTCTCACCCGCGTGCTGTCGGGGTCGAGGTTCATCGGCGAGCTGATGGAGTGGATCCCCGAGTCGGTCGCGTGGCTCGACAACGAGGAGCAGCTGCGTCCGCGGTCGGCCGTCGTGCTCGACGAGGAGGCCCGCGCCATCCAGACCCGGCACGAGACGATCGACGCCGCGATGGGCGCCGTCCGGACGCTCCGGCGGCGCGAGCTGCTGCGTCTCGCGATCGCCGGCGTGCTCGGGACGGTCACGATCGAAGAGCTCGCACAGGCGCTCACCGACGTCAGCGAGGTGACGATCCAGGCGACCTTCCGTGCGGTGTGGCGCGAGCTCGTGCCCGCCGAGGACGCCGCGCTGCGGTTCGCGGTCATCGCGATGGGCCGGTTCGGGGGAGCGGAGCTCGGCTTCGGGTCGGATGCCGACGTCATCTACGTCTACGACGCGAACGGCGTCGAGTCACAGCGCGCGCACGACCTCGCGCTCAAGCTCGTCGCGGGCCTGCGCCGCTACAGCGAGGACCACCGGGTGCCGTTCGAGCTCGATGCGGACCTCCGCCCCGAGGGCCGCAACGGTCCGCTGGCGCGCTCGCTGGAGGCCTACGCCGCGTACTACCGGCGCTGGTCGCTGTCGTGGGAGGCGCAGGCGCTGCTGCGCGCGCGCGGCGTGGCCGGCAGCGAGGAGCTCGTGGAGCAGTTCATGCGCCTCGCCGACGAGGTCCGATACCCGCAGCACGCCGATGCTCAGGGCCTGCGCGAGATCAAGCGCATCAAGGCGCGTGTCGAGAGTGAGCGGCTGCCCCAGGGCGTCGACCGCTCCCGCCACCTCAAGCTCGGGCCGGGCGGGCTCAGCGACGTCGAGTGGCTCGTGCAGCTCCTGCAGCTCCAGCACGCATATGCCGTTCCCGGCATGCGCACCACGGCCACCATGGCGGCGCTCGAGGCCGCGCGCGAGGCGGGTCTGGTGACCGATGCCGCGGCCGTCCGCCTCGCGGCATCCTGGCGCCTCGCGAGCCGCCTGCGGTCGGCGAACACGATCCTGTCGGGGCAGACGAGCGACGTCCTCCCGACCGACCGGTCGAAGCTCGACGGCATCGGCCGGCTGCTCGAGTATCCCGCGCGCTCGGCGACGCAGGTCGAGGAGGACTGGATGGGCACCGCCCGCCGCGCCCGCCGGACGTTCGAGCAGCTCTTCTACGGCTGACCC
>NZ_JBDIAB010000166.1:0-6401 GCF_039812165.1 Microbacterium sp.
ACCCTCGCCCGCGCCGGGCACGCCCCGGCGCCGGCGGGAGCGGCGGACCTCGCGACGCTCGCCCGCGACGCGGTCGAGCGCCACCGGGCGGAGGCCGACGAGCGCGGCGTCACGGTGGTCGTCGACGGAGTGTCCGCGCCGGTGGCGGCCGACGAGACCCTCGCCGGCATCGCGGTCGGCAACCTCGTCGAGAACGCGATCCGCCACAACCGTGTCGGCGGAGCCGTCCGCGTCGCGGTCACGGCCGACGCGCGCGGCGTCGAGCTCGCGATCGAGAACGACGGGCCGCAGCTCACCGCGGTGGAGGCGGCGCGGCTCGTGGAGCCGTTCCATCGCGGCGAGCAGACCCGCCTCGCCGGACCGGGCTCCGGGCTCGGGCTCACCCTCGCCGACGCCGTCGCGCGTTCGCTCGGCGCGACGCTCGTCCTGTCGCCGCGGGACGGCGGCGGCCTGGTCGCCCGGCTCGCGTTCCCCTCCCGCCCGGCCGGCGGTCTCGGCATGCCGCGCGTCTGACCTAGAGTCTCAGGACGAGCAGTCGACCGCTGGGGAGGCGATCCGCATGGCCTTCCGCACGAGCGCCTACTGGAACCACAACACCGCATACCACCCGTGGATCGCGCGCGTGGCCGCTCGGCGCGGGCACCGCGACCTCCTCGACGTGGGCTGCGGCGACGGGCTCCTGCTGGAGCGGCTCGCCCCGCACCTGCGCTCGGCGACCGGCATCGAGCCGGATGCGACGGCGATCGCGCACGCTCGAGCCCGGCTCGCCGGCATCCAGAACACCGCCCTCGTGCAGAGCGGCTTCGACGACTACCCTCCGGATGCCGGCCGGTTCGACCTGATCACGTTCGTGGCGAGCCTGCACCACCTGCCGCTGGAGGAGACGTTGCGCAGGGCGGCCGGTCTGCTGCGCCCGGGCGGCGACGTGCTGGTGGTCGGCCTCGCCGCGAACAGGTCGGCGCTCGACTGGACCGTGTCGGCGCTGTCGGTTCCGCTCGTGCGGGCGAGCTCCGTCCTGCACCGCGAGACGGGCGACATCGGCGTGCCGACCGCGCCGCCCCGCGAGAGCCTCGCCGAGATCGGCTCGGCGGCCCGTGCGCTGCTGCCCGGCGTGCGCATCCGACGCGGTCTCTACTACCGCTACCTCCTGCGCTGGACGAAGCCGAGCGAGCCCGCGCCGTCCTCGTGAGACGGCATCCCGTGTCGCGCGATTGGGGCGCGCGCGGTCACGGGATGCCGATGGCGGGCGCGGCTCGGTCAGCGGCGCACGCGGTAGCGCAGGTGGAGCACCCGCTCGCCCCGGATCACGTCGTCGGGATCCTCCAGCAGGTGCTGCGCATCGACCGACCCGAAGTAGCGCTTGCCCGACCCGAGCACGACCGGTGCGACGTCCATGCGCACCTCGTCGACCAGGCCGGCCGCGAACGCCTGGCCGCCGACGTCGCCGGCGGCGACCTCGACCACGCGGTCGCCCGCGAGCTCCTGCGCCTTCGCGACGGCGGCCTCGATGCCGTCGACGAAGTGGAACGGCGCCTCGGGATGCCAGCCCTCGGGCCTGCCGCGGTGGGTCACGACGATCACGTGGTCGATCCCGCTCGGCGGCACTCCGTCCCAACCGTCGGTCAGGTCGAAGACGTGGCGGCCGACGATCGTCACGCCGATCTCGTCCCAGTAGGGCCGGACGTGGTCGTAGGACGCCTGCGACACCTTCAGGACGCCGCCGTCGTCCAGCGGCACGTCGCCGGTGACCAACCATTCGAACAGCGGGCCGGGGTCGTCGTCCGCGTCGGCGATGAAGCCGTCGATCGACACCGAGGCGTTCATGACCACCTTGCCCATGGGCTCTCCTCTGATCGCGTGGCTCCACGCTAACGCCCGCGCCGTCGGGGCGCGGTGCGAGACTGGGAGGACGGGGCGTCCCGGCCCCGGGAGGGAGGCCGCGATGCGCTCGGCCATTCCGATGGAGGGGAACCCCTGGCCCCACGACATGGTCCTCTCGATCGCAGACGACCCCAACATGGTGCTGGAGCTGCTGTGGGTGCGTGAGGCCTGGGGCCTCCACCCGGTCGGCGATCTGCCCCCGTTGCTGATCGACGCGCCCGGGGATGTGCGCGAGACGCCTGACGCGACATCGTGGGAAGCCGCGTGGCCGGCGCTGTGGGATGCCGTGATCGCGCATGCGGGAGTCGTCATCGATCCCGGTCTCTTCGACGAGGTCGCGGCGGCTCCACCGGGGTCGCCGGCACGCGCCGCGCTGATCGCGCAGCTGCGTGGTCCGAGCTGGCGCGACCGATTCGGCGACGCCGCCTTCGACGACCGCTACCTTTCCTGGACCGAACGGCGGTTCCAGGAACGCATCAGTCTCCATGCGCGTCCGCTGGAAGAGCACCCCGAACGCCGCTCGCTCGCGGCGCTCGTGCCCGCGTGGGAGGCCGGGCTGATGAGGATCGTGACCATCCCGTGTCGCGGCGAGCACACCCGGGTCATCGGCGACTCCGCGCTGCTCGTGACCGACGCCACCCGCGCCGATCCCGAGCTGTACTCGGCGGCACTGGCATCCTTCACCCGGCACGCCGAGCCCGGCGCATGAGCGAGACGGCCCCGTCGGCAGGGTCGCGCTTCTGGCGCTGGCTGAAGCACGGGCGCGGCGTCGGGAGTCGTGGCTCGGCGGTCTACCTGCAAGCCCCTGAGCCGCGCTGGTGGTCGTTCCCGGTGCGGACGTGGCGGATGCTGGCACGACACCGCACGATCGTCCCGACGCCGTTGCTCTATGTCGTCGTCGCCGGGGTCGGGCTTGCTGTGGGCGTCGTGCTTCAGCTGACGGTCGGAGTGTGGTGGTGGCTGCCCCCGATCCTGCTGCTCATCGTCGCGTGGCTGGTGTTCTTCAGCTCGATCTGGTGGCGCCCCGGCGCACGAGGAGGGAGCCTCCGTGTCGAGCTGCTGTCGGCCGTGGACCCGCAGCGGGGGTTCGAGGCACGGCGCCGGGAACAGCTCGAGCGGGTGCGGGCCGCCGGCATCCCGCTGTTCGAGATCGAATCGTGGCCGGGGATCGTTCGCCTCGTGGGGTGGGGCGGTGAGGCCGGCAGGATCACCCACGTCGCCGTCGGCTTCGTCGACGAGGAGGAGTCGCCAGTAGCCATCACGGTGACCACGATCACCGCCGCGTCCGAGCGCGAGGAGCACGTGCGCGATCGATTGCTCGGCGAGCTGACCGGTCGGCGCGTGGACGCGCGGATGCCGCCGCTCGCGGCTCCGGATGCGATGCGCGACGCGCACCTCCGGCTGCGCGACGAACTGCGGGCATCGACCTGGATGCCGGTCACGATCCGCATCGATGGGAAGGACCATCGCGGTGCAGGCCTCCGCGCGCACGGCGTCTCGGCGGCCTACTGTGCGGTCGGCGACGTATGGGCGACGATCGTGACCCCCGCCGACGCCGACCTCCGGCTGCGCAGGATCGTCGATCCCGACCGAGTCATCGACGCGACGCTATCTCTCGGTTAGATGATCTAAAGTTGAGATAGTACGCGGCGACGGGAGGCTCCGATGGGTCGATACATCGAGCGTCTGTGGCATCCCGAGAACGCGAGCGGCCTGAGCCGCAGGGATCGCGCGCCGGGCCGCTACCGCGCGTATGTGCCGGACGAGCTGGGGGAGCGGCTTCCGATCCTCGGCGTCGATGCGCAGGCGGCCGCGGAGGACGCGCTGGCGGTGCTCGCGCGGGCCGACGAGCGGATCGGCGCGCGCGGCCGGTATCTGAACCACCTGCTGATCCGATCCGAATCCATCTCCTCCTCCTGGATCGAGGGGAATCGGGTCACTCCGAAGGGCCTCGCGATCGCGGAGCTGCTGCACCACGGGCCGCGTCAGGCACTCGACGTCGTGGCGAACGTCCGCGCGACGGAAGCCGCGATCGCAGGGCTCGCGGACCGCACGCGCGCGATCACGACCGACGACATCGTGGACCTCCAGCACGTCATCGAGCCGGCTCTGGGACGAGGCCTGCGAGAGGAGCAGAACTGGGTCGGCGGGCCGGGCTGGTCCCCGCTGCGTGCGGCATTCGTGCCGCCGCCGGAAGCCGACGTGCCTCGCCTCGTCGCCGACCTCGCGAGCTTCGTCACGCAGACCTCCGGCAACCCCGTGGTGCGCGCCGCGATCGCGCACGCGCAGTTCGAGACGATCCATCCGTTCGTCGACGGCAACGGCCGCACCGGGCGCGCTCTCATCCACACGATCCTGCGTCGGGCGGACGCCCTGCGAAATGTGCTCATCCCGATCAGCACGGTCTTCGCGGGCGACACGGACTCGTACGTCGCAGGTCTTGTCCGATACCGCGCGGAGCCGCCGGCGCTGGACGACTGGGTGGTCGGTTTCGCGCATGCCGCCGAGCGAGCCGCGGGCAACGCGGTGAAGCTCGCGGATGACATTGCCGCACTTGATCATGGGGTCTACGACCGCCTCGTCGCTTTCCGTCGTGAGCGCGGAGCCAATCCTGCCGCGCCTCGACGGGATGCCGTCGTGCTCCGCATCCTCGACACACTGGCATCCGACCCGGCGCTGACCGTCGACTCTGTGAGCACGCGATTGAGTGTGTCGCCGCAGGCCGCGCACCGCGCGCTCACCGAACTGGCCGATGCGGACGTCCTCGGCCGGACGAAGGATCAGCGCGGGCGGCTGGTCTGCTGGACCGCGGATCGTCATCTGGCTCTCGTCGCCCTCACGGAGCGGAGCAACCGCGTCGGCGGGGAGGACACGCGAAACCGCAAGCCGCGGCTCGGGCCGCCGCTGCCGACGTGAGTTGGCGTCGGGTACGCGCCTGACCTGGCGCATCCTGCCGCCGTGGCGGCGTCCGGCGACAGAATGCGCCAGGCGAGTGCGGCGGGCGTGCCGTTGACGTGGCGCATCTGGTCGCCATCCCGGCGTCCGGCGACGATACGCGCCAGGCGAAGAGCCCCAACGCGCGAATCCGAGACGACCCGCATGCGGGGCGGAGTCGGTACCGTCGGAGTGACGGCCGTGCGCCGCCACGCGCACGGAAGGAGGAGGCGATGAGACACACTCCGCGGTATCTCATGACGGATCCGGACGAGGTCAAGCGCCTGATCCGCGGCAACCCGT
The DNA here is from genome assembly GCF_039812165.1 of Microbacterium sp. Taxonomy (GTDB): domain Bacteria; phylum Actinomycetota; class Actinomycetes; order Actinomycetales; family Microbacteriaceae; genus Microbacterium. The sequence continues at coordinate 5,119 of NZ_JBDIAB010000166.1, forward strand.
GGGCGACGTTCGTGTCGGCGACGTCGAACGGGCTCGTCGCCTCGCACTACCCGGTGCTGCTCGACGAGGACGCCGACGGGATCGTGATCGTCAGCCATTTCGGCAGACCCGACGAGCAGCTGCACGAGCTGGGCGAGCACGAGATCCTCGTGATCGTCCAGGGCGCGCACGACTACGTCTCGGCGAGCTGGTACGCGCCCGGCGACCTCGTGTCGACGTGGAACCACGTCACCGCGCACCTGTACGGCGTGCCCGAGCTCCTCTCCGCCGACGAGAACTACGCGATGCTCTCGCGCCTCACCGACCACTTCGAGCGGCACTACCCGAACGGGCGCAGTCTGTCCGACGACGAGGCGGGCACGCGACGCATCGCCAAGGGCACGGTCGGCCTGCGCATGCGCGTCACGCGCTTCGACGCCCGCGCCAAGCTCAGCCAGAACAAGTCCGACGAGGTCGCCGAACGCATCATGGGGGAGCTCGCCGCCGGCAACCCCCGCCTGGCGGACGAGATGCGCCGAGTGCGCGAGTAGACGCCCGTGGCGATGGACGAGCTGGATGCCCGGCTGCACCGGATCGGGCAGCATCCGTTCCGTGCGCGGTTCCGGCTGTTCGGGCGCGACCGCGCGGTGGTCGACCTCCGTGGCATCGAGACGGTCCGCCGGCATGCGGGGGAGATCGTCGAGCGCAGGCTCGCCCCGGCCGCGCCGCGCAACGACGGTCGGCAGACGCCGTATCGGGGGCATCCGGTCTTCGTCGCGCAGCATGCGACGGCGACGTGCTGCCGGACGTGTCTCAGCCGCTGGCACGGGATCCCCGCCGGGAGGGCGCTCGACCCCGCGGAGCAGGCATACGTCGTCGAGGCGATCTGCCGTTGGATCGCCGCGCAGTACGCACCGAAGGGCCCGCCGTCATGAACGCGGATGGGGAGGCCATGACGCAGGACGAGAGGCTCCGTTCGCTGCTGCTCGCGCAGCAGGAGCGCACGAGGATCCGGGTCGAAAGGCTGGCCGCCGACCTCGACGCGTTGACCAGCGCCCGGCGGGGCGAGTCCGACGACGACGAGCACGATCCCGAGGGCGTGACGCTCTCGTCGCAGTGGTCGATGCTGGCCGGCCTCCTCGAATCCGCGCGGGACGAGGACCGGCAGACCGAGGAGGCGATGCGACGCCTCGACGCCGGCACGTACGGCGTCTGCGTCGTCTGCGGTCGGGCGATCCCGCTCGCCCAGCTCGAGGTGCGGCCCTTCCGCGACCGCTGCGTGGCCTGCGCCGAGCGCCGCTGAC
>NZ_JBDIAB010000167.1:0-6355 GCF_039812165.1 Microbacterium sp.
CCTCGACTCTCGCGGTCGCGTCGATGATCGGCCTGCCGCCGCTCATCGGCTTCGTCGCCAAAGAGGCCTCGCTCACCGCGTTCCTGCACGAGGGGCGCGAGGGATCGGCGTGGGCGCTCGTGGCGCTCTTCGGGATCGTGCTGGGCTCCGCGCTCACCACGGCCTACGGCATCCGCTTCCTGTGGGGCGCGTTCTGGACGAAGCGGGATGCCGCGGGAGCGCCCCTGCCCACGACCCCGTGGCCCGACCCGCCGCTCGGGTTCATCGCGTCGCCGCTGATCCTGTCGGGCCTCACCCTCGTCGCCGGTGTCGGCGCCCCGCTGGTCGACCGCGCGCTGTCGGGCTACGCCGACACCGCGCCGCTCGCGAGCCCCGGGGTCGCGGCGCCCGACTACACGTACCACCTCGCGCTGTGGCACGGGCTGGAGCCCGCGCTGTTCCTCACGCTCACGAGCCTCGCGATGGGCGTCGGCGTGTTCTGGCTCGTGCAGGCGACGCACTGGCACTCCCGTGTGCTGCGCTTCACCGCGGCCGACGTCTACAACGCCGCCCTGCGCGGCGTCGCGCGCCTGGCGGTCGCCACCACTACGTTCACGCAGCGCGGCTCGCTGCCGGTGTACGTCGGCACGATCTTCGTCGTGCTCGTGGCCGCCGAGGGCACGGCCCTGCTCTCCGGACCGGAGTGGCGCGCCCACCTGGACGCATGGCAGACGCCCATGCAGATCGTCGTCGCGCCGATCATGATCCTCGCCGGCATCGTCGCGGTGCGCGCCGGCAAGCGCTACACGGGCGTCGTGCTCGTGTCGGTGACCGGCCTCGGGATGATCCTCCTGTTCGCCACGAGCGGCGCCCCCGACCTCGCGCTCACCCAGATCCTCGTCGAGACGGTGACGCTCGTCGCGTTCGCGCTCGTGCTGCGCCGCATCCCCGCGCGCCTGGGCACCCACAACGCGTCCGTGCTCCCGGTCGTGCGGGCCGTGCTCGGCATCGCAGTCGGCGTCACGATGGCGATCGTCGCGATCGTCTCGACCGGCGCACGCGTCACCGACCCGATCTCCGACCGGTTCCCCGAGCTCGCCTACGAGCTCGGCCACGGCAAGAACGTCGTGAACGTGGCCCTCGTCGACCTCCGCGGATGGGACACGATGGGCGAGCTGTCGGTGCTGATCCTCGCGGCCACGGGCGTGGCATCCCTCGTCTTCGTCACCCATCGCTCCGACACGCTGTCGCGCACGACGTCGTCGCTGCCGACCGCGGCCATCCGCACCCGCCGCCCGCTCATGGAGACCGCCGAGGGCCCGCGCCCGCGCACGGCGGGAGTCGGCATCCGGCAGGCATGGCTCGTCGGGGGGCAGCGCGTGCGGCCCGAGAACCGGTCGATCATGCTCGAGGTGATCGTCCGCATCCTCTTCCACACGATCATCGTCGTGTCGATCTACCTGCTGTTCGCCGGCCACAACCTGCCCGGCGGCGGCTTCGCGGGCGGCCTGGTCGCGGGCATGACGATCGCCGTGGGCTGCGCGATCGTGCCGATCTTCTTCGGCCTCGCGCCGCTGACGAGCGTGTTCTTCGAGGCGAACGTGCCGGTGCTCGGGCACGTCGAGTTCGTCACGTCGGCGATCTTCGACGTCGGGGTCTACCTCGTCGTCATCGGTCTCGTGCTCGACGTGCTGCGCTCGCTCGGCGCGGAGGTCGACCGGCAGGCGCAGGAGCTGCGCGACCGCGGGGTGGTGCTGCCGTGAACGTCTCGCTGGTGCTCATCGTCATCATGGGCGTGCTGTTCGCCGCGGGCGTGTACGCGATGCTCGAGCGCAGTCTCACGCGCGTGCTGATCGGCTTCCTGCTGCTCGGCAACGCAGCGAACCTATTCCTCCTCATCGTGATGGGCAAGCCCGGCGTCGCCCCGTTCTTCGGAGCCGCCGAGTCGCCCGACGAGATGAGCGACCCGCTGCCGCAGGCGCTGACCCTCACCGCGATCGTGATCACCTTCGCCGTGTCGGCGTTCCTGCTGGCGCTGATCTACCGGTCGTGGCAGCTCGGCCAGGCCGACACGGTCGAGGACGACGAGGCCGATCTCGCCGTGCGCGAGCGTGCGCCCGAGGACGAGGACACGATGGACGACGAGATCACCGAGGACGACGCGACGAGCGACTTCGTCGGCACGAGCACCGCGCCCATCACCGTGCTGCACCACCGCGACCTCGACGCCATCCGCGACGACGCTCCCATGGACTCGCGGGAGGACCGACGATGAGCGCCCTCGTCCCGCTGCTGGTGACGCTGCCCCTGCTGGGGGCGGCGATCGCGCTCACGTTCGGCCGCCGCCGCCGTGTGCAGGTGGCGGTCTCGATCATCACCCTCACGCTCGTGCTGACGATCGCGGCAGTGCTGCTGTACACGGTCGACACCGGCGGCGTGCCGATCGCGGTGTCGGTCGGCGGCTGGCCGGTCCCGTTCGGCATCGTGCTCTACGTCGACCGGCTCTCGGCGCTGCTCGTGGTCGTCTCCAGCGTCGTGCTGCTCGCGGTCCTCCTCTTCTCGGTCGGCCAGGGCGCCGCCGACGGCGACGACGACACCCCGGTCTCGATCTTCCACCCCTCGTACCTGATCCTCGCGGCGGGCATCTTCAACGCGTTCATCGCGGGCGACCTGTTCAACCTCTACGTCGGCTTCGAGATCCTGCTCGTCGCCTCGTACGTGCTCATCACGCTCGGCTCGACCGAGTCCCGCATCCGCACCGGCGTCGTCTACATCGTCGTGTCGCTCGTGTCGTCGATCCTCTTCCTGTCGGCGATCGCGGCGATCTACGGCGCGCTCGGCACCGTCAACCTCGTGCAGCTGTCGGAGCGCATGGTCGAGCTGCCGCAGGAGGTGCAGCTCGTGCTGCACCTGCTCCTCATGCTCGCGTTCAGCATCAAGGCGGCCGTCTTCCCGCTGTCGTTCTGGCTGCCCGACTCGTACCCGACCGCACCGGCGCCCGTCACGGCGGTGTTCGCGGGCCTGCTGACCAAGGTCGGCGTGTACGCGATGATCCGCACCGAGACGCAGCTGTTCCAAGACAGCGACATCGACGTGCTGCTGCTCGTGGTGGCGCTCGCGACCATGGTCGTCGGCATCCTCGGCGCCGTCGCCCAGGCGGAGCTCAAACGAATTCTGTCGTTCACGCTCGTCAGCCACGTCGGCTACATGGTGTTCGGCCTCGGGATCGGCACCGGAGCCGCGCTCGGGGCGACGATCTACTACATGGTCCACCACATCGTGGTGCAGACGACGCTGTTCCTCGCGGTGGGACTGGTCGAGCGCCGCGCGGGCTCCACCTCGATCCTCAAGGTCAAAGGCCTCATGCGCGCCGCCCCCGTCATCGCGGCGCTGTACTTCCTGCCGGCCATCAACCTGGGCGGCCTGCCGCCGTTCTCGGGGTTCATCGGCAAGTTCGCGCTGTTCGACGCGGCCGCCGCGGTGGGGACGCCCCTCATGTACGTCCTCACGGTGGGCGGCATCCTCACCTCGCTGCTCACGCTCTACGCCCTCATGCGCGCGTGGAACCTGGCGTTCTGGCGCGAGGACGACGACCACTCCGAGGAGCCCGACGTCGCCGGCCGCATCTCGTACCTCGACGACGCGCCGGCCGCGACCGTGCAGACCGAGCGTCGCGTCATCCCGCGCATCATGACCGCCGCGACCGCCGGCATGGTCGGGGTCTCGATCGCGCTCACCGTGTTCGCCGGTCCGCTCTACCAGCTGTGCGCCAACATCGGCGAGGCCCTGCTGCAGCCGGTCAGCCTCACCCAGCTCGACGAGGAGGCGCTCCGATGAGCCCGGATGCCGGGGGGATCCGCCGCACGCTGTGGCGTCAGCTGCCCTTCTTCGTGTGGCTGGTGGCCCTGTGGATGCTGCTGTGGGGCCAGTTCACGGTGCTCGCCGCGGTCACCGGCATCGTCGTCGCGGTGTTCGTCACGCGAGTGTTCCGGCTGCCGCCGGTCGAGCTGTCCGGCCGCGTGAACCTGTGGTGGACGTTCGTGTTCGTCACAGAGTTCCTCGTCGCCCTCGTGCGCGGCTCGCTGACGGTCGCGTGGCAGGTGATCGATCCGCGCCGCTATCCGGGCACCGCGATCATCGCGGTGCCGATGGTCTCGCGCGACGACCTGATCATGACGCACGTGGCGGTCACGGCATCCCTCATCCCCGGCTCGCTCATCGTCGACATAGACCGCGACCGCCACATCCTCTACCTGCACGTCATCGGCGTGCACAGCGACGCCGACGTCGAGCGGCAGCGCGCGGCCGTGCAGCACTGGGAGGAGCGCATCGTGCGCGCGGTCGGCTCGTCCGCCCAGGTCGCCGCGATGCGCGCCGACCGCGTGACGAGGCGGACCGAGAGGAAGGATGCCGGATGAGCGTGCTCCTCGCCGCGATCTACGTCGTGTTCACCGCCGCCGTGCTGCTGACCGTGTGGCGGATCATCGTCGGGCCGTCGATCCTCGACCGCGCGGTCGCCGCCGACGTGCTGCTGACGCTCGTGATCTGCATCCTGGGCGCCGACATGGCCATCAACCAGCACACCCGCAGCCTGCCGATCCTGCTGATCGTCGCGGCCGTGGGCGTCTTCGGCTCGATCTCGATCGCGCGCTTCGTGGCGCGGCGCGACGGCGGGGGAGGACAGGGATGAACGAGCTGCTCGACACGATCTCGCTCGTGCTGATCCTGATCGGCGCGGCGCTGTGCCTCACCGCGGCGATCGGCGTGCTGCGGTTCCGCGACGTGCCGACGCGCCTGCACGCGGCGACGAAGCCGCAGGTGCTCGGGCTCATCCTCATCTGCCTCGCGGTCGCGCTGTCGCTGCGGTCGTGGCAGGTGGCGGCGTTCCTGTTCCCGGTGATCATCATCCAGTTCGCCACGGCCCCGCTGTCGGCCCACATGGTGGGTCGTCAGGCCTACCGCAACGGCACGGTCGACCAGCGGTCGCTGTACGTCGACGAGCTCGCCGCGGCGAAGCAGACACCCCCCGCCGCGGGCGGCTGATTCCCCTCCCCGCGGCCCGTCGGCTGATTCCCCTCCCCGCGGCCCGTCGCGCCGTCACACCCCGCACCCCCCGCACGCCCCGCGCGGTTGGTGCCACCTTCCTGCAATGGCGCCGGATCTCTGCACGGATGCCGTGCCCTGCGGGCCTGTGGGCTCCAGTTCCCTGCGATGGCGCCACATATTCGTAGGGGCCGAAGCAGGGAACTGTAGCCAACGGCATCCGCGAGCCCGGGGAGCCGGCGCGGAGGCTCAGCCCCCGGCGGGGACCAGGGTCAGGGTGTCGACGGTCGCGGCATCGACGGCGTCGGGCGAGAACGCCCAAGCGGTCTGGCGGTTCTGCTGCCAGGTCTCGAACTGGTCGGTGTAGTTCGGATGGAACGCGTGCCCGCTCGCACCGGTCAGGTGGTTCCAGCGCGAGGCGTCGAAGTCGGCGAGGTCGATCGTCATGCGCATCGACGGCACGGTCACGGTCGCGAAGCTGTCGCCGAGAACCCAGCCCGTCGCGTCCACGACCGACGAGCCCCCGCCGACCGGGTACGGCCCGCGGTTGAACAGCCACTCGATGACCGGGATGCCGCTGGAGCCGAACGTCTCGCTCGTGAGCGTGATCGCGTGCAGCTCGCCCCAGTTCCAGTTCTCGACGCGGTCGCCCTGCAGCTCGACGAGGCGGGCGTACGCGTCGGCGGCGGCCTTGGCGAGCAGCTCGTCGCGGCCGTCGACGCCGAGCTCCTCGTTGACCCACCACGGTGAGTCCGGGTCGTCGAGCAGCCGGTCGACGACCACGAAGAGCCGGCCCTGGCCGCTGAGCGGAGCCGGATCGTCGCGCCGTGCGAACAGATCGCGGACGAGCTCGTCCCACAGCACGTTGGCGTAGGCGGCGGCGCTCGACTGCGGGCTGTTCTGCGCGTCCCAGCGGCTCAGCAGCGCGAGCGCGGCGCGCGGTCCGTCGCCCTTCACGTCCACGCCGGCATAGGCGGTCGCGAGCCGTTTGCCGATCCACAGCTGCTGGTCGGCCTGGATCGCCGACATGACGTCGGCCGTCAGGCCGCCGCGCGCGGCCGCGCGCTGCAGCCGGTCGACGATGCGCGCGGCGCGCCAGCCGTAGTCCCAGTCGTCGGTGAGCCGGTACGGGTAGTCGGGGCCGACGATCGCGTTGTTGGCCGTCACGATGAACTCCGACGGCGGGTTGTAGAGCACCGGCAGCTCCTCGAACGGGATGTAGCCCTGCCAGTCGTAGCGCGAGTCCCACCCCGGCTGCGGCATCGACCCGTCGCCGGCGCCGCGGATCGGCAGTCGCCCGGGCGCCTGGTAGCCGATGTTGCCCTCGCGGTCG
>NZ_JBDIAB010000168.1:0-6340 GCF_039812165.1 Microbacterium sp.
CCACGAGGTCGGGCGGTCCCGAGCTCCAGCTGGGGAAGCCGGGAGCGAGCTCGGGACCGTCCGACGTCGTGGCGACCGGTTGCGGTCCTGCGCCTCAGGCGAAGGCCACGAAGGCGATCGGGTTGGTGGTCGGCTGGTCGGAGCCACCGGCGGGCTCGACGGTGATGCCGGCGCCCTTCGAGTGGCTCGCGTCGCCGCTCAGCACGACGACCTGGTCGCCACCGTCGGGCATGAGCCCCGCGGAGGTCATGTGGCCGGTCGCGTCCTGCAGCCAGAGCTGGAAGACCTTGCCCGTCGGCGGCTGCGCCATGCCGGAGGTGACGATGACGGCCTTCTGGAGCGAGGTGGAGCGCACGATGGTGGCCGTGGCGCCGCCGGCGAGCCGTGCGCCGTAGCGCGTGGCGTCCGGGGCGGCGAGCACCTGGTCGGCGAGGGCCCGCGACGGGTCCTTGTCGATCTGGCGCCAGACGGTGAAACCACCGATGGCGAGCACCGCGACCGTGGCGGCCGCGACGACGACCCGCCAACCGCGGGCGAAACCGCGGGCCGACCGGGACCGGCGGCGCTCGGAGAGCTCGTCGGCGTGCCGGCCCTGGTCGCCGTGCGACTCGGCCGGGGCGGCCTCGGCAGCGGGCTGGGACGGGGCGGGCGGCGCCGACGTGACGGCATCGTCACCCGACTCCGCCTGCGGGGCCGTGAGGGGCGGCAGCGGACGGACGGTCGCGATCTCGGCGAGCACCTTGGCGCGGAGCGAGGCCGGCGGTGCGGCCTCGGTGAGCACCGACAGCTCGGAGGCGGCGGCGACGAGGCCGTCGACCTCGGCGCGGCAGGCCGGGCAGCCGGCGAGGTGTCGCTCGAACCGGGCCCGCTCGACGTCGTCGAGAGCGTCCACGGCGTAGGCACCGGACAGTGCGTGGATGTCCTCGCTCACAGTGTCACCCCCAACGTGTCTCGTAGTCTGATCAGTCCATCACGGATGCGTGTCTTGGCGGTCCCGAGTGGCAGGTCGAGCATCGTGGCCACCTCCGTGTGGGTGTATCCCGAGAGGTAGGCCAGTTCGAGGGCCTGCCGTTGGACCGGTGTGAGCGTCTCTAACGCCCGATGAACCCGCTCCGCATCGAGACGCTCGACGACGGCCTCGGCCGTGGAGTCGTGGGTGACGTCCTGGTTGCTGGCGCCGTATCCCTCGTCGCGGTTGCGGGAGGCCTCCGCCGACCGGACCCGGTCGACGGCCTTGCGGTGAGCGATGGTGAGCATCCACGAGAGAGCTGCACCCTTGCTCGGGTCGAAGCGTGCGCTGTGCCGCCAGATCTCGAGGAAGACCTCCTGGGTCACTTCCTCCGACTGGGCGGGGTCGCGCACGACGCGGCGGACCAGACCGAAGAGCCGGGAGGAGACTGCGTCGTAGAGCTCTGCGAACGCCGTCTCGTCGCCGGTCGCCGCTCTGCGCAGCAGCTGCTCCAGGGGGACTGGGCGGGTGGCCCCCTCCGGTGACTCATCACCGGAAGGGACCACCGAGAACCGTGACATGGGGTCCATTGTGTCGCCCGTCGTCGTGTTCCGCGTCAGCCTGGTCGGGAGACGATCAGGGCATCAGCACGCCGTCGATGATGTACACCGTGGCGTTGGCGGTCGGGACGTTGCCGCAGATGACCTTGGCGTCGGCCTTGCCGACCGTGAAGTTCTCGCCCGAGCCCTTGACCGTGATGGTCGTGCCGGCGAGGGTCTTGTGGTCACCCGCGAGCTGCTCCGGGGAGAGCTTGCCGGCCACGACGTGGTTGGTGAGGATCTTCGTCAGGGTCGGCTTGTCGGCGAGGACCTTCTTGAGGTCGGCGGCCGGGATCTTGGCGAACGCGTCGTTGACGGGCGCGAAGACGGTGATCTCGGGAGCCGAGTTCAGGGTGTCGACGAGACCGGCGGTCTTGACGGCGGTGACGAGCGTCGAGAGCAGCGGGTTGGCGCTCGCGGCGGTCGCGACGGGCGCGGTGGCCATGCCGTTGAACGAGCCGGCGCCGTCCTTCGGCACGGCGGCGCAACCCTCGCCGAAGACGGCCGCAGCGGCGTCCATCGACTCGGAGGAGGTCATCGTGTCGGACGGGGTGCTGCTCGTCATCGAGTCGGACGACGTCGCGGCGGGCGTGCTGCCGGCGCCGGGCGACGTGGTGTTGTCGCTGGAGCTGCCGCAGGCGGCGAGGCTCAGGGGCAGGGCGATCGCGAGGGCGACGAGGCCGGTGCGGGTCTTCATGGTCTTCATGTCAGTCACTCCTTGTGGCTGTGTGGTGCACGGTCATGTGGGATTCGGAGCTGCTGTGGCTCCGGATTGCTTGTCGGAGAAGTTTTTTCGAGGAGATTTCGACGGCCGGGATCACGCGACGGTCACCACCACCTCCTGGATGCCGCTCGACCCGCTGGGGAAGGGCGTGGCGCGTTCGGTGATCTGGGCGCGCCCCTGGCGGTCGACGGCGCGGACGGCGATGCGGTGCAGGCCGGGCTTGGCGTCCCACGGGAGGTACCACTGGCGCCAGTAGTCGATGTTGACGTCCGGGCCGAGCTTGGTCTCCTGCCAGTCGCCGTCGTCGATCTTGACCTCGACCTTGCCGACGCCGCGGTGCTGGGCCCAGGCGACGCCGCCGATGGCGGTCATCCCCGCCGTGATCGTCGAGAGCGGCTCCGGGGTGTCGATGCGGGCGCTCGTCTTGATCGGGGCGTCCGTCGCCCACTGCCGCTTCGTCCAGTAGGACTGCTCGGCGGCATACGTCGTCAGGGTGAGCTTGGTGAGCCACTTCGTGGCGCCGACGAAGCCGTAGAGGCCGGGCGTGATGAGTCGCGCGGGGAAGCCGTGGGTGTCGGTGAGCTGGGCGCCGTTCATGCCGATGGCGATCATCGCGTCGCGCCCGTCGCGGACGACGGCGAGCGGGGTGCTGATGGTGAAGCCGTCGACGGCCGTGCTGAGCACCTGGTCCGGGCTGCCGGTGATGCCGGCGCGGTCGAGGACGTCGGTCAGGCGGACGCCGAGCCAGCGCGCGGCGCCGATGTAGCCGCCGCCCACCTCGTTGGAGACGCACGTCATGGTGATGTCGCGCTCGATGAGGGGCATCTCGGAGAGCTCGGCGAAGGTCATCGTGAAGGGCTTCTCGACCATGCCGTCGATCTCGAGCGTCCACGTGTCGACGTCGACCTTGGGGACGGTGAGGTTGGTGTCGACGCGGTAGAACTTGTCGGTCGGGGTCCGCAGCGGCGAGATGCCGGGCACGGTGCCCTCGAGGCCGGTCGGCAGCGGCTTGGCCTTGTCGGCAGCGGCCGGCAGCACGATCTTCTTGATGGTCTGGGCCCCGCTGCGCAGCTGGCCACCGACGGCGGCGAGCACCGAGAGCGCCGTGACGCCGAGCGCCCCGCCGATGAAGCCGCGACGGCCGGTGCCGGGCCGGGCGGTCGGGTCGTTGGGGTCGGCGGCGGGGGTCATCTTCGAGCCGCGCGGGCCGTCGACGGTCGCCTCGTCGTTCCTGGCCACGGCCTCGCCGGACGCACGGCGGGCGAGACGGACGAGCCAGACGAGCGTCGCCACCCCGGCGGCCATCGCGGCGAGCGCGGGCAGGGCGTCGAGCGGGCGGGCCGTGGGCCGGAGCAGCGCGGCGGCACCGGCAAGGCCGGTGAGCAGCACGATGAACCCGACGGCGAGCGGCATACGTCGGCGGGCGAGGAGGCCGGCGACGGCCGCGAGCGCGAGCGTCACGACGAGCACCGAGCCCTGGAGGATCAGCTTGTCGTTGGTGCCGAAGGTCGCGATCCCCCACTCCTTGACGGGGGTGGGGGTCAGGTCGATCACCGTCGACCCGATGGCGAGCACCGGCGAGGATGCAGGGGCGAGGAAGCCTGCCACGAGGTGACCGGCGGCGATCCCGGCTATCGCGGCGAGGATCCCGCTGAGGGCAAGTCGTAGGCGCGTCATGGGGGTCGTTCGGCGCCACAAGGGTTTCCGGATTGTCCGAGGGACTGCGGCCGGCGGGAAGAGCGGAGCCCCGCCCGGTGTTGACCGCACGTGAAGAAGATCGGATTCCTCTCGTTCGGGCACTGGAACCCCTCGCCGCACTCGCAGGCGCGGTCGGCGCAGGACGTCCTGCTCCAGTCGATCGACCTCGCCGTCGCGGCGGAGGAGCTCGGGGCCGCGGCGCCTACTTCCGCGTCCACCACTTCGCCCGGCAGCTCGCCTCGCCGTTCCCCCTGCTGGCCGCGGTCGGTGCGCGCACGAGCCGGATCGAGATCGGGACCGGCGTCATCGACATGCGCTACGAGAACCCGCTCTACATGGCCGAGGACGCCGGCTCCGCCGACCTCATCTCCGGCGGCCGGCTCCAGCTCGGCATCAGCCGTGGGTCACCCGAGCAGGTCGTCGACGGCTACCGCTACTTCGGCTACGAGCCCACCGACGGCGACCACGCCGCGATGGCCCGGCAGCACACCGAGGTCCTCCTCAGCGTCCTGACCGGACGCGGCTTCGCCGAGCCGAACCCGCGCCCGATGTTCCCCAACCCGCCCGGCCTGCTGCGCATCGAGCCGCACTCGCCCGGCCTGCGCGACCGCATCTGGTGGGGTGCCGGCACTCGCGCCACCGCGGAGTGGACGGCCGAGCAGGGGATGAACCTCATGAGCTCGACGCTGCTCACCGAGGACACCGGCGTCCCGTTCCACCGCCTCCAGGCCGAGCAGATCCAGCGGTTCCGCGACGCGTGGAAGGCCGCCGGGCACGAGCGCGAGCCGCGGGTGTCGGTGAGCCGCAGCGTCTTCCCCATCGTGTCGGACACGGACCGCGCGTACTTCGGGCGCGAGGCGGGCAGCCAGGACCAGGTCGGCCACATCGACGGCGGGACGGCGCGCTTCGGCAAGACGTATGCCGGCGAGCCCGACCAGCTCGTCCGTGACCTCGCCGAGGACGAGGCGATCGCCGCCGCGGACACGCTCCTGCTCACCGTGCCCAACCAGCTCGGCGTCGACTACAACGCCCACGTCATCGAGAGCCTCCTGACCCACGTGGCCCCCGAGCTCGGCTGGCGCTGACGGTGGGGCTGGGGCGCCGTCAGCCGCGGGCCAGGAGCTTGCGGAGGGTCGAGCCGTAGGCCGCCCCGGCCACCTTGGCGACGACCGGGTCGAGGAGGGCGGGCACCCCGCGCACCCCGATGCGCTGCGACCAGGCGACGGTCGACCCCGTGGCCGTGGGGGTGACGAGCAGGTCGATCCGACCACGGACCACCGTGCCCTCCTTGTGGATCCGCGCGCTCCCGGCCGACGCCTCGGTCGGCGCCTCGATGGCGTCGACGACCATGACGTCGTCGAAGCCCACCGGCCCCACGCCGGTGCGGGCGACGAACCGCGACCCGGCGACGAGCTCGGCGGCCGTCATGGCCTGACCGGTCACGGTCGTCAGCGGGATGACGGCGGTGTGCGCCGTGAGGTCGAGGATGCGCCGCCACGCCTCGGGGGCGGGCAGCGGGGAGTCGAGATGCACCTCGAAGTCGGCCATGGCCACAGTCTGTCGGGTCGGCGCCGCCCGTGACACCTGTCACGGGCAGGACGTGACGCCTGCGGCTGCCGCGCCGCGCCGTCCCCGCGAGGCCGTCGTCTCCGGCGCCGTCTCCGCGGTGCTTCAGACCGGCGGGCTCCTGCGCGACCTCACCGTCCGCGAGACGGTGCCTATGATCGCCTCGACGTACGCCTCCCACACCCCCGTCGACGAGGTCATCGACCGCGCCGGGCTGAGGACGCTCGCCGACCGCCGGGTGTCCAAGTGCTCGGGCGGCGAGCAGCAGCGGCTGCGCTTCGCGCTCGCGCTGCTCCCCGACCCCCGCCTGCTCGTCCTCGACGAGCCGACGGCTGGCATGGACGTCACGGCCCGGCGCGACTTCTGGGACACGATGCACGCCGACGCGAGCGCGGGACGCACCGTCGTCTTCGCCACGCACTACCTCGAGGAGGCCGACGCCTTCGCCGACCGCATCGTCCTCGTCGCCGGCGGCCGCATCGTCGCCGACGGCACGACGGCCGAGATCCGCTCGCAGGCGAGCGGCCGCACCGTCTCGGCCACGCTCCCCGCCGGCTCCTTCGGCGAGTCGGTGGCGGCGCTGCGCCGCGTCGAGGGCGTCCGCGACGTCGAGGAGCGCGGCTCGCGCGTCGTCGTCTCGGCCGCCGACTCCGACGCCGTCGCGCGGCTGCTCCTGCTCGAGCTCGGCGGCACCGACCTCGAGATCGTCACCGCCGGCCTCGAGCAGGCCTTCATGGCCCTGACCGGCGACACCCACGACCACGCCCCCGGCGGTCCGGCCACGACCCCCGGCCGCTCGGCCAC
>NZ_JBDIAB010000169.1:0-6209 GCF_039812165.1 Microbacterium sp.
ACCCGTTCTCGTCGGTCGAGCGCGCCGCGCTCCCGAACCTCGTCGGCGACGCCGCCGACGCCGTGGAGCAGCTCATCGACGAGGGACTGCTCGCGGCGCAGCAGCGCCACCACGCGCCGCGGCCCTAGGGCACGTCGACCCGCGGTCAGGGCGCGGCGTCGGGCGCCGGCGCGGCGGCTGCGCGCCTGCGGAGGCGGCCCAGCCGGATCAGGTGGATGACGTTGATCAGCGCGAGCGTCGCGTTCAGCCCCACGGTGGGCCACACGCCGAGCGGCGCGTTGTACGCCATCGCGAGCGTGCAGCCGACGAGGTTCAGCACGCGCAGGCGGAGGATCTTCGTCTGACTCAGCGACAAGACGATCACGAGGCTCCCGAGCCATCCGAACGACGTCCAAAGCACTTCTGGTGACATGCGCCGGAGTCTATGAGTTTCGAACGATGTTTGTCATTCAAAGATGATGTCTTTCATTATTGACAGACGCATGGGGGACACCTACGCTCGTGCTATCGCCGTGGAGGAGGACCTATGCGAGATCTGTCGGCCGTAGAGGAAGCCACCCTGTTCGTGCTGCACGACCAGCACGGGCCGACCGGCTCCCGAGTGCTCCGTCGCGAGCTCGCGGGCCAGGGTCTGGTCTCCAGCGAGTCGACGATCAACCGGATGCTGCTCGGCCTGGATGAGCGCGGGCTCACCGAGGCGGTGGGCGCGAAGGGCCGGGTCCTGACGGAGGAGGGGCGGCGGGTCAACGCGTCGCTGCTGCTCTCCCGGAACCGCGGACGCTACTTCGAGCGCGCGGTCGACATGCGCAGCGTCGAGGACCTCATCGACCACCTCATCACCCGCAGAGGCATCGAGCGCGAGGCGGCTCGGGCCGCGGCACTGCGCGCGACGGACGAGGAGGTGCGCATGCTCCGCGAGCTGGTCAGCCCGTCGGGCGCGACGCTCCACGATCGGCTGGGCTTCCACCGCGCGGTCGGCGACGCCTCGCACAACAAGCAGATCCAGGCCATCGCCAACACCCTCTTCGTCGAGCGGCTCGATCCGCTCGACAGCGTCACGCTCACCGTCGGCCTGCGCCAAGGCGTGCTCGACGACTGGGAACGAGACCACCGGGCCGTCGCAGAGCGGATCGCCGCGCGCGATCCGGACGGCGCGGAGCGCGAGATGGTCGCACATCTGGACGCGACCATCCGCGAGACCGAGGAGTTCGCACGCAGCGGATGGAGCGACCTCATCGAGCATCAGCTCACCGCCGCCACGGAGCGCGGCATCCGCTGACCCGGGCGGACGACCTTCCGACCCGCGCCGACCCGAAACCCCGCAAGGAGAACGCAATGCCGCACCAGCCTGCCTCCCCACTGATCATCGACCGCCGTTCGTTCCTTCGCCTCAGCGCCGTCGGCGCCGGCATGCTCGGGCTCGCGTCGACCTCGTTCGCCCTCACCGGATGCGCCCCCGGTGACAGCGCCCCGGGCGCCGGCGGTCTCGCGTCGTTCACCACCAAGCTCGGATGGATCCCCGACGTCGCCTACTCCGGCCTGTTCATCGCCAAGAGCGACGGGCTGTTCGAGAAGGCCGGACTCGACGTCACGATCGAACCCGGCGGACCCAATTCCCCGGTCGTGCCGCTGGTCACCACGGGGCGGCTCGACGTGGGCATCGAGTCGATCCCCGAGAACGTGGCCGCCGCCGTCAACGACGGCGCCGCGCTGCGGA
Source organism: Microbacterium sp. (assembly GCF_039812165.1). GTDB lineage: Bacteria > Actinomycetota > Actinomycetes > Actinomycetales > Microbacteriaceae > Microbacterium. Next base: position 1,718 of record NZ_JBDIAB010000169.1, read on the forward strand.
TCGTCGGCGCCGCGCTGCGCAAGAGCCCGGAGTGCTGGATCTCGCGCGCGGACGACCCGATCCGAGAGCCGAAGGACATCGAGGGGAAGAAGCTCGGCTCCACGCTCTCCGGGCAGAACCTCATGATCGAGTTCATGAAGCAGAACGGCGTCGACGTGTCGAAGGTCACCCTCGTGCCGACCCAGTTCGATCCCGCGCCGCTGGCCGTCGGCGAGGTCGACGTGCTCCTGGGCTTCGCGTCGAACCAGCCCGTGGTGCTCGCGAACCAGGGCATCGAGACCTACGTCATGCCCACGGCGGACTTCGGCCTGAACCGGATGCAGCAGGTGTTCTTCGTGAGCCAGGAGACCCTCGACGACGAGGAGAAGCGGGAGCGGGCGCGCCAGTTCCTGCTGGCCGCGCGCGCCGGCACCGAGAAGATGCTCGCCGACCACGAGGCGGCCGCGCAGCTCACCGTCGACCTCTACGGCAAGGATCTCGGTCTGAAGGTCGAGGACCAGCTCGCCAGTCTCGACGCGCTCGCACCGTTCGTGGCGGGCGACGACACCTCCGACCTGTTCCTCATGTCGGACGAGCTGATCGCGCAGACGTTGGGCAGCCTCGAGCTGATCGGCGTGAAGGCGGACGCGTCGCTGTTCACGAACGAGCTGCTCGAGGGCTGAGACGTCCGCGGCGAAGAAGGCGCAGAGACATGGAACCGCGTGAGGACGGCCTCCGGATCGAGGCCCTGAGCAAGACGTTCGACGCCGACGGCCGCACGGTGCAGGCGCTGAAGGACTTCAGCTACACGGCGCGTCGCGGCGAGTTCATCGGCCTGCTCGGACCGTCGGGATGCGGGAAGTCCACCGTGCTGCGGGTGCTGGCCGACCTCGAGGAGCCCACCTCGGGAACCGTCGAGGTGCACGGCACGAGCCCGCGGGAGCTGCGCCGGCGGCACCGGATCGGCGTCGGCTTCCAGGACGCCGGACTGCTGCCGTGGCGCACGGTGGAGGCGAACGTGCGGCTGCCGCTGGAGATCGCGGGGAAGAAGGACGACGGGACGGTCCGCGAGCTCATCGAGCTCGTGGGGCTCTCGGGGTTCGTCTCCGCGCGCCCGGCCCAGCTCTCCGGCGGCATGCGTCAGCGCGTCTCGCTCGCGCGGAGCCTCGTCACCGAGCCCGATCTGCTGCTGCTGGACGAGCCCTTCGGGGCGCTCGACGACCTCACCCGTCAGCACCTCAACTTCGAGCTGCAGCGCATCTGGTCGGAGCGCGGCACGACGACGGTGCTCGTGACCCACGGCATCGCCGAGGCCGTGCTCCTGTCCGACACCGTCATCCTGATGTCGCCGCGACCGGGGACGATCGTCGACGTCGTGCCGATCGACCTGCCGCGTCCGCGGACCGCCGAGGTGATGGAGACACCGGAGTTCCACGCCCTGTGCGACCGGCTCTCGCACAAGCTCTTCGCGGCGCACGAGGGCGCCGGACGGTGAGCACGGCCACCCTCGCACTGCGCGACGACGAGGCCCCCGCGCCGGCGCGACGCCGCCGGTCGAAGCGGGTGCTGACGCCGGTGCTGTCGATCGGCGGCCTGCTGGTCGTCTGGCAGCTCGCGTCGCTGCTCACGCCGCTCGTGCCGAGTCCGTGGGTCGTCGTCCAGCAGCTGATCGCCGACGCCTCGTACTACCCGGCGAACATCGCGGTCACGATGAGCAGCGCCGCCCAGGGCTACCTGTGGGGCAACGGCATCGCCATCGTGCTCGCGCTCCTCACCCTGCCGCTCCCGCCGCTGCAGGCGCTCCTGGAACGCGTCGCGGTCGGCGCGATCGCGCTGCCGCTCATCGCGGTCGCGCCGATCCTGGCGATCGCGTTCGCGGGCAACGTCCCGAGCGTGATCCTGGCTGCGCAGGCCGTCGTGTTCACGACGCTCGTCGCGTGCATCCTGGGTCTGAGCAATGTGGATCAGAGCGCGCTCGATCTCGTGCGCAGCGCGGGCGGGTCGAGCTGGACGGCGATCCGGAAGGTCCGGCTGCCGTCGGCGATCCCGAGCCTCGTCGTCGGCCTCCAGATCGCGGCGCCCAGCGCCATCCTCGGCGCGATCATCGGCGAGTACATGGGCGGCAGCCGGGGGCTCGGCGTGGCCATGATCCAGGCCCAGGGCGCCTTCGACGTGCCCCGCGCGTGGGCGCTCGCGATCGTCACCTCGGTGCTGGCCGCGGCGGCCTTCCTCGCCATCCCGTGGATCGTGCGGCTGACGATGCCGTGGGTCGGGCACTCCAGCCCCAACATCTCTCCGCGCGCCGTCGGGCGGCGCGGCCGGCGCATGCCGTGGCCGTTGGCTGTGCTGCGCGCCCTCGGGAACCTCGCCGCCACGATCGCGATCGTGGTCGTGGTCTGGTGGCTGCTCGCGGCCGCGGTGCCCGGAGGCCAGGCGGTCGCGCGTGGTCCGATCGAGGTCTTCCGGTATTTCAGCAACGCCGAGACGCTCACGGTGAGCCCCACGGGGCAGACGCAGACGGCGCTGCAGAGCCTGTTCACCGCGCTCGGTCAGACCGCCGTCGACGCGAGCGTCGGCTTCGTCGTCGGCACCGTGCTGTCGATCGCGATGGCGATCGTCGTCTACGAGTCGCGCACCGTCGAGGCGATCGTGATGCCGGTCTCGATCGTGCTCCGATCCGTGCCGATCGTTGCGGCGATGCCGCTGCTCGCGCTCGTCTTCGGGCGCGGCATCGTCGCGGTGACCGTGCTGATCACGATGATGACCTTCTTCCCCACCCTGGTGAACCTCCTGCTCGCGATGCGCAGCGTGCCCGGCGGCGCGGTGGATCTGTTCGCGGTCGCCGGCGCGACCCGCCGCCAGCGGCTCACGAAGCTCCTCCTTCCCTACGCGATGCCCGCGCTGTTCGCGTCGATCAAGATCGCACTGCCGCTGTCGGTGGGGGCGGCGATGGTCGCCGAATGGCTCGCCACCGGATCGGGGCTCGGTGCCGCCATGACGGTCGCGGCCACGATGTCGGACTACTACTTCGTATGGGGCGGGGTGGCCGCGGTCCTTCTCATCTCGCTCCTGCTGTACCAGCTCGCCAGCTACTGGGAGCGCAAGATCTCGGCACGCCTGGCGTGACCGGCACCGCCCGATTCCGAACGAAAGCAGGCATCCCCATGCGCACACTCCTCCTGAACGGCAGGATCGACGGCGGCGACGCGACGGACATCGTGCTCGCCGACGGCCTGATCGCCGACATCCTCCCCGCGGGGACGGCGACGGCGGTGGCGGAGCATGCGGGCGAGACGATCGACCTCGGCGGCCAGCTCGTGCTGGCGGGCTTCGTCGACGGTCACTCGCACGCGGACAAGAGCCTGTGGGGGGAGCCGTGGGTGCGCCGTCACTCCGTCGACATCACGATGGACCAGATGTTCGACGACACCCTCCAGCAGTGGGCGCTGCCGCAGGCGCCGGTCAAGGAGAGGGCGCGACGATTCCTCGAGAAGAGCGTCGCCGCCGGCTCCACGACCATCCGGGCGTATGCGGACGTCGCGCCGCAGATCGGCCTGGACGGCCTGCACGCGATGCTCGAGCTGCGCGACGAGCTGGCGCCTCTCGCCGACATCCAGGTCGTCGCCTTCCCGCAGCTCGGCATCCTGCGCAACCCGGGCACCGTGGATCTCCTGGAGCAGTCGCTGATCGCCGGCGCCGACGCGGTCGGCGGTCTCGACCCGGCAGGCGTCGACCACGACGCCTTGCGAGTGCTCGACATCGTCTTCGGCCTCGCCGACAGGTACGGGGTGATGGCGGACTTCCACGCCCACGAGGACGGCGAGCTCGGGGTCTGGCTCGTGGACCGCATCGCCGAGCGCACCCGTGCGCTCGGGATGTCGGGCCGGGTGAGCATGTGCGACGTGTTCGCCCTGGCCAGTCCCACCCCGGCGCAGTTCGCACGGCTGGCCGGCACCTTCGCCGAGTCCGGCATCGCCTTCTCGATCGGCGTGCACGGGCTGCTGCCCGTCCCCGACGTGAAGGGACTGCACGAGGCCGGTGTGGCGATGTGCCTGGGGTCGGACTCGTCGCGCAGCCTGTGGTCGCCCTGGGGAGACGGCGACATCCTGTCGCGGGCGATGATGATGGCGTACAAGAGCTACTGGCGCACCGATGAGGACCTCGAGCTGGCGGCCGCGTTCGCCGGACCGCTCGGACGCCGGGCGGTCGGCCTGGAGCCGGTCGGGGTCGAGGTCGGCGCTCCCGCCGACCTCGTGGTCGTGCCCGGCGAGGCGGTCGCGGAGGCCGTGGTCCTTCCGCCGACGCGCTCCCTGGTGATCAAGCGCGGTGTCGTCGTCGCCCGGGACGGTGCCCTGATCTGACCCGCGGCGGGCTTCCGGTCAGAGGCCGGTGAGCAGCGCGTCGAGGTGCGCGACGAGCGCGTCGACGGGCACGCGGACCTGCTCCATCGAGTCGCGATCGCGCACGGTCACCGCGTGGTCCTCGAGCGTGTCGAAGTCGACGGTCACGCAGT
>NZ_JBDIAB010000170.1:0-6149 GCF_039812165.1 Microbacterium sp.
AACGTCGACGGACCCTGCGCGCACGCAGGGTGACTCGCCGCCACGCACGGACGTCGATGCTCACGGTGCACACTATCGGAGACACTATCTCCGCTTCGTGCTACCCTGAATAAACGGAGGCGATGTCTCCGATAGAGGGGACACGAACATGAGCGAGAGAGTGCTGGTCACGGGCGGCACGGGCTACGTCGGCGGATGGACGATCGTCGGGCTGCTGGAGCGCGGCTACGAGGTGCGGACGACGGTCCGATCGCCGGGCGGCGAGGCGAGGGTGCGCGCCGCGGTGGCGACCGAGACCGAGGCCGGCGATCGGCTGAGCTTCGCGCAGGCCGACCTGCTGGACGACGGGGGATGGGATGCCGCGATGGACGGCATCGATCACGTCCTCCACGTCGCGTCGCCGCTCGGCGACGAGCGGGCGGATGCCGACGCGCTGATCGTGCCGGCGCGCGAAGGCGCACTCCGGGTGCTGCGCGCCGCGACGCGCGCCGGCGTCCGACGCGTCGTGATGACCTCTGCGGCCAATGCCGCCAGTCCGACCTCGTACCGTTCGGAGGGCGTGACGGACGAGACACTGTGGACGATCGACGACCCGTCGCTGCCCGCGTACCGGCGATCGAAGACGCTCGCCGAGAAGGCCGCGTGGGACTTCATGTCCTCCAGCCCGAGCACGACCGAGCTCACGACGGTGCTGCCCGGTGCGGTGCTCGGGCCGGTTCTGACGGGCGACGACGTGGGCACGGCATCCATCGTTCAACGGATGCTCCGTGGCACGATGCGCGGCGTGCCTCGGATCGGGCTCGAGGTCGTGGACGTGCGCGATCTGGTCGACCTGCACATCCGCGCCATGACCTCGCCGGACGCGGCCGGCGAGCGCTTCCTCGGCACCGGCCCGTTCGTCTGGATGGGCGACATCGCCAGGGTGCTCGAGGACCAGCTCGGCGATGCCGCGGCGAAGGTCTCCACCCGAGTGCTGCCTGACTTCGCGGTGCGGATCGCGTCGGTCTTCGACCCGTCTCTGCGGCGATCTCGGTCTCGCTCGGCCGCCGCAACCGGCACAGCACCGCGAAGGCGGAGCGCACGCTCGGCTGGGTGCCGCGGCCGGCGGAGGAGACCGTCGTGGACTGCGCCAGGAGCCTGATCGCGCATGGAGCGGCTTCCTGAGGGGCCGAGGATCCGACACGTGCCGCGGAGGGTGACAGGATCGCAGTATGAGCACATCGGAGAGCAGGCCGGCGCGACGCGACTCCGTGCGCAACCGACAGCTGCTCGTCGACGCGGCGCGCGAGGTGTTCGCCGAGCGCGGCTTCGAGGCCACGCTCGACGACGTCGCACGTCACGCGGGGCTCGGGACCGGGACCGCTTACCGCCACTTCCCGAACAAGCACGCCCTCGCCGCCGAAGTCCTCCGAGGGGCGACCGAGCAGATCGTCACCGACGCCCACGAGGCGCTGGACGTCGCCGACCCGTGGGCGGCGCTCGTCCAGTTCTTCGAGCGGGTCGCCGAGCGCCAGGCATCCGATCGGGGCCTCTACGAGACCTTGACCGGCCAGGGGGACCGTGAGGCGCAGGCGGAGATCTGGCCCCGCATCGTGGCGGCCGTTCGGCGTCTGTTCGACCGCGCCCAGAAGGCGGGGGCGGTCCGGCCCGACGCGGTCGCGGAGGATGTCGCGGCCGTCTTCGCCCTCCTCGGCCCCGCATACGCGATGGGCCGAAGCGTGCACCCCGAGGTCTGGCGTCGTTACCTGATCCTGTTGCTCGACGGTCTTCGCGCGGAGGGCCGGAGACCCCTCCCCGAGCCGGCCCCGACGGCCGCCGACATCCCGGCCCTGCTCGGCACCGGCAAGCAGTTCTAGCGCGTCCCTCCTCGCCGCGGTGATCGGCCGGCTCTTCTCGTGCTGCGCACCCTGCCGGCACGTTCCTGACGGGCTGGCGCGACCGCCCTGGAGGTGGCTGACGCCCGACATCGAGCGCATCCAAGCCTGTGGACAACGGGTTCTCCACAGATTTGTTTTCTCGCTTCGATCTGGGGTTCCGATGTCGGAACCCCTCGCAAGAATAGAGGCATGGAAAGCCTCGTCGACATCCTCGATGACCTGCAGTCGCAGGTCTCCGAGGTCGTCGGCAGCGTGCTCTCCGGTGCCGGCCTGCACGGGGCGGGAGATGGTGAGCTGGCCCACGTCGTGCGCCGTGGGGGCGACCTCCTGCGGGTCGTGGAGGCGTTGCTGGTCGAGGCGGTCGGTGAGGTCGTGGAGCGGTCGCAATCGCCCGTGCGCGACGAGCGGCTGACGACGCGGTTGGGCTGTCACAACGTGAGCGAGCTGGTGCAGCGGCTCACCCGCTGCGCACCGCAGACCGCGGCACGCCTGGAGCGGTCCGCGAAGGCCGTCGCGCCGCGGTGGGACGGGTTCACCGGGCAGGCGGGGCCGGCGCGGCTGCCCGCGATGCGGCAGGCGATGCTCGACGGCGAGACCGGAGTGGACGGCATCCTCGCGGTCGCGGGCCCGCTGCTGGGCGCGGCCGACCGCGCGTCGCGCGAGCAGGTGCTGCTCGCCGATGAGCTGCTCGCCGCGGCCGCGCGGGGTGAGGGGGCGGATGCCGGCCCGCCGGCGTGCGCGGACCTCCTCAAGGTGCAGGCGCAGGTGTGGGCGGTGGCGCTGGATCAGGACGGCGCGGAGCCGCGCGATCGCGACGCGGCACGACACAGGGGAGTGGTCCTCGGGCGGGCGCGCGACGGGGTGGTCCCGATGCGCGGGGCGCTGCTGCCCGAGGTCGCGGCGCAGTTCCAGCGCATCTGCGACGCCGTCTGCTCCCCGTATGTCGACGGTGGCGGCGTCAGATTCACCGCCAGCAGCGGGGATGTCGCTGCCAGCGGCGATGACACGGGCAGCGGGGACGAGAATCTGAACGTGCTCGACGAGCGGACCCGGCCGCAGAAGCAGCACGACGCGCTCGCCGCCGCGCTCTTCGCCGCCGCAGCCAGCGGCGAGCTGCCCACGATCGGCGGCGCGGCGCCCACCCTCGTGGTGACGGCGCGCGCCGAAGACCTCGCACGCGGGGACGGGTGGGCGTTCCTCGAGGGCTGCGACGCGCCCGTGCCGATCCAGACCGCGATGCGCGTGGCGTGCAGCGGGGTGGTGCAGCGTCTCGTCCACGACGACGACGGCCGTGTCGTGCGCCTGGGCACCGAGGAACGCGTGTTCAACCGGCACCAGCGCCGTGCGATCGCCGCCCGCGACGGCGGATGCCTGATCCCCGGCTGCGGCGTTCCCGCCGCCTGGTGCGAGATCCATCACGTCACCGACCACGCGAAGGGCGGCCCGACGCACACCGACAACGGGGTTCTGCTGTGTTGGTTCCACCATCGGTTCATCGACTCGGGGCCATGGCGGATCCGCATGAGAGACGGCGTGCCCGAGATCAAGGCGCCTCCCTGGTTCGACCCCACCGGCCGATGGCGACCCGTCACGCGATCCCGCACCCGCCTCCTCCGGAAGCTGATCGCATGAACACTCGTCGGTGCATGCCGTCACGCGATCGGCACCCGCCTCACGGCCTCAGACGCTGCGGGGATCGCGGAGACTGCTCATGGCCTCGATCAGCGTCGAGTGGATGTACTCCAGCTCGGGGGAGGTGTACGACTCCCACGAGTCGGCGGAGTCGGCGGAGTCCGCGTCATCCGCGTCTGTCGAGTCCCACTCGCCCTGGTCGTCCCACACGGCGGTGCCGGGGTTGTGCCGGTACACCCACCACAGGTGTCCGAACGGGTCGGCGAAGCGGGACAGGACGTCGCCGAAGAACTCGGTCGGCCGCGTCACGATCCGGCCGCCGCGCGCCTCGGCGCGAGCGAGGACCTCCGCCGGATCGTCGACGTAGACCCGTACGAACGCCGGCGTGTACGGCCAGCCGGGCTTGCGATCGGCCACCGTCACGGTCGAGTCGCCGATGACGACCTCGGAGTGCAGCACCAGACCGTCGGTGTCGGCGGTGCGGGCATCGGCGAGCTCCGCACCGTCGAAGACGGCGACGAGGAAGTCGATGAGACCGACGGCGTCGTCGGTCCAGATGAACGGATCGACGGTGGCGGATCCCTGAGGAGCGGCGGGGATGTGAGCGGACATGGTGTCCTCCTTTCGATTGCTTCAAGCCTCTCGGCAATAGCGGTCGATATCTGACCGCTATCAGAAATATCCTGAGATCATGTCCACCTCGACCCGCGTGCTGGAACTGCTCTCGCTGCTGCAGAACCATCGGTTCTGGCCCGGCGACGAGCTCGCCCGCCGCCTCGAGGTCAGTCCGCGCACGCTGCGCCGCGACGTCGAGCAACTGCGCGACCTGGGGTATCCGGTGCAGGCGCATCGCGGCGTCGGCGGAGGGTACCAGCTCGCACCCGGAGGCTCCCTGCCGCCGCTCGTGATGGAGGACACAGAGGCCGTCGCCGTCGTGCTCGGCCTGCGGCGCATCGCCGACCGCGGTGCCGACAATATCGCCGACGCGGCCGTGCGCGCGCTGACGAAGGTCGTCGCGGTGCTTCCCGCGAGGCTTCGCCGCGCGGCCGACGACCTGCACGCCGCCATGCCCCGCTCTGAGCAGACTGCTTCCACCCGTCGCGACGCCGACATCGGCGTGCTCACCGCGCTCGCCGCCGCCTGCCGCGACCACGAGGCCGTCGCCTTCGCGTATCGGAAGCGCCACGGCGAGCAGAGCGGCCGCCAGGTCGAGCCCCACGCGCTCGTGCCGCACGGCGCGCTGTGGTACCTCGTCGCCTTCGACACCGGCGTGGGGGACTGGCGCACCTTCCGCGTCGACCGCGTCGCCGACGTCGCCCCGACGCGGCGCCGGTTCCGTCCGCGCGCCGTCCCCGGCGGCGACGCCGCGGCGTTCGTCACGGCGGGGATCGTCACGGCATCCGCCCGTCATCGTGTCGACGTCACGATCGCGGCCCCCGTCGATCGCGTGCGCGCGGAGGCCGGCCAGTGGGGAGAGGTCACGGAGGATGCCGACGGCACGAGCCGCCTGGTGCTCCATGCGGAGTCGCTCGACTGGGCCGCGTTCGTCCTCGGCAGCCTCGGCGCATCGTTCACGATCCACGAGCCGCCCGAGCTCGCCGACCGCCTCGACGCGTGGGCGGAGCTCTTCCGCAAGGCCGTCGACGCCGACCGCACCGTTGACGGGACGCGCGATTGAACACACAGACATAAGTACAAGTGCATATTTGTGCTACGCTCGGCTCATCCGATCGGGAGGAGTCGACGATGGGTGCAGCGACAGCCGAGCTCGACCTCGCGTTGCGCGCCCTCGCCGACGGCAACCGCCGGTCGATCCTGCGCGTCATCCGAACCGAGGCGCTGCCGGTCGGCGCCATCGCCGAACGCGTCGGACTGTCGCAGCAGACGACCTCGCATCACCTCGGCGTGCTGCAGAAGGCGGGGCTCGCGATCGGCGCGCGCGAGGGCACGCGCCACCTGTTCGCGGTGAGCACCGACGGCCTCGCCGCGGTCCGCTCGTACCTGGACGACTTCTGGCCCGGCCGGCTCGCCGCGCTGAAGTCCGTCATCGAAGCCCGGGAGGGCGCCGACCATGGCTGAGTTCCGCGACTCGATCGACATCGCCGCCGCCCCCGAGACGGTGTTCGAGTACCTCACGACGGATGCCGGAATGACCGCGTGGATGGGCCAGTACGCGGTGCTCGACCCGACGCCGGGCGGAGGCTTCGCGGTCGACATCGCCGGCTACGCCATCCGCGGCGAGTACCTGCACGTCGAGCCTCCGCACCGCGTCGTCGTGTCGTGGGGAGTCGCGGGGAGCGAGGCGCTGCCCGCGGGAGCATCGACGGTCGAGTTCCGGCTCGTTCCCATCGACGCCGGCACGCGCGTCGAGCTGACGCACTCCGGCCTGCCGGAGTCGGAGGTGCGTGGCCACGCCGACGGGTGGGCGCACTTCCTGCCGCGCCTCGCCGTCGCGGCGGCGGGCGGCGACGCGGGGACCGACCACTGGCATCCGCTCGAGGACTGAGCACACCGCGCAGAGCCACCGGAAGACGCGCAGAGACGACCGACCCGAGAGAACGGAGCACCCCATGGCGACCGAGACGGCGTACGACATCGTGCAGGACTACCACCGGGCGTGGACGAGCGGCGACGTCGAAG
>NZ_JBDIAB010000171.1:0-6087 GCF_039812165.1 Microbacterium sp.
GGCGCCTGGAGCTGCTGCGCGTCCTTCGTGATGTCCACGAGCACCGGGCCGGGGCGACCGGTCGACGCGATCTCGAACGCCGCCGCGAGGGCACCGGGGATCTCCTCGGCGCGCGTGACGAGGATCGAGTGCTTCGTGATCGGCATGGTGATGCCGACGATGTCGGCCTCCTGGAAGGCATCCGTCCCCATCAGGTGGCTGAACACCTGACCCGTGATGCACACGATGGGCACGGAGTCCATGTAGGCGTCGGCGATCGCGGTGACGAGGTTCGTCGCGCCGGGGCCGGAGGTCGCGATCGCGACGCCGGTCTTGCCGGTCGCCGCGGCGTAGCCCTCGGCGGCGTGGCCGGCGCCCTGCTCGTGGCGCACGAGGATGTGGCGCACGGCCTCGTCGTCGAGCAGCGGGTCGTAGACGGGCATGATCGCCCCGCCGGGCAGCCCGAAGACGTCGGTGACGCCGAGGAGCTCCAGCGAGCGGACGACGGCCTCCGCACCGGTCATCACGGGGGCGGAGGAACTGCGGGCGGGCGGCCGTGGCACGGCCGCGAGGGTGTCGGATGACATGGATTACCTCGAAGAGATCGAAAGCGAGTGCCGGTGCTCAGCCCGTCGTCGCGCCTTCCGCGGCGGAACGCACGAGACGGGAGTACTTGGCAAGGACGCCACGGGTATAGCGCGGAGGAAGCGGCTCCCAGCCGCTGCGGCGAGAGCCCAGCTCGACGTCGTCGACGAGTAGGTCGAGCGTGCGAGCTGCGATATCGACCCGTATCAGATCACCATCGCGCACGAAGGCGATGGGACCAGCGTCCACCGCTTCGGGTGCTATGTGGCCGATGCAGAGGCCGGTTGTGCCGCCGGAGAATCGACCGTCCGTCAAGAGTAGTACATCTTTTCCGAGCCCCGCGCCCTTGATGGCCGCGGTGATCGCGAGCATCTCGCGCATGCCGGGACCGCCCTTGGGCCCCTCGTAGCGGATGACCACCACGCTGCCCGCCTCGATGTCGCCCGCGGCCAGCGCGTCGATCGCGGCGCGCTCGCGCTCGAACACGCGTGCCGGGCCCTCGAACACCGCGGCGTCGAAGCCCGCCGTCTTCACGACCGCGCCCTCGGGTGCGAGCGAGCCGTGCAGGATCGTGAGGCCGCCGGTGGCGTGGATCGGGTTGTCGAACGTGTGGATGACGGTGCCGTCGATGGGGTCGGGGTCGAGCTCGGCCAGGTTCTCGGCGAGCGTCTTGCCCGTGACGGTGAGCGCGTCGCCGTGCAGGAGCCCCTCGTCGAGCATCGCCTTCATGATGACCGGGATGCCGCCGTGCCGGTCGACGTCGTTCATGACGTACTTGCCGAACGGCTTCATGTCGGCCACGTGCGGCACCTTGTCGCCGATGCGGTTGAAGTCGTGGAGGCTCAGCTCGACGTCGGCCTCGCGCGCGATCGCGAGGAGGTGCAGCACGACGTTGGTCGAGCCGCCGAGCGCCATCGCCAGGGCGATCGCGTTCTCGAACGCCTCCTTGGTGAGGATGTCGCGCGTCGTGATGCCCAGGCGCAGGAGGTTCACGACCGCCTCGCCGGAGCGGTGCGCGAAGTAGTCGCGGCGGCGGTCGGCCGAGGGCGGCGCGGCCGAGCCGGGAAGGCTGAGCCCGAGGGCCTCGGCCACCGAGGCCATCGTGTTGGCCGTGTACATGCCGCCGCACGCGCCCTCGCCCGGGGCGATCGCGCACTCGATGCGCTTGAGGTCGGCCTCGCTCATCTTGCCGGCCAGACACGCGCCGACCGCCTCGAACGAGTCGATGATCGTGACGTCCTTCTCGGTGCCGTCCGACAGCTTCACCCAGCCCGGGGCGATCGAGCCGGCGTAGAGGAACACGCTCGACAGGTCGAGCCGGGCCGACGCCATGAGCATGCCCGGGATCGACTTGTCGCAGCCGGCCAGCAGCACGGTGCCGTCGAGGCGCTCGGCCATGACCACGGTCTCGACCGAGTCGGCGATGACCTCGCGCGACACGAGCGAGAAGTGCATGCCCTCGTGGCCCATCGAGATGCCGTCCGAGACCGAGATCGTGCCGAACTGCAGCGGGTAGCCGCCGCCGGAGTGCACGCCCTCCTTCGCGCCCTGCGCGAGCCGGTCGAGGCTCAGGTTGCACGGCGTGATCTCGTTCCAGCTCGACGCGATGCCGATCTGCGGCTTGTCCCAGTCCTCGTCGCCCATGCCGACGGCGCGGAGCATGCCGCGTGACGTCGTCGCCTCGATGCCGTCGGTGACGACGCGACTGCGCGGCTTCACGTCGGGCGCGGGAAAGGTGCTGTTCTCGGGCTGGGACATGACCGCCAGTCTATTCCCGGTGAGTGCTCCGCAGCCGCGCGAGCGCGCGGAGTGCCGCGGCAAGACCCGCGATGTCGGCGACGCGCACGGTCGCCGCGGTGGGCCCCGAACCGACCCGGATGCCGAGGTCGTCCGGCCCGAGGCTCGCCAGAGCGTCTTCGTCGGTCACGTCGTCGCCCGCGAACAGCACCGCCGTCGCGCCCAGGCGCACGCGCAGGGCGGCGATCGCGGCATCCTTCCCCTCGTGGCGGTACGAGTACTCCACGACGTCGTGGCCGGTGCGGCGCCGCCAGTGCGGCGCGTGCTCCGCGACGATCCGGTCGGCGATCGCGTGCGCCTCGGCCGCGGCATCCGGCGCCGCCACCCGCGTGTGCACGGCGAAGCCGAACGCCTTCGCCTCGACCCACGCGCCGTCGAGCCCCGCGATGGCGCGCTCGACGCGCCCGCGCAGCGCCTCGCCGTGCCGGCGGGCGTCGACGTCGTCGGGCGGCGCGAGCGGTCCGCGCCCGGCGATCCAGAGCTCGGCGCCGTGCGACCCGGCCAGGTGGATCGGCGAGTCGTCCCGGTGCTCGGCGATGACCCGGAGGTCGGCGATGCTGCGCCCGGACACGAACGCCACGGCGGTCTCGGGGAGCGCCGCGAGCGCGGCGACGGCATCCACCGCTTCCGGAAGCGCGCGCACGAGCATGGGCTCGTCGCGCAGCGGCGCGAGCGTGCCGTCGAAGTCGAGGGCCACGAGCAGCCGGTCGGCCGCGGCGACGCGGACGAGGGCCGTGCTCACCGGCTCGGTCGTCACGACGCCGCGTCACCCTCGTCGTGGAACGTCGCGAGCGCGTGCAGGAAGTCGCGCGACCAGTCCTCGACGTCGTGCTCGCGCACGCGGCGCCGCAGCGCGCGCATGCGGCGCCCCTGCTCGGCCGGCGACATCGTGACCGCGCGCATGATCGCGTCCTTGAGTCCGTCGATGTCGTGCGGGTTGATGCGCAGCGCCGTGCCGAGCTCGTCGGCGGCGCCGGCGAACTCGCTGAGCACGAGCACGCCGCGATTGTCGAGGCGGCTCGCGACGTACTCCTTCGCGACGAGGTTCATGCCGTCGCGCAGGGCCGTCACGAGCATGACGTCGGCGGCGAGGTACAGCGCGACCATCTCCTCGCGCGGGTACGCCTGGTGCAGGTAGCGGATCGCGGTGTGGTCCATCGTGTCGTGGTCGCCGTTGATGCGCCCCACGGTCAGCTCGATCTCGTCGCGCAGCTCCATGTAGGCGCCGACCCGCTCGCGGCTGGGGCTCGCGACCTGCACGAGCGTGACGTCCTCCACCGACAGGCGCCCCTCGGCGAGGAGCTCGCCGAACGCCTTCATGCGGTGCTGGATGCCCTTCGTGTAGTCGAGGCGGTCGACGCCCAGCAGGATCGTGCGCGGGTTGCCGAGGCTCGCCCGGATCTCCGCGGCGCGCGCCCGCACGTCGGCGCGCTTGGCGAGCTCGACGTACGCGTCGGCGTCGATCGAGATCGGGAACGCCTTCGCGAGCGCGCGCCGGGTCGTGCCGTCGGGCAGCGGGATCCGGATGCCGGAGGCCTTGGTCTCGTAGTGCAGCTGGCGGCGGACCGCGCGGGCGAAGTTGCCGGCATCCGCCACCCGCTGGAACCCGATGACGTCGGCGCCGAGCAGGCCCTCGAGCACCTGGCGGCGCCACGGCAGCTGGGAGTAGAGGCCGTAGGCCGGGAACGGGATGTGGTGGAAGTAGCCGATCGTCAGGTCGGGGCGCGCCTCGCGCAGCATGCGCGGCACGAGCTGGAGCTGATAGTCCTGCACCCACACGGTGGCGCCCGGGGCGGCGACGGATGCCGCGGCCTCGGCGAACCGGCGGTTGACCCGCACGTACGCCTCCCACCAGATGCGGCGGTAGCGGGGCGCCGCGATCACGTCGTGGTACAGCGGCCAGATCGTGTCGTTCGAGAAGCCCTCGTAGTAGCGCTCGACGTCTTCGGCGCTCAGGCGCAGCGGCACGAGGTGCATGCCGTCGAAGTCGAACGGCTCGACGTCGACGTCGGGCTGGCCGGGCCAGCCGACCCACGCGCCGTCGGCCTTGCGCATGACCGGCTCGAGCGCGGTGACGAGTCCGCCGGGCGATCCGCGCCACGCGTCGTGCCCGTCCGCGTCGACGATCCGATCCACCGGGAGCCGGTTGGCGACGACCACGAACGCACTCTCTGCCACGGGGATACTCCTGACGTCGACCTTTCCCAGGCTAACAGCGCGGTGGGATTGCGGGCCCGGGAGCGTCGACGCCGGGTAGCGTGGACCCATGCGCAAGTACCTGTTCGGAACCGGCATCATCTCGGCCGTCACCAGTGGGATGGCGCTGCTGCGCGGCGTTCGCGGCGACGTGCCCTTCACGTGGCGTCTCGCGCTCGCGTGGCTCAGCTGGGGCATCACGCTCGCGCTGTCGATCGGCGCGATCGTCGACACCTACCGCGCGTCGCGCGGCGCGCTGATCGCCGACGACTCCCCCGTGCACGGCAAGGAGCAGAAGCTCCTGAAGAAGCGCATCCGCGCCTGACCCGCCGGCGGCGGCGCACCTGAGGTCCGCTGGTGCGGACGCTCCGCGTTGCCGTGCGGCCGACGAGGTTCGCAGAGTCGCGTGAACTTCGCACGATTTCCGCGCGATGCTGCGAAGTTCGTCAGATTCTGCGAAGTTCGTGGATGCCGGGAAGCGGGGTCCGTGGATGCCGGGAGGGGCGCGCCGGCCCGGGGCGTGGCAGCGCGTCAGCGGGTGAGGATGAGGGCGTCGCCCTGACCGCCGCCGCCGCAGAGGGCGACCGCGGCCGTGCCGCCGCCGCGGCGGACGAGCTCGTGCACGGCGTGGACGACGAGGCGGTTGCCGGACGCGCCGATCGGGTGGCCGAGGGCGATGCCGCCGCCGTGGACGTTCACGACGTCGTCCGAGAGTCCGAGCTCGGCCTGCGAGCGGGCGACGACCGCTCCGAAGGCCTCGTTGATCTCCACGACGTCGAGATCGGATGCCGTGATCCCCTGCGTGCGGAGCGCCTTCTCGATCGCGCGCGCGGGCTGGGCGTGCAGCGAGTTGTCGGGCCCGGCGACCTGCCCGGACGCGCCGACGACCGCAAGCACCTCCCAGCCGTTCTCGTCCGCGTGACTGCGGGTGGTGAGCACGACCGCCGACGCGCCGTCGGAGATCTGCGACGAGTTGCCCGCGGTGATCGTCCCGCCCGCGGCGAACGCGGGCCGGAGCCCCGCGAGGGTCTCCACGGTGGTCTCCGGACGGATGCCCTCGTCCACGGTCACCACGAGCGGATCGCCACGGCGCTGCGGGATCTCGACGGGCACGATCTCGGCGTCGAACACCCCGGCCTCGGTCGCGGCGGCGGCGCGCTGGTGCGAGCGGGCGGCGACGGCATCCTGAGCCTCGCGCGTCACCTCGTACCTCTCGTTGAGGCGCTCGGTGGACGCGCCCATGCTCTCGTGGTCGTACGCGTCGGTGAGCCCGTCGTAGGCGAGGTGGTCGAGCACCTCGACCGATCCGTAGGCCCACCCGTTGCGAGAGCCCATCAGCAGGTGCGGGGCCTGCGACATCGACTCCATGCCCGCCGCGACGACCACCGTCGCGTCGCCGAGCCGCAGCATGCGCGTCGCGTCGATGACCGCGGTCAGGCCCGACAGGCACACCTTGTTGACCGATCCGGCGTGCACGTCCCACCCGATGCCCGCACCGATCGCCGCCTGCCGCGCCGGGTTCTGCCCCGA
>NZ_JBDIAB010000172.1:0-6079 GCF_039812165.1 Microbacterium sp.
GACGGCATCCCGACTCTCGACCGCGGGCTCGGGGCGGTTCACCGCGGTCCGCGCCGAGCGGACGGAAGACGCACGGTCACGAGGAGCCCGCCGTCCGCCCTCGGGCTGAGGACGAGGGTTCCGTCGTGGGCGAGCACGATGCTGTTCACGATGGCCAGCCCCAGCCCGACGCCGGCCTGATCGCTGCGGATGCGCGCGGTCCCGCGCCGGAACGGTTCGGTCAGGGTCGACACGAGCTCCTCGCCCAGCCGCTCGCCGGTGTTCTCGACGCTCAGCTCGACGAACTCCGCACCCGTGGTCGCGGAGATCCGCACGGAGCCGCCCTCGGGACGGTTGTGGACGATGGCGTTGTGCAACAGGTTCGTCACCAGCTGCAGCAGCAGCGCGGGCGAGCCGGACGCGAGCGCGACGGCTCCGCCGGTCTCGACGGCGACCCCGTGCTTCTCCGACAACGGCAGCAGCGTCTCGGCGGCCTGCTCCGCGAGCAGAGACAGGTCCACGTCTTCGTGAGCGAAGGAACGTCGATCGACCCGACTCAGCAGGAGCAGCGCCTCGGTGAGCGCGATCGCCCGGGCGTTCACGGCGCGAAGCCTCTCTTCGCGACCGTCGGGGCTCGGGTCTCGAACGGCGACGTCGAGGATCGCCTGCATCACCGCGAGCGGCGTCCGCAGCTCGTGGGAGGCGTTGGCGGCGAAACGCTGCTGTTCGCCGACCTGCGCCTCGAGCTTCACGAGCATCATGTCGAATGCGTCCGCGAGCTCACGGAACTCGTCGTTGCTGCCTTCCAGCTCGATCCGATGCACGAGCGACCCGTTCGCGGCCTTCCGGGCAGCGCCCGTGATGCGCGTCAACGGCGCGAGCATCCGGCCCGCGAGCAGCCACCCGCCCACGAGCCCCACGACCAGCAGGAACAGGAGCATGACGATGGCGGCGGGGCTGAAGACGCGGGGACCGAAGTTGCCCGGATTGAAGACGAGGAGATAGTCGTCGAACGTCGGGATGCTGAATGCCGCCCCATCCCGGATGAGGAAGAACCACATGACGCCCAGCAGGAGGACTCCGGCGAAGACGAGGAAGCCGGCGTAGCTGAGGGTCAGCTTGACGCGAGCGCTCAGCCCCCTGCGCCTCTGCATCGCTGCTACCCGCGTCGTTCCGTGGCCGGGGCGTCCGGGCCTGCGTCGATGCGGTATCCGACACCGGGCACCGTGGCGATCAGCCAGGGCTCGCCCAGTCGTTTGCGAAGGGCCGAGACCGTGATGCGCACGGCGTTCGTGAACGGGTCGGCGTTCTCGTCCCAGGCCTTCTCGAGCAGCTCCTCGGCGCTGATGACACCGCCCTCGGCGGCGACCAGCACCTCGAGCACGGCGAACTGCTTGCGCGTGAGCGCGACGTAGCGGCCGTCGCGGTAGACCTCGCGACGGAAGGGGTCGACGCGGAGGCCCGCGATCTCCCGCACCGGCGGCCGGCTCTGGGCCCGCCTGCGGTCGAGCGCCCTGAGCCTCAGCACCAGCTCCTGCAGCGCGAAGGGCTTGGTGAGATAGTCGTCGGCGCCGAGCTCGAACCCGGTCGCCTTGTCGTCCAGGCGATCGGCTGCGGTGAGCATGAGGATCGGCATGCCGCTGCCGGAGGCGACGATCCGCGCGGCGACCTCATCGCCCGATGGGCCGGGGATGTCCCGGTCGAGGACGGCGATGTCGTAGGCGTTGACGCTCAGCATCTCCAGCGCGGCGTCGCCGTCGCCGGCGATGTCCGCCGCGATCGCCTCCAGACGCAACCCATCGCGGATGGCCTCCGCCATGAAGATCTCGTCCTCGACGATCAGAACTCGCACGCCTCAAAGCGTACGAGCCGGAACCTATCGTGAGCATAAGGAAACCGCGTCCGCGGATGTGGGAACGGGCCGATGATCGTTCCGCCCCCGAACGGCCGGACTGATCGGCGGGAGCCGCGGATGCCGGCAGCCGCGCCCTCGGACTCGTCGGTCACACCGAGAAGTACTTCGCCTCGGGGTGGTGGAAGACGAACGCGTCGGTCGACTGCTCGGGGTGCAGCTGCAGCTCCTCGCTGAGCTCGACGCCCATGCGCTCGGGACGGAGCAGCTCGACGACCTTGCGACGGTCCTCCATGTCGGGGCACGCCGGATAGCCGAGCGAGAAGCGCGCGCCACGGTACTCGAGCTTGAACAGCCCGGCGGTGTCGTCCGGGTCTTCCGCCGAGAAGCCGAGCTCGGAGCGGATGCGGGCGTGCCAGAGCTCGGCGAGCGCCTCGGTCAGCTGCATCACGAGCCCGTTGAGCTCGTAGTAGTCGCGATACCGGTCCTCGGCGAACAGCTTCGCGGTGACCGCGTCGATGCGGGCGCCGGCGGTCACGAGCTGCACGGGCAGCACGTCGACCTGCCCCGACGCGCGCGAGCGCACGAAGTCGGCGAGGCACAGGTGCCGGTCGCGACGCTGCCGCGGGAAGTGGAAGCGCAGGCGGTCGGCGCCGAGCGCGCCCCCCGACCCGCCGTCGGGCGCGAGGAGGCCTGCGGCGCCGACCACCCCGGCGGGATCGTCGCCGTGATGCAGCACGACGACGTCGTCGCCCTCCGACACGACGGGGAAGTAGCCGTACGCGACCGAGGCGTCCAGCATCCCTTCCCCCAGGATCCGGTCGAGCCAGTACCGCAGCCGCGGCCGGCCCTCGCTCTCCACGAGCTGCTCGTAGCTCAGCCCGTCGGCGCCGCGCCCGGGCTTGAGCCCCCACTGGCCCATGAAGGTCGCGCGCTCGTCGAGGAACGCGGCGTAGTCGTGCAGCGCGATGCCGCGGACGATGCGCGTGCCCCAGAAGGGCGGAGGCGGCACCGGGTTGTCGGATGCCACGTCGGAGCGCGCCGGCATGGCGTCGGGCTCGGTGAGCGTCAGCTTGGCGCCCGCCGCGTGGATCCGCTTCTTCAGTGGCGGCAGCCCGACCGACGCCGGGTCGGCGCCGCGGGCGATCTTCACGAGCGGCTCCATGAGCGCGAGGCCCTCGAACGCGTCGCGCGCGTAGCGCACCTCGCCGTCGAAGAGGCCCGCCAGGTCGTCCTCGACGTAGGCGCGCGTGAGCGCGGCCCCGCCGAGGATCACCGGCCACCTCGTCCCGAGACCCCGCGCGGTGAGCTCCTGGAGGTTCTCCTTCATGACGACCGTGGACTTCACGAGCAGCCCCGACATGCCGATGACGTCGGCGCCGTGCTCCTCCGCCGCGGCGATGATGTCGGCGATCGGCTGCTTGATGCCGAGGTTGACCACGTCGTACCCGTTGTTGGTGAGGATGATGTCGACGAGGTTCTTGCCGATGTCGTGCACGTCGCCGCGGACGGTCGCCAGGACGATGCGGCCCTTGCCCGAGGCATCCGACCTCTCCATGTGCGGCTCGAGCAGGGCGACCGCCGTCTTCATGACCTCGGCCGACTGCAGCACGAACGGCAGCTGCATCTCGCCGGCGCCGAACCGCTCGCCGACGACCTTCATGCCCTCGAGCAGATGGTCGTTGATGATCTGCAGCGGCGCGAGCCCGCCCGCGCGCGCGAGGTCGAGGTCGGCTTCCAGCCCCTTGCCCTCGCCGTCGATGATGCGGCGCTCCAGCCGCTCGCCGACCGGCAGCGCCGCGAGCTCGGCGGCGCGCTGGTCGCGCAGGGCCGCGGTGTCGACGCCCGCGAAGAGGTCGAGCATGCGGGCGAGCGGGTCGTAGGTGACGTTGCCGTCGGCGTCGCGCTCGCGGCGGTCCCACACGAGGTCGAGCGCGACGGCGCGCTGCTCCTCCGAGATCGAGGCGAGCGGCACGATCTTCGCCGCGTCGATGATGCCCGAGGTGAGCCCCGCCTCGACGGCCTCGTGCAGGAAGACGGAGTTCAGGACGCTCCGGGCGGCGGGGTTCAGGCCGAACGACACGTTCGAGACGCCGAGGGTCGTGTTGATGCCCGGGTAGGCCGCGCTGATCCGCCGGATCGCCTCGATCGTCTCGATGGCGTCGCGGCGCGTCTCCTCCTGACCCGTGGCGATCGGGAACGTCAGGCAGTCCACGACGATGTCGCTCACCCGCATGCCCCACGCGCCCACGAGCTCGTCGACGAGCCGCGAGGCGATGCGCACCTTGTCGTCGGCGGTGCGCGCCTGGCCCTGCTCGTCGATGGTGAGCGCGATCACCGCGGTGCCGTGCTCCTTCACGAGCGGCATGATCCGGCCGAAGCGCGACGCCGGGCCGTCGCCGTCCTCGTAGTTGACCGAGTTCACGACCGGCCGCCCGCCGATGAGCTCGAGTCCGGCCTGGATGACCGCGGGCTCGGTCGAGTCGACCACGAGGGGCAGGGTGGATGCCGAGGCGAACCGCGAGACGACCTCGCGGACGTCGGCCACGCCGTCGCGGCCGACGTAGTCGACGCACACGTCGAGCAGGTGCGCGCCGACGCGGATCTGGCCGCGGGCGATCTCGACGCAGTCGTCCCAGCGCCCCTCGAGCATCGCCTCGCGGAACGCCTTCGACCCGTTCGCGTTGGTGCGCTCGCCGATCGCGAGGTACGAGGCGTCCTGCGCGAACGACACGTGCTGGTAGAGGCTGGCGACGCCGGGCTCGGGCTCGACGACCGGCGGCTCGCTCCCGACGATCCACGAGCGCGAGCGCGAACCCAGGGAGACGTAACGCACCGATTCGTCCCGCGGCAGGTCGTTCCCCGTCGCGCGCGAGACGACGGGCACGCCGCCGCCGTGCAGCCGCGCCACGACCGCGGCGAGGTGCTCGGGCGTCGTGCCGCAGCATCCGCCCACGAGCGACAGGCCGAACTCGCGCACGAACTGCTCGTGCGCCGTGGCGAGCTCGGCGGGCGTGAGCGGGTAGTGCGCGCCGTCGGCGCCCAGCACCGGAAGCCCCGCGTTGGGCATGCACGCGATCGGCACGCCGGCGTGCTTCGAGAGGTGCCGCAGATGCTCGCTCATCTCGGCCGGGCCGGTCGCGCAGTTGAGGCCGATCGCGTCGACGCCGAGCGGCTCGATCGCGGTGAGCGCCGCGCCGATCTCCGACCCCATGAGCATGGTGCCGGTCGTCTCGACGGTCACCTCGACGAAGATCGGCAGGCGGATGCCGCGACTGACGATCGCCTGCCGGCATCCGTTGATCGCGGCCTTCGTCTGCAGGAGATCCTGCGAGGTCTCGACGAGGAACGCGTCGGCCCCGCCGTCGACGAGGCCCTCGGCCTGCAGCGCGAAGGTCTGCTTGAGGTGGTCGTACGTGGTGTGCCCGAGGCTCGGGAGCTTGGTGCCGGGACCCATCGAGCCGAGCACCCAGCGCATGCGTCCGTCGACCGCCTCGGCCGCCTCGACGCGCTCGCGCGCGATCCGCGCCCCCTTCTCGGCGAGCTCGGCGATGCGGTCGTCGATGCCGTAGTCGCCGAGGTTCGACCAGTTCGCGCCGAACGTGTTGGTCTCGACGGCGTCGACCCCGACGTCGAGGTAGGCGTCGTGGATCGCCGCCACGACGTCGGGCCGCGTCACGTTGAGGATCTCGTTGCACCCCTCGAGGCCCTGGAAGTCGCCCTCGATCGTCAGCTCGTGCCGCTGCAGCATGGTGCCCATCGCGCCGTCGGCGATCACGACGCGCTCGAGCATCGCGTCGAGCAGGCGCTGCGCGCGCTCGGAGCGCGGCACGCCGTCGATGTCGAGGGCGAACCGGGGCGCGGGCGGGGCTGCGGTCACGCCGCGATCCTAGCCGCCGCACCCGCTGCACCCGCCGTACGTGCGAAGCTGGAGGCGGCGGCGATCGGCCCGACGACGCCGCCAGAAGGGCCGGCCATGAAGATCACCGCCTCCTCCGACTGGCGCGACGGTCTCGCCTTCGACGCCCCCGTGGTCGTCGCGGACGTCATGCCGGGCGACCCGGCGCGCTGCGCGATGTGCGGCACGGATGCCGCTCCCCTGCCGCGCGACGAGCTGTGGGTGGTCAAGCACCGGCATCCGAACAACCCCGCCGGCTTCGTGCGGTTCTACTGCGCCGCGCACCGCCCCCGGCCGGAGCCGCGACCGGCGTCCGTGGGAGCCCGCGCGGGCGCGCGGCCCGCTCGCGA
>NZ_JBDIAB010000173.1:0-6055 GCF_039812165.1 Microbacterium sp.
AGGCCCGCCGCGAGGCCGGCGCCGCCGACGAGCAGCAGGCCGACGCCGGCGCCGATCCCGATCAGGGCGGGTCGGCTGAGGCCGCGCCGCCGCGTCACGGGCGACGCGCCGGCGTCGGATGCCGCGGCGGCGGTGTCGGGGTTCGTCTGGTCGTTGCGCTCGTTCTCGTTCATGAGACCAGCCTCTCGAAGAGGCGCTGAAGCGCCCCTGAAGCCGCCTGAGGCGGTCTTCAGGTTCGCACCCGGCTCACGGACCCGGATCCGCGGGAAGCGTCACGACGAAGCGGGCCCCGCCTCGCGCACCCTCGGTCACCGCGATCGAGCCGCCGTGGGCGAGCACCACCTCGCGCACGATCGCGAGCCCCAGACCGCTGCCGCCCTCGTCGCGCGCCCGCCCCTCGTCGAGACGCGAGAAGCGCTCGAAGACGCGGTCGCGCTGGGCGGGGGCGATGCCGTCGCCGTCGTCCTCGATCTCGACGGTGACGGTCGCACGGTCGGCGCGCACGCGGATCGACACCAGGTCGCGCGCGTGCCGCGCCGCGTTGTCGGCGAGGTTGCGCAGCGCGCGGGCGAGCAGCGCCTCGCTCCCCCGCACGCGGCCGGGCGACAGCCCGTGCCCGTCGACGCGCACGCCGAGGCCGCGGAGCCGGCGCAGCTCGGCGAGCGCGAGGTCGTCGACGTCGACCGCGGTCACGGCGCCGAGGCCGCGCCGCTCGTCGATCCTGGCCAGCAGCAGCAGCGCCTCGACGAGCTCCTGCATCCGCTCGCCCTCCTCCAGCACGATGTGGGCGAGCTCGTCCGCGGAGGTGGACTCGGGGTGGGCCACGGCCAGCTCGGCGTGCTGCCGGATCGTCGCCAGCGGCGAGCGCAGCTCGTGCGAGGCGTCGCTCGCGAACTGGCGCTGCGTGCGCTGCGAGCGCTCGATGCGGTCCAGCATCCGGTTCATCGTTCCCGCGAGGCGGTCGAGCTCGTCGCCGGCTCCCCCGCCGTCCAGGCGGCGGTCGAGGCCCGCGGCGTCGATCTCGTCGACCTGGCGCCGGAGCGACTCGACCGGTGCGAGCGCGCGGCGCGCGACGCTCCACACGACGAGCCCGATCACCACGAGCGCGAGCGGCACCGCGACGGCGAGCAGCCCCGTGGCCGTGACGACCGCCTCGTCGACGTGGTCCACCGGACGGGCGACGGTCAGCACACCGGCGTCGGTGTTCGAGGATGCCGCGAGGTAGGCGTCCCCGTCGACGATCACGCGCCGGGTCTCGTCCTCGGCGACCTCCGGGAGCAGCGCCGCCTCGTCGTCGTCCACCGCCACCGTGTCGCCGCTCCGCAGCCGCACGAGGAGATCGTCGCCGGCATCCTGCACGTCGAAGACGCCGTCCTCGATGCGCTCGCCGATCGTGTCGAGGTCGCCGTCGAGCGCGACCGCCACGCCGTCGGTGAGCGAGCGGGCGAGGATCGCGACGCCCGCCGCAGAGCCGGCGACGAGCGCGAGCGCCACGACCAGGACCGCGCCCCAGGTCACCCGCGCCGTGATCGAGCGAGGGCGACGTGCGCGCGGCGGACGCCGCTCAGCCGTCATCGGCCGACAATCGGTAGCCGACGCCCCGGACCGTCTCGATGCTGCGGCGCCCGAAGGGGCGGTCGAGCTTGGCCCGCAGATGCCCGACGTAGACCTCGACGATGTTCGGGTCCACGTCGACGTCGTCGCCCCACACGTTGGCGATGACCTCGCGCTTGGTGACGACCTGGTCGCGCCGGCGCATCAGGAAGTCGAGCACCGAGAGCTCGCGAGCGGTGAGCGGCACCTCGGCGTCGCCGCGGTGCACGCGTCGCGCGGCCGGGTCGAGCCGGAGGTCGCCGGCCTCGAGCACGGCGGGACGCTCCCGCACGCCGCGGCGGATCAGGGCGCGGAGCCTCGCGACCAGCACGGGGTACGAGAACGGCTTGGTCAGCCAGTCGTCGCCGCCGGTGTCGAGGCCTTCGACCTCGTCCCACTCGCCGTCCTTCGCCGTCAGGAAGAGCACGGGCGTCCAGTCGTCGCCGTCGCGGAGCGCCTGGCACACGCGGTAGCCGCTCATGCCGGGCAGCATGACGTCGAGGACGATCGCGTCGTAGTCGTGCTCGGCGGCCATCCGCAGACCGTCCGCGCCCGTGTGGACGACGTCGACCGCCATCCGCTCGGCCTCGAGACCCCGCCTGACGCCGTCGGCGAAGCGCACCTCGTCGTCGACCAGCAGGATCCGCATGGCCCCAGTCTGCGGGGTCGCACCTGAACCGCGTCTGAAGCCGGCCGGGGGCGTCGTGCTCACGAGTCCTGGAGACGCTCGAGCCGGTCCAGGGTCCACTCGTAGCGCTCTGCCCACACCGCCGCGTGGATCCACGTCTCCACCATGTGCACGCCGGCGTGCGCGCGGATCTCGCGCACCAGCTCGGTGTGCTCGATGACCGACCGCGCGGGCACCGCCGCGACCACGGCGTACCGGCCGACCGTGCGCGCGGCGAACTCGAGGCCGGGGATGCGCAGGAGCGACTGCTCGACCGCGGACTGCGCCTCGAGGCCGCCGTGGACGATGACCCCGATGCCGAACAGCACCGCGCTCGACATGCTCTGCCGCCGGCGCACCGCGCCGATCCGCATCACGCGCGCGTCGAGGAGGCGCAGGACGCGCGCGCGGCACGCCGACGCGGACCGCCCGGTGCGCCGCGCGAGCTCGTCGAAGGCGAGGCGCCCGTCCTTCTGCAGCTGCGTCATGAGCGCGATGTCGAAGTCGTCCAGCCGCGGACCGGAGAGATCGGGGTCGTCGGCGAGGAGGAGCGTCCGCAGCACACGCTCGTAGAGGGTGAACTGCAGGTCGATGACGCCGTCGATCGCCTGGATCGCGTGCACCGAGCGCGCCAGATCGTCGCGCGAGGCCGCCCAGATCTCGACCACTGCCTGGAAAGGACCGGTGATCTCGGACAGGTAGACGACGTTCCCCATGCCCAGCAGTCGCGTGAACACCGGCGACGTCGGACCCGAGATGCGCAGCATGAGGTGCGCCTGGACGGGAAGGCCGAGGACCTGCGGGTGGACGGCGGCGAGGACCCAGATCTCCCCCGACGCGAGCAGCTCGTGCACGCGCTGCGCGACGACGGAGCGATGCACCCCGATCTGCGCCGCGATGGACGAGAACTGCGCGCGCCCGTCGGCCTGCAGACTCCTGATGATGTCCTCGTCGACGTCGGCCATGGCCTCATTCTGGCGGAAATCGGTGCTCTGTTTCCAGCAGATTGACGGTGGGAGCGACTCGATCGGCCTCGCGCGTGCGCTTCTGGCCGCTGTCATCGACAAATCTGCGACACGGCATCCGTTCTCGAATCTTCTGCTACCGGTCGAGGCGCTTGAGGTCTACTCTCATACCAGTTCGACCCGAAGGAGCCAGCCGTGCGCAAGCTTGCGTTCATCCAGGCGTCGCCGATCGCCGCGCCGAAGATCGTCACCGCCGCACGGATCCGCACGCTCGACCCGGAGGGGACGACGCCCGAGGCGTTCCTCGTGGTCGGCGACCGGATCCGCCACGTGGGCACGATCGACGCCTGCCGCACCGCCGCCGCCGAGGCCGGCACGCTCGAGCCCGAGCTCGTGGACCTCGGCGACGTGACCGTCGTGCCCGGCTTCATCGACGCGCACGCCCACCCGCTCATGCTCGGCCAGATGATGTCGTGGGTCGACTGCGGGCCCGACAAGGCCGGCAGCATCCCCGAGATCGTCGCCCTGCTGCGTGCGGCGGCCGACGCCCTCCCCGCCGGCCGACCCATCCGCGGCTACGGCTACGAGCAGCGGAACCTCGCCGAGCGCCGGCACCCCACCCGTTTCGAGCTCGACGAGGTCGCGACCGACCGCGAGGTGTACCTCATGAACGCCTCCGGACACGGCGGCGTCGTGAACAGCTACACGTTCGAGCTGCACGGCGTCACGCGCGACACCCCGAACCCGAAGGGCGGCGAGTTCTTCCGCGACGCCGACGGCGAGCTCACCGGCGAGCTGTCGGATGCCGCGTGCAACGTGCTCACGGGACTGGAGGGCGTGAAGATCGGCCACCACGGGCCGAACTTCCACCTCGCCGACGAGCCCGCCGAGCACGAGCGCCAGCTCGCGGCGGCGCAGGAGAACTTCCTCGCGGGAGGGGTGACGACGATCGGCGACGCCCAGGTGAGCCGCCGCGAGTTCGACATGTACCTGCGCCTGGCCGATGCGGACCGCCTCAAGGTGCGCGTGGGCATGTACCTGCTGTCGCACCTGCTCGACGACGCCATCGAGATGGGCCTGCACGGGCAGTTCGGCAACGAGCACCTCAGCGTCGCCGGCATCAAGTTCTACTCCGACGGCACCCTCGGCGGCTGGACCGCGTACTTCCCCGACGGCTACGTCGGCGACCCCTGCCGCACCGGCCAGCTGTACCACGAGCCCGCGGAGTACACCGAGCTCATCAAGAAGGCCCACCGCGTCGGGCTGCAGACCGCGACCCACTCGCAGTCGCCGACCGCGCTCGAGATGGTGATCAGCGCGATCGAGGCCGCGCTCGCCGAGCTCCCCGACCCCGACGCCCGCCACCGCATCGAGCACTGCGGGCTGCCGACGCCCGAGCAGATCGCGCGCATGGCGAAGGCCGGCATCTATCCGGTGAACCAGCCGCAGCACCACTTCAACTGGGGCGAGGGCGTCGAGCAGGCGATCGGCACGCCCGGCGAGCGCTTCAACCCGCTCGGCGAGTTCGAGCGCGCCGGCATCCCGTTCGTGATCAGCTCGGACGCCCCGGTCGCCGACCCGCGCCCCATGGAGGCGGTCCAGGCGGCGGCCTCGCGCGTCACGCGCCGCGGCAACCAGCTCGGCCCCGACGACCTCGCGGTGTCGGTCGACGCGGCGCTGCGCGCGCACACGATCACCGCGGCGCGCGCGCTCGGCCGAGAGGACGACCTCGGCTCGCTCGAGACCGGCAAGCGCGCAGACTTCGCGGTGCTCGACCGCGACCCCGAAGAGACCGCGACGTCGGAGATCTCCGGCATCCGCGTCGTCTCGACGTGGGTGGGCGGCGAATGCGTGTACAGCTCCTGAGACCCGTCCCGAGAGCGCCGACGAGAAACGAAGCATGACAGACAGTCGTCACCACTGATCAGAAGGAGTCCGCTGACATGTCGACCGCCACCGCGCACCCACACCAGAACTCCCATCAGAGAGCCCTCAGAGGCGGATTCGCCGCGCTGGTCGGCACGTCCATCGAGTGGTACGACTTCTACGTCTACGCCACCGCCGCCGCCATCGTGTTCCCGCACATCTTCTTCCCGGAGGACCTCGATCCGGCCCTGGCGACGCTCGCCTCGTTCGGCACCTACGCGGTCGCCTTCTTCATGCGTCCGCTCGGCGGCATCATCTTCGGCCACATCGGCGACAAGCTCGGCCGCAAGCCGGCGCTGACGATCACGCTCGTGCTGATGGGCGTCGCGACGACGCTCGTCGGCGCGCTCCCGGGCTACGACACGATCGGCGTCTGGGGCCCGATCCTCCTCATCCTGTGCCGCATGGTGCAGGGCCTCGCCGTCGGCGGCGAGTGGGGCGGCGCGAGCCTCATGGCGGTCGAGAGCGCCCCGCCGAAGTGGAAGACGTTCTACGGCGGCTTCACCCAGCTCGGCAACCCGCTCGGCGCGCTCATGGCCACGGGCGCCTTCTGGTTCCTCGCGTCCCTCGGGCAGGACCAGCTGCTCAGCTGGGGCTGGCGCATCCCGTTCCTCTTCAGCATCGTGCTGATCGGCGTCGGCTTCTGGGTCCGCTACCGCGTCGAGGAGACGCCGGTGTTCGAGGAGAAGGTCGAGGGGCACGAGCAGTCCGCGCCGCTCCTGTTCGCGCTCAAGAACAACGGCCTGCCGATCTTCCTCGGATTCTGCATCATCGCGATGTCGTCGGGCGGCTACGTCATCGCCACGACGTTCGTGCAGAACTACGCCGACACCCCCGAGATCGGGCTCGACCCGACCATCATCCTGGGCGCCATGACGGTCGCGTCGTTCGTCGAGGCCATCGT
>NZ_JBDIAB010000174.1:0-6036 GCF_039812165.1 Microbacterium sp.
GGCGGCGCGGGGATCGCGCTGGTCATGGCCGGGACGGCGATCGCGGTCGTCATGGGGGCCACCGGGATCGCGGTCGTCGTGGTCGGGACCACGAGGGCGCCCGTCATCGTGGAGACCACGACGGTGTCGGCGGCCACTCCCTGGCGCGCCGCCTCGGCGCGGTCCTTGCGCCGCAGGATCGTGAGCGGCACCACGTAGAGCGCCGCGATCGCGGCCCCCACCACGACCGGTCCGGTCGTTCCGAGGCCCGTGCCGAGGGCGAAGCCGGCGAGCGACGTGCCGACCGCGATGCCGACGTTGAACGACGACGTGCTCAGCGCGGCGGCGAGGGTCGCGTGGTTCGCGTAGTGCACGGCCTTGCCGATCAGGAGCGGGTTCGTGGCCGTGCCGAACAGGCCGAGCAGGCCGAGGAGCGGCACCGCCACGGCGGCCGTGTGCGAGAACAGCGCGAGCGCCACGAGCACGAGGAACATCATGATCGCGGCGACGAACATCACCGCATAGGGGCGGTGCGCGCCGAGGTGCCCGCCGAGGTTGGCTCCGACGAGCGCACCGACGCCGTAGACCATGAGCACGAGCGGCACGGCGGATGCCGGCAGGCCCGTGCTCTCGGTCAGGAGCGGCGAGATGAAGCTGTAGGCCGCGAGGCACGACCCGCACACGATCGCGGCGCTCGCGTAGACGAGCCACACGCGGACGTCCTTGAGGCTCCGGAACTCGGCGCGCACCGAGGGCACGTGCGCCGCCGGCGGGTCGACCGGCACCCGGCGGTACATGACGACGGCTCCCGCGAGCGCGACCACGGCGAGCACCCAGAACGGCACGCGCCAGCCGATCGCCTGCGCCGCGAATGCGCCGAGCGGCACGCCGACGACGTTGGCGAGCATCCCGCCGCCGAGCACGATGCCGAGCGCGCGCGGCGCCGCACGGCCCGCGGCCTTGACGACCACGATCGCCGTCACCGCCCAGAAGGCGCCGGTCGCGAACGCGGTGACGAACCGGGCCGCCAGGAGCACTCCGAACGCGGGGGCGGTGGCGGCCAGGACGTGCCCGAACGAGAAGAGCAGCAGCGCCAGCGCGAGCGCGAGGCGACGGGGGAGCCTGAGGGTCAGGATCGCCATGAGCGGCGAGCCGACGATCATCCCGATCGCGAAGACGGTGATGCCCAGGCTCGCCTCGCCCACGCCGATCCCGAAGCTCTCCGCGATGCCGGGCAGCATGCCCGCCATGACGAGCTCGGTCGTGCTCATGAGGAACACGCCGGCCGCGAGCACGTAGATCACGAGCGGCAGACGAGCGGTGGGGCGGGCGGTTTCCGGGGTCATTCGAGCGACGTCAGGCTTCCTGAACGAGGGTGGGGTGGGAGGCCCGCGTACGGTGCGGGGGACCGGGCCGCACGATCCACGAGAGGAGCGCGGCGAGATCTCGATCCTATCGAGGCGTCCATGCCTCGCCCGGCACGCGTTCCGACGCGGTCCTAAGGGCGCCGGGACTGCGTCGCACGCGGTGTCGGATCGGCGTGGAACGGGCCTCGACAGCGGCCTCGAGCGAGTCCTTGGCTCTCCGCGCGGTTCCCCGTCATGCGTCCGTCACTGCGTGATACTCGTGGGGGCGCGCCCGCGCCGGACCCTCCGAAGGGAGCCACGGATGGCACTCGTCCTCGTCACCGGCGCCTCGACCGGGCTGGGGCTCGCGACCGCGACCGCGCTCGCCGAGGCGGGCCACGACGTCGTGCTGCACGCCCGCAACACCGCGCGCACCGGCGGCGACGAGGCGTGGGACGGCATGCGCGAGATCATCCACGGCGACCTCGCGCACGCCGACGAGACGGTCCGGCTCGCCGAGCGCGCGAACGGGATCGGCCGGTTCGACGCGGTCGTCCACAACGCCGGCGTCCTCGACGGCCCGGACGTGTACGCCGTGAACATCGTCGCCCCCTATCTGCTCACGGCGCTCATGACGCCGCCGAAGCGCACGATCCTCCTCGGCAGCTCGATGCACATGGGCGGTTCCACCGACCTGTCGGCCGTCGACTTCGGCAGGCCCGGGGTCAGGGCGTACGAGACGAGCAAGCTGCACGTCACCGCGCTGGCGATGGCGCTCGCCGCGCGGCATCCCGACACGATGGTGCATACCGTCGACCCGGGCTGGGTGCCCACGCGCATGGGCGGCCCGGGCGCGCCGGACGACCTCGACGAGGGGCACCGCACGCAGGTGTGGCTCGCGACCGCGCCGGAGGGCGACATCGCGCCGCGGTCGGGTGCGTACTGGCACCACCGCGCGCCGCGCCGGCCGCATCCCGCCGCGCACGACGCCCGGTTCCAGCGCGAGCTCCTCGCCGCCCTCGCGTCCTACACCGGAGTCGTGCTGCCCGCCTGAGCGGCCGGCCCGGTGTCTGCGCCGGCTCCGACGGCCGAGCCGGCGGTGGCCTCGGCGGCGGGCTCGACCTCCGTGCCGCCCGGCTCGCCGTCGCCGTTCCGTGTCTCCTCGACCTCGGCTCTGCGCATGCCGATCGCGGGCCGGCGCACCAGCTCGACGACGACGAGCACCGCGAGCACGACGACGAGCGTCGACAGCACGGAGCCCACCGTGGCGGGACGGTTCAGGAACAGCACGAGCACGCCGATCCCCGCCGTGACCGCGACGATCGCCGAACGCCACCGCTCCACCAGCGCGCCGAACCCGCGCGGGTCCAGTCCGTGCCGATCGGCGGCGGAGCGGACAGCCGCGAAGCCCGGCCCGGCGATGCCGCGCACCGCGCGTGCCGGCGCGGAGCCTCCGGCCAGCCAGCCGCCGATCCCGACGAACACGCCTAGGACGACGAGCGCGAGGATCGTCGACGAGATGAGCGCGGTGAGCTGGTCGAACAGCGTCTGCGCGGTGGCCGCAGGCATGACCGACGGGCTCACCGTCCCGATGAAGAACTGCTCGCCGATCCCCATGCCCGCCGCGAGCAGCAGGAACGAGGCCGCGAGCCCGAACCCCGCCCACGCGAGCGCGCGCGCTCGCCGGCGGGCCACGGCGATGCCGACGCCGAGCAGCCCGAGCACCGCCCAGGGCAGCCAGTAGCCCGCCGCCACCGCGACCTGGTAGATCGTCCGCACCAGGACGAGCGCATCCGCCGTCACGATGGGGATGGACCGGTCGATCGCAGGGATGCGCTCCGCGAACCCGAGGCCCCGCGCGACGAGCGCCTCCTTGACCTGCTCGATCACGACGCTCAGCTCGAGCGAGAGCGTGCCGTCTTCCGAGAGCCGGAGGACCGCGTTCGGATCGCCCTGGATCACCGCGATCGCGCGACGGTGCGTCTCGCGCAGCGCGCCCTCCCACAGGTTCGCGAACTGCGGCGACTCGACCACGCGATCGACGCCGTCTGCGATCAGCGAACGCACGCCGTCGGCCGCCGGGGCCTCCAGGAGAGCGAGCGCGGCGGCCGCCCGCGGCGGCAGGCCGAGCCCGTCGATGCCGGCGAACAGGTCGCCGACGAGCCCGTCGATGTCGAGGTTCTCGTCGATGGCATCCATCACCTGATCGCTCACGAACGACTGCACGGCCGGCTCATGCGCGAGCGGGGCGAAGGTCTGCACGAAGCGCTCGGTGTCGACGAGCTGCGTCCGCGCCCACGTGCCGAGCGTCGCGACGGGGGCGAGGACCACGGCCACCGTGATCAGCACCGCGGCGACGACCGCCCGCCAGCGCCCCGCGGTCGTCCGGTCGTGCGCGGCGCCCGGAGCGGAGGGCGAGGCGGCGCGCAGCTCGTGGTTCTGCGCCTCCAGCTCGGCGACGCGCGCGTGCAGCGCCTCCAGCTTCCGGTCGTCGTCCATGCTCGCCCCGTTCCCGCGGATCCTGAGGCCATGATGGCGAACGGACGCCGTCGCGTCGAGCCGGTCTCGCCCGTGACGACCGGATCCCTCACCGGGCGCGCGTGCGCCGGGAGCCTCAGAGCAGACCGTGGCGGAGGAACGCGTTCCACACGCCGTGGTCCGCGACGGCGGTGGTGACCTCGTCGGCGTGCGCCTTGACCGTGTCGGAGGCGTTGTCCATCGCGATGCCCACGCCGCAGACCTCGAGCATCTCGAGGTCGTTCATGCTGTCGCCGATCCCGATGGCCGCTGCCGTGGACATGCCGAGGAGGTCCAGCAGCTGCACGATCGTGGTGCCCTTGTTGACGCCCGCGAGGGTCACCTCGCCGCTGCCGTTGCCCATGTGCGGCACGGTGCCGGTGATGACGTGGAACTCGTCGCCGAACGCGTGCACGACGCGGTCGAACGCCGTGAGGTCGTCGGCGAGGAAGCCGGACTTGGCGATGCCGTCGAACCGCGGCCGGCGCGTGTCGGCGAGCGCCGCGATGAGCGGATGGTCGTCGGCCGAGACCACCGGGAACATGTCCGGGTGGGGCTCCTGGTGATGCAGCCGGTCGGCGCCGAAGTAGCCGACGTAGCGGTCGACGACGTGGGGGCTCGGGTAGAGCTGGTCGTACGCCTGCAGGTAGTAGTCGTAGCCGGCATCCTCGTAGAAGGCGACCATGCGCGCGGCCGCCTCGATCGGCATGGTGCGCGAGATGACGAGCTCGCCGCCCACCTCGGCGAAGCCGCCGCCGGCGCTGATGGCGCCGTCGAAGCCGATGTCGCGGATCGCGGGGTAGATCTCGCGGCGCCCGCGACCCGTGCACACGAACACGAGGTGCCCGTTCGCGCGGGCCAGCCGCACGGCCTGCACCGACGATCGCGCCATGCGCTCGTCCTCGTCGATCAGGGTGCCGTCGACGTCGATGAACACGATGCGACGCGAGCGGGACATCCCTCCAGCGTAGGCGTGCGCTCCGGGGGTTCGTGCAGGCGCGGGTCGTTAGCCTGGAGGGATGACCGAGACCGTGCCCGTGCGCGCCACGAAGACCCGCCAGGTCCGCCCGGCGACCGAGGGATGGTCGCAGCAGAAGGACGCCGAGGGCCGTCCGCTGCTGCAGTTCGCCTCGCCCAAGCGCGGCAAGCCGCCCGTGCACCTCGCCGACCTCACGCCCGAGCAGCGCGTCGAGAAGGTCGCCGAGCTCGGGATGCCGGGATTCCGGGCGAAGCAGCTCGAGAAGCACTACTTCACCCGCTACACGTCGGATGCCGCGCGCATGACCGACCTGCCCGCATCCGTCCGCGACGAGCTCGTCGCCGGCATGCTGCCGCCCCT
Organism: Microbacterium sp.; assembly: GCF_039812165.1. GTDB lineage: Bacteria > Actinomycetota > Actinomycetes > Actinomycetales > Microbacteriaceae > Microbacterium. The sequence continues at coordinate 5,182 of NZ_JBDIAB010000174.1, forward strand.
GCTGACCGAGGTGCGGCGCCTGCAGACCGACCGCGGCGACACGATCAAGTTCCTGTGGAAGCTGCACGACGGCGCCCTCGTCGAGTCGGTGCTCATGCGCTACCCGGGCCGCATCACGCTGTGCGTGTCGTCGCAGGCGGGATGCGGCATGAACTGCCCCTTCTGCGCCACCGGCCAGGCGGGCCTGACCCGCAACATGTCGTCCGCCGAGATCGTCGAGCAGGTCGTGCGGGCCAACCGCGTCATCGCCGACGGCCAGTTGGGCGACCCCCGCAAGGTCGGGCACGAGGCCGAGCGGGTCACGAACATCGTGTTCATGGGCATGGGCGAGCCGCTCGCCAACTACGCGCGCGTCATGCACGCGGTGCGCGTCATGACAGACAAGAAGCACGGCCTCGGCATGAGCGCGCGCGGCGTGACCGTCTCGACCGTGGGGCTGGTCCCGGCGATCACGAAGCTCGCCGCCGAGGACATCCCGGTGACGTTCGCGCTGTCGCTGCACGCGCCCGACGACCAGCTGCGCGACGAGCTCATCCCGGTGAACTCGCGCTGGAAGGTCGACGAGGCCCTCGACGCCGCCCGCGGCTACTTCGAGAAGACCGGCCGCCGCGTGTCGATCGAGTACGCGCTCATCAAGGACATGAACGACCACGCGTGGCGCGCCGACCTCCTCGCCGAGAAGCTCAACGCCCGCGGGCGCGGCTGGGTGCACGTGAACCCCATCCCGCTGAACCCGACGCCGGGGTCGATCTGGACCGCGTCGGAGGTCTCGGTGCAGGACGAGTTCGTGCGCCGGCTCAACGCCGCCGGCATCCCGACCACCCTCCGCGACACGCGCGGCAAGGAGATCGACGG
>NZ_JBDIAB010000175.1:0-6036 GCF_039812165.1 Microbacterium sp.
GATGCGGCGAGAGGGTTTCGTCTCGAACCGGTTGTTCGACGTCGTCGCTGCAGGCGGACGTGCGATCTCCGACGACGTCGCCGGGATCGAGGAGATCTTCGGCGAAGCCGTGCGCACCTTCACCGACACCGACGAGCTCATCTCGATGCTGCAAGGGGACCTTGTGGCACTGTTCGGACCAGCAGACGAGATGGTCGCCCGTGGAGACAGAATCCGCCAAGAGCATTCGTTCGACGCGCGCGCGCACACCCTGATCGCTGCGGTCATGCGGCGTGCGGCTCAGTCCGTAGCCGGCGGACCGCCCTGATCAGTATTCGGGGCCGGAAGTCGCGCGCAACGAGACCGTCGCTGCGACCGGTCCGATCGTCGCCTCACTCCCTTCGACGACGAAGGCCGCGGCCCGCGACACGGCGTGCGAGCTGGGCACGCTGACACCAGCGACGTTGGCGTTGACGAAGTATTCGCCGGGACCGAGCCCCACATTGTCGAGAATGAACCGGATCACGGCGCCGTCTTCGATCGGGTCGAGTGTTACCGCGAGGACATCCGTGTTCGAAGCCAGGGCGAGGTGACCGTGCATCGTGTTGATGCTGAACCCGACTGCCCATCGTTCGACGGGAGCGAGCGCACGGACGTGGATGCGGAGCTCGATGGTCTCCCCCACGCCGTACCTCGTCGATGACGATCCCTCGGCATCGACGAGCTCGATGCTCGAGATCTCGAGGCTGTGGCCGGCACGCGCTGACTGCTCGCCCCGCGTGCCCTCGCCGCTCCGAAGCAGCTCCCTGAATCGCCCGATCGCCGCCTTGGGCGGTCCGTCGAGGATCACCTGACCCCGGTTGAGCAATACCACTCGGTCGCACAGCGACTCGATCTGATCCAGGGCGTGGCTCACGATGATGATCGTGCGGCCCTGCTCCTGGAACTCCTTGATCTTGTCCAAGCACTTCCTCTGAAACTGCTCGTCGCCGACGGCCAGAACCTCGTCGACGAGCAGGATGTCGGGGTCCGTGTGGACGGCGACAGCGAAGGCGAGCCGGACGTACATGCCTGACGAGTAGAACTTGACCTGCGTGTCGACGAAATCGCCGACGCCGGAGAACTCGAGGATCGCATCGAAGCGCGACTCGGTCTCGGCGCGGCTGAGCCCCAGCACAGCGGCGTTCAGGAACACATTCTCGCGTCCGGTGAGATCGGGGTGGAATCCGGCACCCAGCTCGAGCAGGGCCGCAACTCGGCCGCGCTGTCGCACCTCTCCCGTCGTGGGGAGAATGATGCCGCCGATGACCTTCAGGAGCGTGCTCTTGCCCGACCCGTTGTGGCCTATCAGCCCGATCGTGCTGCCGGCGAACACTTCGATGCTGACATCGCTCAGCGCCCAGTAGTCCTGCCGATGACGACGGCCAGCACGTCCCAGCGTGACGATCCGCTCCTTGAGAGAAGTGTCCTTCCGCACTGTGAAGCGTTTCGAGACCCCCTCCGCCGAGATGACGGCCGGGGGCGCGAGAGCGTCGAGCGAGGGATTGGGCATCGACTTCAGAGCTCCTGCGCGAAGTTTCCCTGCAGACGCAGGAAGACGCGATGACTTGCCAGCAACAGCACGAGCCCGATCACGAGGGCGATCGAGATGCGGAGCAGCAAATGGTCGGGCCGGGCAAGATCCTCGCCGGCCAGCCAGAAGGCCTCCTGGAAACCGAGGATCGCGAGGGTGAGCGGGTTGTTCGTGTACAACTCGAGCAGGACCGGATTCTGAACGAGATCCTTCACCATCTGCCACGAGTACACGACAGGCGAAGCCCAGAACAGCAGCATCGTGAACACCTCCGCGAGGTACTGCATGTCACGCAGGTAGACATTCAGGGCGCCGAAGAACAGCGCGAACGCGAATCCGTAGACCACGACAAGGGCGAGTGCTGGGATCGCGTAGAGAATCCCCCAATGCAACGGTGGATGGCCCGATGCGATCGTGGCCGCAAGGAGGACGCACAGCTGAATGAAGAAGTTGAACAGCGCCGAGCCGACGCTCGCGAGCGGGAACACCTCGCGGGGGACGTAGACCTTCTTGACCAGCCCCGCGTTCGCGAGGATAGAGCCGGTGCCGCCGACGGCGATCTCGGTGAACAGCCCCATGGCCGTGAGACCCGTGAAGATGTAGACGGCGAAGTCGGGGATGCCGCGTGCTGCGCCGAGGAACTGGCCGAGCACGATGAAGTAGATGAGCAACTGGACGAGCGGCCGCGCCAGCGACCAAAGGAACCCGAGCGCAGAGTCCTTGTACTTCGACTTCAGGTCCCGCTTGATGAGCAGTCCCAGCATCTCACGCTGATCGACGACGTCCTTCACGGACGCGGCGATGCCGCGCGGCGTGAACCGATGCAGCCCACCGATTGGCTGCATCGGGAGCCCGGAGAGTCGCTGAAAGCGCGCCGCGACATCGGACTCATGGGGCGCGGGCATAAGGGGAATCCTATCCTGGAGGGACTGGGGAGCCGCCCACGTCAGTGACGCGGGGCACTCGTCGGGAAGGCCAGTCGCGTGCTCGCCGGCGCCTCGGCGCCGGTATGGACTAGCGCTTGCGCCAGTGGGCAGGATGTCGGAGACGCCACAAGGCGCCCCGAACCCGTGTCGTTCGTTCGTACGCACGTAGCAAGGCCTGCTCCGAGCCCGGCCGACGGCTGTAGAGGTACATCGCAACGAAGTCGACGGCCCTCACGGTGCCCATCTTCCCCAGTCGCTTGATCAGGTTGACCTGCTCCATCGACGAGCCGGGGATCGTCGCCGACATCTGATCGAAGTTGTAGCTCATCATCGAGTGACTGACCGACATGTACTCAGGAGCCGCGATCGTCCGTGAGTGGTAGCCGAGTTCTGCTGCGGCGTACACAGGCATCCGCTCGAGGATATGAGCGAGACCTCCGTCCTGGTACGCCTCATGCCCGCCGAAGTCCTCGTACTTCCAAGGATGCTCGGCGAGAAGTCTCAGTGCCTCGGGGCGAGCGAAGTACATCGATCCGAAGGGGGCAAGCGGGGAGTCCTCGTCGACGGGCACACGGATCCCGAGCTCGTCGTGCAGTCGGATGAACCCCTCGCGGTTCGCCCACCATGCCCTTCCCAATGTCGGATGCCCGAGATGGACCATCGGCGGGAAGGCGAGACCGAGGCCGCGCTCACGCTGGAAGAGCGCCACGACGTTCGCCGCATATCCGGGGCTGTAGAGCAGGTTGTCGAACTGCTGGAGTTTGAAGTGCTCGCCGATCGTCGGGAAGGACTGCGGCGTCTTCTTGGAGTGGATCTTCACGATCAGGTCGTAGTCGCCACTGAGCAGCACGTCGCGGCATCCCACAAGAAAAGCGCCCTGATCCCGGCCGTTGTTGGACTCCAGTACGCGCACCTCGACGGATCCGCGTAGCACGCGGGTGTCGAGATTCGTGCGAATCTGCTGTGCCCGATCAGACTCGGGCGTCGTGATGAGCAAGTCGTACCGGCCTGGGAGATGGTCGGCGCGATCGAGCATCTCATCGACCATCTCCGGATAGAAGATGTGGGCGATGACCAGCGTGCGCAGCGGGCGCTCGGGATCGTAAGACTCCTCGTCCGCGGAGAGCACCGAGACGAGCGCAGCGTCCGCATTGAGAACCCGCGGCTCGACGTTCCGCGCGAGATCGGCATAGATCAGATCGAGCGGGTACCCGTAGTGCGCCGCAGTGTCCAGTGTCCATCGGCCGACGACGCCCAGGCTGTCCAGATATGTCGGCCACTCGAAGAACGGGCGCCGCTTGAGCGTCGGACATCCAGCGTCGAGAAGCTGGCGCGCGGCGACGAGCGGATAGTTCATGGCGAGATCGGTGATCAATGGGAAGGCCACCTCGCCGGAGAACCCGAGCGAAACGAACCTCTCGGTGAAAGCGCCCTCATGCTTCACCACCGCATCGGCATACTCCGGCAGCTCGGGGAGGTCGCGCCAATACTCACGCCACTCATCCGAGAGGAACATCGCGCGCCGGACGGCGATCCAGTAGGACTGGACATGGTAGGGCAGGTATCCGGTCTGGGTGAACGGATTCGGCTCGAGACGAGGATGGTCGGTCAGCCCCCAGAAGTGGATATCCTGCCCGTTCATCCGGTCGAAGACATCGTCGAAGGGACGCACCGGGCCGTACCAGGTGTCATTCGCGAGCACGATCTCGTCGAACTCCGCGATTCGGTCGGCCATCTGCTCGAGACCGAACTTGTAGCCCCAGATGTCGAAGCCGCTGTTCTCGCGTTCGACGACCTCGTCGCACACCGAGTCCAGTTTCTGCCGCCCGGCAGCGGTGAGCTTCCCATTCACCACGGCGATGATGTGCTGGTGCTGACGTCGTAGCTCCCGGAGCGCATAGGGGATGTAGTCCTCTACTTCGCCGCGGCGATCGTAGACCACGTAGATCAGAAGCCTCCTGCCGTCCGCAGGAAAGCTCGAGGCGGCCCGTGGCTGCGCAGGGATCAGTTCATCCGTCTTCGTCATCTCTGCCTCTTCGATCGGAACGACCCCACGGCCGAACGCACACCGCCACGAAACGATCCGAGCCATGAGGCGGCGATACCCGCCGATCGAAATGCCGGTCGCAGCAGTTGCGCGATGAACGGAAAGTGCAGGTTGAGGTACATGCGGGTCAGACTCACGGGGCCACCACGTCCCATCGAACCCATTCTGCGGAGGAAGTGGATCTGCTCCGCCGGGTACCCGGGGGCCGTGCTCGACAACTGATCCGCTTTGAACTCCATCGCAGAGAAGCTGATCTCCGCGTGCTCATGGTTCAGCACGGTGCGACAGTGGTAGCCCGTCTCCGCGGCAGCCAGCGGGATGATCCGCTCCTGCAGTCGGGAGAGCTCTGCGTGCCCGCCTCGACGCGAAAGGCCGTAGTCGCGAGCGTTCCAAGCACGCTCAGCCATGAGTCGCAACGCCTGTGGACGGCCCAACCACATGCCTCCGAACGGCGCGAGCGGTGAGACCTCGTCAAGCGGTACGCGGATCCCCAGCTCTCGGCACACAGACTTTGCGGCGTCGCGATACGAGCCCCAACCACGACCCATGATCCGGTAACCCACATGGATCATCGGCGGGAACACGAGCCCGAGTCCCTTCTCGTTCTCGAAAAGGCGCAGCAGGCCGATCACGTAGCCGGGACTGCTCAGCAGGTTGTCCAGCTGGTAGCGGCGCGCATACTCGGCGACATTGATGGGTTTGTGGCCCGACTGTCGTCCATGCAGACGCATGATGAGGTCATAGTCATCGCCGAGCAGGATATCGCGACAGCCCACGAGCAGCGCGCCCATGTCGCGGCCTCCGGGCACCCAGGCGACCCGTACCTCGACGCGCTGACAGAGCGCGGGTTTGGCGCGCTCGAGGAGCTTGCGGATGCGCGCCGCCTTGATGCCGTCGGTGGTCGTGATGACCAGGTCGTAGGCCTGCGGGAGGTTCTGGAGCCTATCGAGGAGCTCGTCGACGAAACCCAGACCTGGAAGGTGCACCACGACGCAGACGCGCTGGACCTCCTCGAGGGTGACGTCGGTTCGATCCGGAAGGATCTCGAGCATCCCTGCCGAGGCGTTGAGGGCTCGTGGCGGTGTCGTGCGCACCACGCTGCTCCACAAGAGGTCGATGGGATAGCCCACTTCCTCGATGCGCTTGAGCACCGGACGGAGAATCACAGCGAACTGGTCGAGGGCCGGAGGGAACTGATCGAAGAGACCACGCACCAGCACGGGGCATCCGGCCTCGATGAGCTTTCCCGGGGCGAAGAGCCCGGGATTGTGGCGCGCCGCGCCTTCGAAGTCGAAGGCGACCGCCGCTCGGGCGCCACGCGAGCGGAAGTGATCGGCGAATCCGGTATCGAGGTGGCCACGATCGGCGGACCAGTATCGTGCCCATTCGTCGCTCTCGATGAGCGACCGGCGTGCCACGGTCCAGATCCAGGGCCGATGACGAATAGGGAACCCTTCCAATCCGTAGTCGTTGGGGTGTCGGTCGTCGTTGCGGATCAGCTCCCAGAAATC
>NZ_JBDIAB010000176.1:0-6024 GCF_039812165.1 Microbacterium sp.
CTGGACGAGTTCCACGATCGCCCGCACATCCTCCAGCCCCTCGAACAGTTCGGACGCTGGCACCACCTCCGACGACTTCGTGCAGACCCACCGCCAAAGAACATGGACTACGCGACTCGCACGGCGAAGCAGGAGATCACCGAAGCCGGCAAGTTCCTCGACTGGCTCGACACCGAACAGCGCACCAAGATCGACGACCTTCGCCAGGAGCAGATCGACCTCTATTGGTCAGAGGGAACATCGAGTCGCAAACATGTCCGGGCCTTCCTCCAGCAGAGGAAGCTCACGGGCCAGCGCCGCACACTCAAAGCGAAAGCTCGGACCGCAGAAACCACCCCGATGGTTGCAACTCGAGAACGACTCGACGCGATCCGTGTCGTCCTGGAGTCGGTCAACGTCATACCCTCGACGCGAGTCGCAGCCATCATCTTCTTGCTCTACGGCACACCCATCGGCCGGATAGTCGCTCTGCAAGCCGACGCAATCACATCGACGCTCGACGGCATGACGATCGAGCTCGGAAACCAGCCGGCACCCATTCCCGAATCGCTCATTCCACTCTTCAACGAGCACCTCAACGGCGTCGGCAGCCGATCGATGAACAAGAACTCATCATGGCTCTTTCCATCCACCACACCCGGCCAGCACATCTCAGCGAACACTCTCTGGAATCGACTGAAGATCTTCGGCATCCAGCCTCTGGCCACTCGCAACACGACCTTGTTCGATCTGACCAAGGAGCTCGACGCATCGACGCTCGGAGCGCTCCTCGGATATTCTGCGAAGGTCATGGCGAGCCACGCCGCGCGAAGCGGCAACGTTATGGCCAGCTATCCAGCAACCAAGCAACATCAGCACAGGAACGACCCGTGACGTCAAGGGAAAGCCGCACGCCGTCGCAACCACGAGACTGCTGAGGTTGTCAGCAAACTACGCGAAAGCGATATCCCGGGCCAGCGACCTCAGCTTGAAGACGATGATGCCAGCGAGGTATCTGTTTGCCCACGCGTGCTTATCTGGGAACTCGCGCTTCTGTTCTTCAGACAGGTGAGGCTCGACCGCAGCTTCAATCCACAGCCCCGCTTGGGCGAAGGTGTTGATCAAGTTCGAGATCGTGTAACGCTGCTTCGTCATCGTCACTTGGCTATCCCACCCACTGACATACGAGAACGCGCCCGAAGCGAAGTACTCGTCGCCCACCAACGTACTGTTGGCCTCGGCCCGCTCCAATGCATATCGAATGGGCTGAGTCCGGGTGAGAAGGATGAATCCATCATCTGTCAGCCGCGCACGAGCGCGCTTCAAGATTCCGACGGGATCCTTCGCATAGCCGAACGACTGCAAGAAGAGAATCCGGTCAAACTGCTGGCCGGCGACCTGGGGCAGGGCGTCGAAATCATTGAAGTCTGCTGAGACGAGGTCCAACCGCTCAGACGGACCCGCGACAAACTCTCCACTGATATCGACTCCGACGCACCTTCTCGCTCCTTCGCCCGCCAGACGCACGAGCTTCTCGCCGTTCCCGCAACCGAGATCGAGCACGCTCATGCCATCGATATCCCCCAGCATCGCGCGCTGCGCGGGCCACTCGACAAGATTGTCGAGCGAGTCAGCGCGAGAACGGGCCCTCTCATAACCTGAAGCCAGATCATTCCATGGCTTGCTCGCGTCACCTGCGTGGGTCGGCATCGCGGCGGGCGTCGAAAGCGGCTGATCCGAGGTCGTCATGCGTTCAATCCTGCCAGTCGAACAACCGGTCGATCGCCGCAAACCGGTCGAGCCAGCTCGACCGCTCGGCCCAGGACACCGAGGGCGACGAGACACCCACCGATGCCACTGACCATCCGGCGAATAGTCCTCAACTCGATATGCCGAATATCCAGTCACTGACGGTGGATGCACTCCCCGGCCTCCATCGCCGCGGGGGTCGACGCGCGGCGCGGAAAGCGCGGACAATGGTCTGACAACGCGGCGCGGGAATCGAAGGAGAGCAACGCCATGAGACCACTTCGGTACTCGATCAACGTCACGCTCGACGGCTGCGTGCATCACGAGGCGGGACTCCCTCCCGACGAGGAGTCGATGCGGTACTGGACCGACGAGATGGAGCGAGCCGATGCCCTGCTGTTCGGCCGCGTGACCTACGAGATGATGGAGTCCGCCTGGCGGAAGCCGGACTCGGGCACGTGGCCCGATTGGATGGATGAGTGGGAGATCCCGTTCGCCGAGGCCATCGACCGGGCGAAGAAGCACGTCGTGTCGAGCACGCGGATCACGGTCGACTGGAACGCCGAGCTCGTGCCCGGCGACCTCGCGCTAGCGGTTCAGCGGCTCAAGGAAGAACCGGGCGACGGCCTGTGGGTGGGCGGAGTGACGCTCCCCCTGGCGCTCGCGGATCTCGGTCTGATCGACGAGTACGAGTTCGTCGTGCAGCCGGTCCTCGCCGGGCACGGACCGACCCTGCTCGCGGGGCTCCACGACCGCATCCAGCTCGAGCTCGTGAGTCGCCGCGAGTTCCGGTCGGGCGCCGTCGCGATGCTCTTCCGGCCCGCGACCGCGAAGGCGGCGGGCGCGCCGAACGATACCTGAGATGCGAGATCTCGTCCCGGACGGCTGCCGATACCGTGGCGCCATGCCGCATCGCTCGACATCGACGGCCACCGCCTTGTTCCTCGCCGTCGTCCTGACCGCCTGCGCCTCGACGACCGCGGGCGGCGGCGCCACGTCCGCTGAGGGGAGCGCATCCTCCGAGACGCGTGCACCCGCCACTCCCCTGGCGAGCACGGATGCCGCGGCACGAGCACGAGCACAGACCTGGCTCGACGCGGCTGCTCTCCCACCCGGAGCGGTTCGCTCTGAAGCGAGCCTCGGCGGCTTCGATTCCTACACGGGATGGCCATGCGTGCCGGTCGAGGAACTCGAGGCGTTCTGGACGATCCCCGGTGCAACGGTGCACGATACCGCCGATTGGCTGATCGAGAATCCGACCGCAGACCTCATGACGACAGCCGTCGGACCTGTCGTCGACGACCCGGCGATCGATTCCGCGACGGTCGGCTTCATTCCCGAGCCTGGGGCTCAGGAGGGCGTCGTCTACACGATCCTGAAGACCGACGCCGGGGTCGCCGTGCGGGCAGAGGTGGCGGCTCTCACCGAGTCCGCCGCATGCCAGACCCTCCCTGACGACGGGACGTGGGGAGCACCCGGGCAAGGCTAGCGGCGTGCACGGGCGCCGAGCGCCGCTCCTTCCCGACCGATGACTCCCCTCGCCGACGGCGGGCAGGACGGTCGTGCGACGCGTCAGCGGGCGATCAATCCGCGTCGTCGAAGAAGACCTCTTCGATCGTCAGGCCGAACAGGCGCGCGAGGCGGAACGCGACGGGCAGGCTCGGGTCGAACTTGCCGACCTCGATCGCGTTGATGGTCTGCCGCGAGACGTCGGCCCTCGCGGCCAGATCGGCCTGGGTCCAGTCACGCTCGGCGCGGAGGGCGCGCAGGCTGTTCCTCACCGGTAGCGCACGTTTCCGACGATCGCCATGACGATGTACGCCACCGCGGCGACGATCGCGAAGGTGGCCGCGTCATCGCCGAACGAGATGAGGCCGGCGTTGTTCGCGACCGAGGCGGCCATCGCCGCCACGAGCCCCGCGCCGAGAGCCACCGCGAGCGCATCCGTGAGGATCTTGCGCTGCAGATCGTCCAGCTGGCGCAGGTATCGCGCGTGGGCGACGATCCACACGATCCCGACCGCGACGTTGACGCCGATCGCGATCCACGCCGCGATCGGCTGGTACTCCCCCAGCTGGCCTGGGACGAAGCGAGCGATCGCGAGGGATGCCACCCAGGCCGCGGTCCAGGCGGCCAGCGGTATGAGGCTGCGCGCCGCGCGTTGGTCGGCGGTGCTCGCGGATGCGGTCATGATGCGCCCCCTCGGGTCAAGTCAAGTTCACTTGACACGATAGCTGTCGCCATGATCGCGTGTCAAGTGACCTTGACACGCGATCCACCGTCACCGCGCGACACCCGATGGTTCGGGCGACGGACAACGCTCTCGGCGGCGCGTCAGCTCTCCAGTCCGCGGAGCGGGACGAGGCCGCGGTTGCGGCGGATGTCGCGGTAGTTCCACTGGACGGCTCGCGCCTCCGCGAGCCAGTGCCGCAGCGCCTCGACGTCGACCTGCTCGGGGGCCGTGTACCGCGCTTCGGCGGCCTTGAAGGTGCCCTCCGGCTTCAGCCCCGGCTCGCGGAACGACTGTCCGCTCCAGAACAGCAGACGGACGGACGCCTTCAGTCGGTCGTACCCGACGACCGGGTTGCCGTCGAAGAACCAGACCGGGTGCGCGTGCCACACCTTGCGTTCGGCATCCGACAGCTCGCGCTCGATGGTCGCGAGCAGCAGATCGCAGATCGGCCGAGCCTCGGCGTCGAGCCGCTTCTGATACTCGAGGATGTCGTCGGGAATCGCTCGCATGCTCTCACGCTAGTCGTGCGGGCGGCACAGGCAGCCCCCGGGTACCGGCCTGCGAGACGATCGGCACGGTGCGCATGAGGTCACCATCACGCGATCCGCTCGGATCGGTCAGGGCCAGAAGTCGCCGAGCCGTGCGGCCACCGCTCTCCCCTGCTCGTAGCCGGCGCGGGCGATGGGCGCGCGCGTCGACGGGTCCATCAGGTTCGGGCCGAACGCCGCGCGCGCCGCGCTGTCGGGAAGGATCGTCTCCACGACGCTCCCCGAGGCGCGCAGGCCCGCCACCTGGGTCGCGAGATGCGTGCCCCACTCCCCCGGCGTCAGCGACCTGCCGCCGAGCGGCGACAGCACGAGCACGCGCGCGTACCCGGCCGCGAGGTCGGCATTGTCGGCGTTGGCGCGGTAACCCCCGTCGATGTACAGCTCGCCGCGGATGCCGTAGGCGAACCCGCCCGCGCAGCTGGCGGCCACGGCATCCACGAGGTCGACCCCGCTGTCGCGGTCGAACACGACCGGCTCACCCGTCCGCGCGTCGACCGCCGTGATGCGCACCCGTTGTCGCGGCCATTCCGTCACGGGCAGCCGCGCGGCGACGACGGCACGCCACCGCTCGCTCGCGGCCGCGGTGGACGCGGCATCCGCCTGGAGCGCGGCACCCATCCTGCGGCGCATGTCGTCGATGTCCGACGAGGCCGCGATGACGGCGCGCGTCCGCGCGAGGTGGTCCAGGTCGGGCCCGGCCGGTCGGGACGTGCGATCGGCGGCTCGCGGCGCCGGCGGAGCCGCGAGGGTGGCCGAGAGCAGCTCTGCGGGGTCGGCGCCGGTGAGCTGGGCGGCGGCGGTCGATCCGGCGGAGGTGCCGATGATGAGGTCGGCGTCGGTGAGATCGAGCCCCGCCGCGTGGAGGCCGGCGGCGACGCCGATCAGCCAGGCGTTCCCGGCGGCTCCGCCGCCTCCGAGGACCAGGGCCGTGCGCGTGGGGTGGGGGTCGTGGAGAGGTGAGTCGTTCATTTCGCAGCTTCTTTCTGCGGCGCTCCCCGCGACGGCTACGTCAGTCGCGCGATCGTGAGCTCGAAGGAGCGCCCGGAGTGGACGGTGTGTGCATCGGGCTCACCTCCTCGGATCGTGTCACGGTCGCCGAGAAGCCTACTGGTTCACACCGGCGGAGAGGCGCCGGGGGTCGACGGCGATCAGCTCGGAGCCGGGCGACCTACGCGACCGGATGCCTCCCAGCCTGGCCAGTCGGAGGCGTCGATCACGCAGAAGCGGTTGCCCTCGGGGTCTTCCATGATGACGTAGTCCGCGTCGGCGGGGCGTTTGTCCCAGTGCACCTCACGCGCGCCGAGCCCGGCGAGGCGTCGAACCTCCTGCGCCTGGTCGTCGGCATAGAGATCGAGGTGGATGCGCGGGGGCAGCACGCGGGGAGCCGGCACGACATCGAGCGAGATGTTCGGTCCGTCGCCGCGGACGGGCTGCAGCACGACGAAGTCCTCGGCGGCCGGCTCTCGCACCGCGTAGTCGAGTGCGGCCGTCCAGAACGCGATCTCGCGCGAGAGA
>NZ_JBDIAB010000177.1:0-6023 GCF_039812165.1 Microbacterium sp.
CACCACCGGGGGAGAGGGACGGCGCCTGCTATCGGGCGACGAAGTCCTCGAGGGCGGATGCCGCGGCATCCGCTCCGCGGAGGGAGTCGAGCTCGGCGCCCACCCGGCGCGCGGCCGCGCGGAACCCGGGCTCGGCGCGCACGCGCTGGACCGCGTCGTGCACCGCGGCGGGCGACGGCGTGCCGGTCCGGAGGTTCACGCCCGCGCCCGACCACGCGACGCGCGCCGCCACCTCGGGCTTGTCGAGGTCGCCGCCGGCGATCACGAGCGGGATGCCGTGACCGAGCGCGGCGAGCGTCCCGCCCCAGCCGCCGTTGGTGACCATGACGTCCACGCGGGGCAGGAGCTGCGCGTACGGGACGAAGCCCGCGACGCGCGCGTTCGCGGGCACCGGGAACGGCAGCTCGTCCCGGCCCGGGACGCCGGTCGTGGCGACGACCACGACGTCCTCGCCGGCGAGCGCGTCGAGCGCGGGACGGAGCAGATCGGCCGGGTCGATGTTCTGCGTGCCCTGCGTCACGCACACGACCTCGCGGCCGTCGAGGTCTCGCCACCATGCCGGCGGCTCGAACGCGGCGACCGCACCGCGCGCGAGCACCCCGACGAACCGCACGTGCGGGGGCCGGTCGGTGCGCCCGAAGTCCAGCAGCGGCGAGCCGCTGGCCAGCACGAGCCCGCGGGAGAACACCGTCTGCTCGAACGTCGCGGAGGAGCGCGGCAGATCCACGTCCCGGCGTGCACGCGCGAGCGGTCCGCGCAGGGGCAGGCCGCCCAGCGGCATCGCGGCGCGCAGCAGGGCGTCCCGCGCCCGCAGGGCGGGCGTCGTGCCCGGGGTCAGTCCCATGCCGCTCGGCGGGCCCTGACGGCTCGCGAGGTTCAGCGGCAGCACCGCGAGCGTGGCGAAACGGCATCCGCTCTTCTCCGCGAACAGCACCGCACCCACCGAGATCTCGTCGCCCACGAGCGCGTCCCAGGGCTCGCGATCCCACTCGGCGACGAGATCCGCGACCTGCGCGGGCGCCGTGCCGATCATGAGGTCGGAGATGTTGACGAAGACCTGCCCGAGGCCCTTCTTGCCGAGCAGGCGCGGGAAGGTCGCGGCGAGGTCGTTCTCGTCGAAGTCCGGAGCCTGCCGCCAGGGCACGAGGCCGGCGCCCGTCGCCGCGACCTTCGCCGCGAAGGCCGAGCCGGTGTGCACGCGCACGTCGTGGCCGCGCGCGACGAGCGTCTCGGCGAGCGCGAGCATCGGGGCGACGTGCCCCGTGAACGGCATCGCCGAGAGCAGGAACCTGGCCATGGCGCCATTGTGGCCCGGCGCGGGGTGCGGCGCGAGGTCATCGGCGCAACGTGAGCGGCCTGTCGGTCGGAGCCGTGCGAATCTACAATCGACTCGTGAGGTGGGCTGAGCGCGGTGGGCTCCAGGGGGCGACGATGCTGGCCGCATTCGCGCTGCTGACCGGCTGCGCGTCCACGCCGGCACCGGCGCCCACGACCTCGTCGCCGTCGCCCGCGACCTCGACGCCGATCCCCACGGTCCCGCCGTCGGAGACCGACGTCCCCCTGGTGCTGCCGGACTGCGTCGACCTCGTGCCGCTCACGGTGGCTCAGGATGCCTTGGGCCCCGACACGGTGGCCCTCGCCGCCGGAGCATCAGCGCCCGACCTGATGTCCGATGCGGCGGCGGCCGAGGCGGCGCGCGACGCGTCGAGCACGCGCGTGTGCACGTGGGGCATCCCGCAGTCGGACGGGGGATTCAACGTGGTCGTCGCGGAGCTCTCGCCGGCCTCTCGCGACGCCCTCCTCGCCTCGATCAGCGCGTCGGGAGCATACGTCGAGAGCACCGTCGGCGGGGCGCCTTCGTTCTCGGCGGAGACGCCCACCGAGCTCGGAATCGCCTCGGTCGTCTACGTGTTCGCAGACACGGGCTGGGTGACCGTCAGCGGCTCGCTCGAGGAGTCCGGCGCTCTCGCCGTCGCCGAGGCCGCGCTCGACGGACTGCGCGCCGCGAATCCCGCGCTTTGATCCGCAGCCGATCCGCGTTCCGATGCGGCGGCGCTCTCCGGTGGCCGGTCGGCGGCCCGCCGCCGAGGCGGCGCACGCGGACGCTAGAACAGCCGATCGGTCTCGGCGGTCGCGCGTCCACGAGCGGTCGTGACCACGGGACCGGCACGCGATCGTCGTGACTGCCCCTCGTCCTCGAGCCGACCGTCGAGGCCGTGCCGGCGCAGCAACGGCCGGACGCGTGCAGAGAGCCACGTGCGGTATGCCTTCGGCGCCATCGTGGACACTCCCGGGTACAGGCCGCGGTACGCGGCGACCAGCTCGGGATGCTCGCGCGCGAGCCACGCCATGAACCAGGGCTTCACGCCGGGCCGCAGGTGCAGGGCGCCGAAGATCACCCGCGCGGCGCCCGCGGCACGGAGGCGTGCGAGGGTGTCGTCGAGCACCGCGACCGAGTCGGTGAGGTGCGGCACGATCGGCATGAGGAAGACCGTGACGCTCAACCCGGCATCCGTCGCCGCGCGGACGGTGTCGAGCCGCGCCGTGAAGCTGGGCGCACCGGGCTCGATCAGACGCCGCAGCTCCTCGTCGGCGACCGCGATGGACATCGCCAGCGAGACGGGCACGGTGACTGCGGCATCCCGCAGCAGCGGCAGATCGCGGCGCACGAGCGTCCCCTTCGTGAGGATCGAGAACGGTGTGCCCGAGTCCGCGAGCGCCTCGACGATGCCGGGCATGAGCCGGTAGCGGCCCTCGGCGCGCTGGTACGGGTCGGTGTTCGTGCCGAGCGCGACACGGTCGCGCCGCCAGCTCGGCCGCGCGAGCTCGCGCCGCAGCACGTCGGCGACGTTGACCTTCACCACGATCTGACTGTCGAAGTCGTGGCCCGCGTCGAGGTCGAGGTACTCGTGCGTGCCCCGAGCGAAGCAGTTGTGGCTGATCACGCCGTTCGCGACGAAATCGCCCGTGCCGGTGGTGATGTCGACCATGTCGATGTCGACGCCGAGGTCTTCGACGGAGCCGACCCGCAGATCGGCTACGGTCTTCACCGCGGTTCTCGCGAGGTTCGACACGACGACTCCCGCGAGCCCGAAGCCGAGAAGTCGGTCGGTCATGGTGAGATGCGGTCTGCGCCCGGCACCGCTCATGGCTCCGGTCACGTGCTTCCATCCGCGATCTGTCAGGAACCGATGGTCCCCGGAAGCCACGAGCTCGGTGCCGTCGGCGAGGGTGACCCGGTGCGCCCGTTCGCGTGTCGTCCAGGTCGCTTCGACGGTGGTCGGCACATAGCTGAGGTGGGCCCCTCGACGCTCCGTGCCGATGACCTCGTCTCCGACGGCGAGATCGCCGATGGCTGCCTGTCGGCCGTCGGCCTTGAGGACCAGGGTGCTCGGTTCGAGGCAGTAGACGCAGGCATGGCTGCATCCGCGGTACGGGTTGACGGTCCACTCGAACGGCATCGACGATGCGCTCGGCACGTGATTGAGGGCGGAGCGCGCCTGCACCTCGTGGAACGTCATGCCGGCGAACTCGGGGGTGGTCACGGTGCGGACGAGGCCGGCGAGCGATTCCAGCCCCGGAAGCGCCGCCGCGTCCGTCGCCCCTACCGTCTGTCCGTGCCATCGCATAGTCTGAGTGGAACATAGATACGAAAGAAGTGCAACATGTTCGTGTCGCAGATAGAACGACACGACGGCGTGTCGTCACGTGTTCCCAGGCGACGACGGGGATGCCGGTGCACAATGGGCACGTGCGGGAACCCGAGCCGTCCCATCGACGCGCCCCGCGTGCTGTCCGGATCCGCGCGTGGGCCGCCCTCGCGGTGGCCGGCGTGCTCGTGTTCGGCGGCTCGAGCGCCGTCGCGGCGGCGCTGGGCGGACCGGTGGTGAGCCGCGGCGAGGCGTTGGCGGGTGGCCGGGTCGCGGACGGCACGGGCACGGAAGGCGCGGGCGACGCAGGCGGTGGCGACGGCGACGGAACGCCGGGATCGGCGTCGACGCTCCCCGTTCCGGGACAGGCGTCCGCCGAGAACGGCGCAGGGCCGGACGACGGCGCGGACGGTGCGACGGACGACGCCGGCGGGACGGGCGGCGCAGACGACGCGGACGACGCCGTGACCTCGCCTCGGACGGATCTCGGCGACGGACTGTGCGCCGACCCCGCCGTGGCGGCGGCCCTGCAGGGCGGTGCCGACGTCGACGTCATCGCGGCCGTCGGAGGAGCCGAGGCGTTCCGCTCGGCTGTGGTGGGCGGCAACGCTCCGTGCCTCAGCCTCACCGAGCCGCATCGGGTGTGGGTCGTGGTCAACAAGCAGCGCGCACTCGATCCGATCGACTACTGGCCCGAGCCGCAGGCCCGCGCGGAGGGCGTGCAGCGCACGAGCGGTGGCCATCTGCGGGCCGACGTCGCGGTCGCCGTGTCGCAGCTCGCCGCGGCCGCGGCTGCGGAGGGCGCGGGCGCGGTGGGCGTCAACAGCGGCTTCCGGTCGTATGCCATCCAGCAGTCGACCTACGCCGGCCACGTGGGGGCGCTCGGCCGCGATGCCGCGGATCTCATCAGCGCACGCCCCGGACACAGCGAGCACCAGACGGGGCTCGCGGTCGACCTGGTCGCGTGCGACCGCGGCTGCGGGACGCTGGAGCGGTTCGCCGGCACCCCGCAGGCCGAGTGGCTCGCCGCCAATGCGTGGCGGTTCGGCTTCATCGTGCGCTACGAGAACGGCATGACGGCCGTGACCGGCTACGACTGGGAGCCGTGGCACCTCCGCTACCTCGGCGTCGACCTCGCGAAGGCGTATCACGACGGCGGCTTCCGCACCCTCGAGGAGTTCTTCGGCCTTCCGGCCGCTCCGGGCTACCCGGGCTGACGAGGCACCTAGACTTCGAACAGGGGCGATGCGCGGCATCCGATGCCCGCGCAGCGCCGCGACGGACGAGAGGAGCCGCCACCATGGAGCGCGACATCTACGACGAGGACCACGAGGCGTTCCGCGACGTCGTCCGCGAGTTCTGCAAGCGCTACGCCACGAACGAGGCGCGCGAGCGGTGGGATGCCGCGGGCGAGATCGACCGCGCGACGATGCTCGCCGCGGGCGAGGCGGGCATCATCGGCCTGTCGGTGCCGGAGGAGTTCGGCGGGGCCGGGATGCTGCAGGACTACCGTTTCCGCGCGGTCGTGGACGAAGAGGTCATCAAGGCCGGTGCGGGGTCGCTCGCCGGTGCCTTCGGCATCCAGGACGACCTTGCCGTCCCCTACCTCGTGCACATGGGCACGCAGGAGCAGAAGGAGCGCTGGCTCCCCGGCATGGCGACCGGGGAGATCCTCGGCGCGCTCGGCATGACCGAGCCGGGTGCGGGCAGCGACCTGCGCGGCATTAAGACCACGGCGAAGAAGGTCGACGGCGGCTACGTCGTCAACGGTGCGAAGACGTTCATCTCCTCCGGTGCGACCGCCGACGTGGTCGTCACGTTCGTCAAGACCGGCGAGGGCAACCGTCCGGACGCGTTCTCGCTGGTGCTGGTCGAGAGCGGCATGGCCGGCTTCGAGCACGGCAAGAAGCTCCACAAGGTGGGGTTCCACGGCCATGACACCGCGGAGCTGTCGTTCACCGACGTGTTCGTCCCCGACGAGAACCTGATCGGCGGCAAGGAAGGACTGGGCTTCGTCCAGCTGATGATGAACCTGCCGCTGGAGCGGCTCTCGATCGGCGTGGCCGCGGCCGCCGCGGCTCAGGCGGCCCTCGACTGGACCCTCGCATACACGAAGGACCGCGAGGCGTTCGGTGAGCGGATCATCGACTTCCAGCACAGCCGCTTCGCGATGGCCGATGTCGCGACCACCGTCGACGCGCTCTGGGCGTACATCGACCGGGCGCTGCTCGCCTATCGCGACGGCCGGCTGACCGCCGAGGAGGCCGCCAAGGTGAAGTTCTGGGCGACCGAGCGCGAGTGGGAGGTGCTCGACACCTGCGTGCAGCTCCACGGCGGGTACGGCTACATCACGGAGTACCCGATCGCGCGGGC
>NZ_JBDIAB010000178.1:0-5956 GCF_039812165.1 Microbacterium sp.
GTGCTCCCTAAGATGAGGGGCATGCGCATCCACATCGGCACGGACCACGCCGGCCTCGAGTTCTCCACGCAGCTCCAGCACCACCTGGCCGAGGCAGGCCACGAGGTCATCGACCACGGCCCCGTCGAGTACGACCCGCTGGACGACTACCCGGCCTTCTGCATCCGCGCCGCCGACGCCGTCGTGCGCGACCAGGCGGCGGGGATCGAGGCCCTCGGCGTCGTGTTCGGCGGCTCCGGCAACGGCGAGCAGATCGCCGCCAACAAGGTGGAGGGCATCCGCGCGGCGCTCGTGTGGAACCTCGCGACCGCCGAGCTCGCGCGCGAGCACAACGACGCGAACGTCATCGCGATCGGCGCACGTCAGCACACGTTCGAGGAGGCCGCGTCGTTCATCGACCGCTTCATCGAGACGCCGTTCTCGCACGACGAGCGCCACGTCCGGCGCATCCACCAGATCGCGGTGTACGAGACGCACGGCACGCTCGCGCCCGATCCTCGCGCGCACTGATGCCCGAAGGCCATTCCGTCCACAGGATCGCCCGCCAGTTCGACCGGAACTTCGTCGGACGGCAGGTCGCGGCATCCAGCCCCCAGGGCCGCTTCGCGGAGGGCGCCGCGGTCATCGACGGCCGTGCCGCGGTCGACGTGCGCGCCGTCGGCAAGCAGATGTTCCTCGAGTTCGACGACGAGCTCTGGCTGCGCGTCCACCTGGGCATGTACGGGGCGTGGGACTTCGCCGGCGAGATCCTCGTCGACCCGACGATCGCGTCGGCGAACGGCCGCATGGGTCAGACGAACCAGCGCGGCACCGATCTCGACCGCGTGATGGATGCCGCGGGCGAGAACTCGCTGACCTCGATCGGAGCTCCGCGGCGAACGCGCGTGCACGTGCGCATGAGCGAGCAGACCACGGGCCTGGCCGACGAGGGCGACGCGTGGCCGCCGCCGGTGGTGGGACAGGTGCGCCTGCGACTGCTCACGGACAGCACGTGCGCAGACCTCCGCGGACCCACCGCGTGCCAGCTGCAGACCCCCGACGAGATGCTCGCGACGATCGCCAAGCTCGGCCCCGACCCGCTCGTGGACGACCCCGCCGAGGGCGAGGAGCGCTTCACCGCGACCGTGCGCCGCAAGCCCACGCCGATCGGGCTGCTGCTCATGGACCAGTCCGTCGTCAGCGGCATCGGCAACGTCTATCGCGCCGAGCTCCTCTTCCGCGCGGGACTCGACCCGCACACGCCCGGCCGCGACGTGCCCGAGGAGCTCGTCCGCGAGCTGTGGCGCGACTGGGTGCGGCTGCTGCGCATCGGCGTCGAGACCGGCCAGATGATGACCATGGACGACCTCGACCCCGAGGCCTACCGCCGCGCGATGGCCAGCCGGGACGACCGCCACTGGGTGTACCACCGGGCGGGGCTGCCGTGCCGCGTGTGCGGCACCGAGGTCGTCGTCGAGGAGTTCGGCGGGCGCAAGCTGTACTGGTGCCCCCGGTGCCAGCGATGACGCTCGCGCGCGGCGCCCGCGTCGACGTCGTCGCCGACGCGCGGCTGACCGGGGCCGACCGGCTCGACCCGTTCGGCGCGGATGCCGTCGATCTCCATCTCGCGGACGGACGCATCGCCGACATCGCGCCGGTCGGCGCGCTGCCGCGGCGCGGGGCCGTGCTCGACGCCGGCGGCGCGTGGGTCGTCCCCGGGCTGTGGGACCACCACGTGCACACCGTGCAGTGGGCGCTCGACGCGCAGCGCCTGCCGCTGCGTCAGGCCGAGTCGGCCGCGCACGCCGCCCGCCTCATGGGGGGTGCCCCTGTGCTCGGCGACGGTCGGCGCGTGGGCGCCGGCTTCCGCGACGCGTTCTGGACCGACGGCCCGTCTCTCGCCGTGCTCGACGAGGCGACCGGCGAGGTGCCGACCTACCTCATCAACGCCGACGTCCACAGCGTGTGGCTCAACTCCGCGGCGCTGCGACGCGAGGGCATCCCGGTCGAGGGGACCGGCCTTCTCCGCGAGGGTCCCGCGTTCGAGATCTCCCGCCGGCTCAACGCCGTCGACGCCGCGCTCGGCGACGTCGCGGTGTCCGCGGCGCTGCAGGACGCGGCGCGTCGCGGAGTCGTCGGGATCGTCGACCTCGACATGGCCTGGAACGCCGAGGCGTGGAACCGGCGGCTCGCGGCGGGCTTCGACACGATGCGCATCTCGTTCGGCGTCTACCCGCCCCTTCTCGACCGCGCGATCGCCGAGGGCCTCGAGACCGGCGACGCGATCGACCCGGCCGGGCTCGTGCGCATGGGGCCGCTCAAGATCATCAGCGACGGCTCGCTCGGCACCCGCACGGCCGCGTGCTCGCACGCCTACCCGGGCGATCCGCACAACCACGGCGTGCTGACGGTCGAGCCGGCCGAGTTGATCGAGCTCATGACGCGCGCGACCGGCGGCGGGCTGGCGTGCGCGGTGCACGCGATCGGCGACGTCGCCGTCACCTACGCGCTCGACGCGTTCGGCCTCGTCGACGCGCGCGGCACGATCGAGCACGCGCAGCTCGTCGCGCACGCCGACCTGGCGCGCTTCGCGCGGCTCGGCGTCGGCGCCAGCGTGCAGCCCGAGCACGCGCTCGACGACAGAGACCTGTCCGAGACGGTGTGGGCGGACCAGACCGCGATCGCCTACCCGCTGCGGTCGCTGGCCGACGCCGGAGCGAACCTCCTGTTCGGCTCGGACGCTCCGGTCGCGTCCCTGGACCCGTGGGCGGCGATGGCCTCGGCCGTGCACCGCACGCGCGACGGTCGGCAGGCGTGGCGCCCCGAGGAGGCCGTCGACGCCGCCGTGGCGCTCGCCGCCTCGACGGCCGGCGGCTCGCACGCCGGCAGCGCCCTGCAACCCGGCCTGGTCGCCGACCTCGCGCTGTGCGAGCGCGACCCGCTCACCGCCGACGAGCAGGAGCTCCGCGCCATGCGTGTCGCCGCGACGATGGTCGAGGGCCGTCTGACCCACCTGGCGTAGCCCCGCAGGAACGACGACGCCCCCGGCCTCGCGGTCGGGGGCGTCGTCGGCTGGAGTCTTTACTCGGCGAGGTGGGCGAAGAGGAACCAGCGGTCCTTCTCGAGCCCTGCCTTGATCGCGATGGCGACGTCCTGGCTGGTGAGGTCGGTCTCGTCGAGGCCGTCGATGGCGGCCTGCACGTCGGCGATCACGGCATCCATGTCGTCGATGACCGCGCGGATCTCGGTCTGCCACTGCGCGAAGCCGGCCGGGACCTTGGTGGGAGCGGCCTTCTCGGCGACGACCGAGACGCGGGCGTCGATCGGGAGGCCGAGGGCGACGATGCGCTCGGCGGCGAGGTCGGCGAAGCCCTGGGCGTTGGCCACGAGGGTGTCGAGGAGCTCGTGGATCGCGATGAAGTTGCTGCCGCGGACGTTCCAGTGCGCCTGCTTGCCGTTGACGGCCAGGGCCTGCAGACCCAGGACCACGGGGGTCAGGAACTGCGCGGTGCTGGCGGCGGCCTCGGGGCCGGCGGCGGTCGCGGAAATCGTCTGCGACGTGGTCACGTCGTTCGTCATGTCTTCGTACCCTCCATATCGGCAGATGTTCCCTGCCATATCCACAACGGTACTCAGCCAGGATCATTCCGCAAGCAAGAGAAGCCTGGGCTTACAGCCGCGGAATCACGCGGGATATCGTCGGATCATGACCATCGCAGCAGGTGCCTCCGTCCGCCCCGTGCACGGCCGCGCGCCGGTCATCGCGGCATCCGCCTTCGTCGCCGACGGGGCGCGCGTGATCGGCGACGTGACGCTCGGCGAGCACGCGTCGGTCTGGTACAACGCGGTGCTGCGCGCGGAGGCCGCGTCGATCGTCGTCGGCGCGCGCAGCAACCTGCAGGACGGCGTCGTGGTGCACGTCGACCGCGGCTTCCCGGCGACGATCGGCCAGGACGTCTCGGTCGGGCACAACGCCGTCGTGCACGGGTGCACGATCGAGGACGGCGCGCTCGTCGGCATGGGGAGCGTCGTCCTCAACGGCGCCGTGATCGGTGCCGGCAGCCTCGTCGCCGGGGGAGCGGTCGTGCTCGAGGGCACGCAGGTGCCGCCGGGGTCGCTCGTGGCCGGCGTGCCCGCGAAGGTGCGTCGCGCGCTGACCGACGAGGAGCGCGCGGGCCTGCGCCGCAACGCCACCTCCTACCTCGGGCATCTCGACGCGCACGCGGCCGTCGACGCGGAGGCGGATGCCGCGGAGGCGGGCGCCCACGGGGAGACGGATGCCGGACGGGCGACCCCGACCGCGACGTCCGACACGCAGGAGGACGCCGCGGGCTGACGTCGTCGCGGCCGCCGCGGTCTGTGTGGCGACTGTGAACAGTGTGACTCGTGGGATCGTTTTGCCGCCGGATCAGGCCCGGAGGATCGACGCCCCGGTTCGAGATCCCGGCGTTCGACGGGTAGCCTGGTGCCCCATGCGTGCGGTGAAGCAGACCCTGACAGTCTTGACCGTCGCGGTTCTGGTCGTTCCGGCGGCCTCCGCGGCGTTCGCCATGGAGCCCGGATCCGCGCCCGCGACGGTGTCCGCGGCATCCGTCGCCGCTCAGGGCCCCGCCCAGTCGCTCGTCGTCGCCAGCGACCGGGGAGCCGCGCTCGCCCGCGGCGGCTACAGCGTCGAGGTCGTGGCACCGCAGCCGGTCGCGGCCGCCCCCGGAGCCGTGGCATCCGGATCGTCGTTCGGTGCGCCGCCCCAGTCGTACTCGGGCGAGAACGTCGTCGCGTACGCGTGGCAGTTCGTCGGCAAGGTGCCCTACGGCACCGGCAACGACCCGAACGACTCGTTCTCGTGCGACGGCTACGTGCAGTACGTGTTCAAGGGCTTCGGCATCGACCTGCCGCGCGGCGCGAACCAGCAGGCGGCGCTCGGCACGCAGATCCCGGCCTCCGAGGCGCGCGCGGGCGACCTCCTGTGGTGGCCCGACACGCACATCGCGATCTACGACGGCAACGGCGGCATGCTCGACTCGCCCTACGAGGGGCTGATGGTGCGGCACCGCCCCGACCTGTGGAACAGCCCGATCTTCATCCGCCTCGGCTGACGGACGCCGCCCCGGCGCTCAGGAGCGAGCCGGCGTGCGGTTCTCGGCGCTGACCATCCACGCGAACTGCTCGAGCTCCTCGAGGACCTCGTGGAGGATGTCGGCGCTCGTCGGATCCTCCTCGTCGACCGGGTCGTGCACCTCGCGCACGGTGGCGATCACGGCCTCGAGCCGCTCGGTGACGAGATCCACCGTCTCGGTCGTGGAGACCTCGCCCTGCGGGAACTCGGGCAGCGTGGTCGTCTCGGCCACGATGTCGCTGCGACCGTCGGGCAGCGCGTGCAGCGCCCGCATCCGCTCGGCGACCACGTCGCTGAACCGGCGCGCGGCGTCGATGATGTCGTCGAGCTGACGGTGCGTGTCGCGGAAGTTCGTGCCCACGACGTTCCAGTGCGCCTGCTTGCCCTGCAGCTGCAGCTCGAGCAGGTCCACGAGCACGCGCTGCAGGTTCTCGCTCAGCGCCTTCGAGGCGCGGAACCCGCTCTCGGCGTTCTGCTCGTTCGTGAGCTGAGCACCGGCGCCGCCACGGGCGGCACGTCGGCGGTTCTTCGTGGGGGTCTTCTTCGCTGCGGCTTTCGTTGCCATGTCACGTCCTTCCGGGAGCGGCGCCTCTCGCGCCACGCTCACGGTAGGGCGGCCGACGGATGCCGTCGAAGGGCTTGCCCTGCGCCGTCTGCCGATGCTACGCGCCGGCATCGGCGGGGCGGCGGGCTCGATGCGTTCGGCGTTCGCGGCGATCTGCGCGATGGCGGTCATGCCCCCATCCGGGCCGATCGGTCCGTGCGCTCATCGGCACATCGTCGGAGATCGGCGGTTCTTCGGACCGGTCGACGGCGCGTCGCTCCGACGAACGGCCGATCTCCGACGAACGGCCGCGACAC
>NZ_JBDIAB010000179.1:0-5879 GCF_039812165.1 Microbacterium sp.
GCCGCCGCCGTCCGCGAGCGACCAGTCGGTCGCCCCGGCCCACGCCGTGGCGAGGTCGGTGTCGGGGCCGATCGTCGCGACGCGCCAGCCGGCGTCCGACGCCCGTGCGAGCGCGTCGCCCTGCGGCGACACCGCGAGCAGCACCGGCAGCGACCCGCGGGCCGCGACGGGGCGGAGGAGGTCGGCGTCGGACTCGTCGAGGCGTCCCACGATCACCACGAGCGGGCCGGTCGTGACGGTGGCGAAGACGCGCCGGAGGTCGGCGAGGTGGTCGTCGCGACGCGCGGTCAGGGTCGCGAGGCCGATCGCGAGCTCCTCGACGCCGGCCTCGTCGCCGCTCGGCACCGGCTCCGCGAGCGCGAGGCCGTCGGTGTCGACGACCGACACGTCGTAGCCCTCGTGCACGAGCCGCACGACGACCGACAGGCACGCGCTGAGCGCCGACTCGAAGCCGGGGTCCTCGCCGGGCGCCTGCAGCGCCTCGCGCGTCCACCGGAGGGTCGAGCGGTCGAGCACGACGATCGCCTCGGGCGTGGACTCCTGCTCCTCCTGCCGCACCATGAGCACCTCGTGGTGCGCGCTCGCGCGCCAGTGGATGCGGCGCATCGAGTCGCCGGGCACGTACGCGCGCGGGATGAGGTTGTCGGCGCCCTGGCCGAGCTGGTGGGTCGCCGAGTGCAGGCTCCCGCCGGCCTCGCCGGGCAGTCCCGGGAGCGCGGCGAGGGGCACGAGCGCGGGCGTGACCGTGAGCGGGCTCTGCCCGCCGAGCACGTGCCGGCGGCGGGCGAAGCCGAACGGATCGGTCACGACGACGGTGAGCGGACCGACCGAGCGGATGCCGCGGCGCATCGTCCGCACGCGATAGCCCACCTCGATCGTGCGATCGGCGGCGGTGGGCTGCAGCGCAGGGAAGACCCCGGTCGCGACGCCGACGAGGCCCGGCGCCAGCAGGTCGGTCCAGCGCCCCTGCGCGGCGGGCAGCGCGCCGCGCACCTCGATGCGCACGGTCACCGCGCACTCCGCGCCGACGGCGGAGACGTCCGGGTCGAACGAGCGGAGCACGGTCTCGGAGCGGCGCGCGAGGTGCAGCGTCGCGAGCGCGGCGGCGACGACGACCAGCAGCAGCACGCCGAAGTAGACGAGCTCGACGACGCCGAACTCGCCGGCCAGGATGAAGAAGCCGACCGCGAGGGCGACCGCCCCGGTTCCCCGGGCGGTCAGCGGCCACGCGTTCACCGGTCGCCTCAGCGGGTCGCCACCGGCACCCGCACGGCGCCGGCGACCTCGCGCAGGATCGTCGCGATCGCATCGGCGCCGCTGCGCCCGCGCGTGCCCGACGTGCCGCGCGCCGGGATCAGCCGGTGCGCGAAGACCGGCGCGACGAGCGTCGCGACGTCGTCGGGCAGCACGAACTCGCGCCCGTCGAGCCCCGCCCACACCTTGGCGGCCCGCACGAGCTGCAGCGTCGCACGGGGACTCGCGCCCAGGCGCAGGTCGGGGTGGCGCCGGGTGGCGCGCGCGAGCGCCACGGCGTACTCCTCGATGGCGGGGGAGACGTGCACGCGCCGCGCCCACACGACGAGGTCCGCGACCTCGGCCGAGCCGATCACCGGCGTGATCGTCCGCAGCGGGTTGACCGCGTCGCGCTGACGGAGCATGAGGGCCTCGGACTCGGCATCCGGATACCCCATCGAGATGCGCATCATGAACCGGTCGCGCTGCGCCTCGGGGAGCGCGTACGTGCCCTCCATCTCGAGCGGGTTCTGCGTCGCGACCACCAGGAACGGGTCGGGCAGGCGGTGCGAGGTGCCGTCGACGGTGACCTGCCCCTCCTCCATGGCCTCGAGGAGCGCGGACTGGGTCTTCGGCGAGGCGCGGTTGATCTCGTCGGCGATGACGATGTGGGCGAAGACCGCGCCCGGCTTGAACTCGAACTCGCGGTCGACCGGGTTGTAGACCGACACGCCGGTGACGTCGCCCGGGAGCAGGTCGGGCGTGAACTGGATGCGGCGGACGGTGGCGTCGACGGATGCCGCGAGCGCGCGCGCCAGCATCGTCTTGCCGACCCCGGGCACGTCCTCGATCAGGAGGTGGCCCTCGGCGAGCATGCACACGAGCGCGGCGCGCACGGCGGCGGGCTTGCCGTCGATGACGCGCGTGACGCTCGCCGCGATCGCGGAGGTCGCGCGCGCGAAGTCGTCCGCCGTCATCCGGACCGCGGTCGTGCCGCTCGACTCGGGCATGTCGACCCTCCCGCCGAGGATGCCGCAGTCCGCCGGGTCCGGCGCTGCGGCACGCCTCCGTCTTCGATGCTAACCCGCGCGGCCGACATCCCGGGCGGCGACGGAGGCCGCGGACGTCGCGTAGAGTGGGGGGAGCTCTCCGCGAGGCGGCATCCAGGCCAACTCCCCCAGGACGGAAACGTAGCAAGGGTAACCGGGCTCTGCCGGGTTCGCGGAGAGTCTTTTCTGCCCCGGGCGCCCCCGCGCCGGCGGGCGCACGAACCGGGATCGAGGGTGGTCGTGGCATCGGCCCGCGCCCTAGGCTGGGGCGCGTGGCGCAGAGCATCTATATCACCTCGGCAGAAGGACACACCGGCAAGTCGAGCATCGCCCTGGGCGTGCTCGACTCCCTGAGCAGGGTCACTCCGAAGGTGGGCGTCTTCCGTCCCGTCTCGCGGTCCACCGTCGAACGCGACTACATCCTCGAGATGCTCCTCGACCACGACGGCGTCGGCCTCGACTACGAGGACTGCGTCGGCGTCACGTACGACGACGTGCGCAACGACCCGGATGCCGCGCTGTCGCGCATCGTGCAGCGCTACAAGGCCGTCGAGGCGCAGTGCGACGCCGTGGTCATCGTCGGCAGCGACTTCACCGACGTCGGCTCGCCGGCCGAGCTCGGCTACAACGCGCGCATCGCGGTGAACCTCGGCGCGCCCGTGCTGCTCGTGCTCGGCGGACGCGACCAGCAGGGGCACAGCGAGCAGCTGGGCGCCTCGACCCCGCGCACGCCCGAGCAGATGGGGCAGATCACCGCGCTGACGCTCGCCGAGCTGGCATCGGTCCACGCCGACCTGTTCGCGATCATCGCCAACCGCGCCGACCCCGACAACCTCGTCGAGGTGGTCGAGGCGATCAAGGGCGTCGCGGGCGACGTGCCGGTGTGGGCGCTCCCCGAGGACCGGTTCCTCGTCGCCCCGTCGATGCGTGACGTGCTGCGCGCGCTCGGCGGCACGATGCTCAAGGGCGACCCCGAGCTGATGACGCGCGAGGTGCTCGGCGTCGTCGTGGCGGGCATGTCGCTCAACAACGTGCTGCCGCGCATCACCGAGAGCGCCGTCATGGTGATCCCGGCGGACCGCACCGAGGTGCTGCTCGCGACCCTGCTGTCGAACAGCTCGGGCACGTTCCCGTCCGTCTCCGGCATCGTCCTCAACGGGCCCTTCGAGCTGCCCGAGACGATCGACCGCCTCATCGACGGCCTCGGCTCGACGCTCCCGATCGTCACGACAGACCTCGGCACGTACGAGACGGTGCTGCGGATCATGAACGCCCGCGGCAGGCTCGCGATCGACTCGCAGCGGCGCTACGACTCCACGCTCGCGACCTTCGAGCGGCACGTCGACACCTCGGCGCTCACCTCGGCGCTCGGGCTCGCCCAGTCCACGGTCGTCACCCCGCTGATGTTCGAGTACGAGCTCATGGAGAGCGCGCGCGCCGGCCGGCGGACCATCGTGCTGCCCGAGGGCGACGACGACCGCGTGCTGCGGGCGGCCGCGACCGTGCTCTCGCGCGGCATCGCCGACCTCATCATCCTCGGCGACGAGGGCGACGTGCGCGCCCGCGCGCTCGAGCTCGGCATCGACCTGCAGGCCGCCACGATCGTCTCGCCGTTCGACAGCGCCTACGTCGACCGGTTCGCGCGCGAGTACGAGCGGCTCCGCGCCCACAAGGGCGTCACGTACGCGCAGGCCGCCGACACCGTCACCGACGTCTCGTACTTCGGCACGATGATGGTGCACCTCGGCATCGCCGACGGCATGGTCTCGGGCGCCGCGCACACGACCGCGCACACCATCCGCCCGTCGTTCGAGATCATCAAGACCAAGCCGGGCGTCTCGGTGGTCTCCAGCGTCTTCCTGATGTCGCTCGCGGACCGCGTGCTCGTCTACGGCGACTGCGCGGTGATCCCCGACCCGACCAGCGAGCAGCTCGCCGATATCGCGATCTCGTCGGCGGCGACGGCGACCCAGTTCGGCATCGAGCCGCGCGTGGCCATGCTGTCGTACTCGACGGGGTCGTCGGGCAGCGGCGCCGACGTCGACAAGGTCCGCGCGGCCACCGCGCTCGTGCGCGAGCGCGCGCCCGAGCTGCTGGTCGAGGGGCCCATCCAGTACGACGCGGCCACCGACCTGGCGGTCGCCGCGACCAAGATGCCGGGGTCGCCGGTCGCGGGACGCGCGACGGTGTTCGTGTTCCCCGACCTCAACACCGGCAACAACACCTACAAGGCCGTGCAGCGCTCGGCCGGGGCGATCGCGATGGGCCCGGTCCTGCAGGGCCTCAACAAGCCCATCAACGACCTCTCCCGCGGCGCGCTGGTCGAAGACATCGTCAACACGATCGCCATCACCGCGATCCAGGCACAGGGAGAGGCATCCGCATGAGCGTCGTGCTCGTCATCAACAGCGGCTCGTCGTCGTTCAAGTACCAGCTGATCGACGTCGCGTCGGGGCAGCCGCTCGCCTCGGGCCTCGTGGAGCGCATCGGGCAGGACGTGGGGGCCGCCAAGCACACCGTGCTGTTCTCGGGTCCGGGCGCGGCGGCCGTCGACGCCACCTACACCGAGGAGCTGCCCATCCCGAACCACACGGTGGGCTTCGGCATCATGCTCGACGCGTTCGCGCAGCACGGTCCGCAGCTGACCGACTTCCCGCCGGCGGCGGTCGGGCACCGCGTCGTGCACGGCGGCTCGCGCTTCGTGGAGCCCACGCTCATCACCCCCGAGGTCGTGGACAGCATCGAGGAGCTGTCGGTGCTCGCGCCCCTGCACAACCCGGGAGCGCTGCAGGGCATCCGCGCCGCGGTCGACGCGTTCCCCGACCTGCCGCACGTCGCGGTGTTCGACACCGCCTTCCACCAGACCATTCCGGCAGCGGCATACACCTACGCGATCGACGCCGGCGTGGCGGAGGAATACGGCATCCGCCGGTACGGATTCCACGGCACGTCGCACCAGTTCGTCTCGCGTGCCGCCGCCGAGTTCCTCGACCGCCCCCTGGGCGAGCTGAAGCAGCTCGTCTTCCACCTCGGCAACGGCGCCTCGGTCACCGCGGTCGACGGCGGCGACTCCGTCGAGACCTCGATGGGCCTCACGCCGCTCGAGGGACTCGTGATGGGCACGCGCTCGGGCGACCTCGACCCCGCGGTGCTCTTCCAGCTGCGCCGCCGCGCCGGCATGACCGTCGACGAGCTCGACACGCTGCTCAACAAGCGCAGCGGCCTCCTCGGCCTCTCGGGCAAGAGCGACATGCGCGACGTGGAGGCCGGCGTCGACGCGGGCGACCCCGCCGCGACCCTCGCGTTCGACGTGTACATCCACCGCCTGCGCGCCTACGCGGGCGCGTATCTCGCCCAGCTCGACGGCGTGGACGTCATCTCCTTCACCGCCGGGGTGGGTGAGAACTCGCCGCGCGTGCGCGCGGGCGCCGTCGCGACCCTCGGCTTCGCGGGCGTCGAGCTCGACCCCGAGCGCAACGAGCGGCGCGAGCGCGGCATCCGGGTCATCTCGACGGATGCCTCGCCCGTGACCGTCCTCGTCGTCCCGACGAACGAGGAGCTCGAGATCGCGCAGCAGACGCTCGGCGTCGCCGCCGG
>NZ_JBDIAB010000180.1:0-5840 GCF_039812165.1 Microbacterium sp.
CCGCGACGGCGGCGGCGAGCGCGGCGCCGAGCGGACGGGCGAGGGGCGTGCGGCCGTCCTCCTTGAACGCGCGCACGATCCGCGCCGCGACCCCTTCGAAGGCCACCGCGCTGCGCACCTCGACGCCGGCGACCGTGCGGGTGAGCCCCACCGGCCGCAGCGAGGCGCGGCACGACGAGCACAGCGTCACGTCGGGCACGTCGCACCCCGCGCACCAGGTGGGGAACACGACCGAGAGGGCTTCGGCGAGCGCGGCGGGGACGGACGGCATCCCTCGACGGTGCCGGCTCACGGCCGCCGGTGGTCTCCGGAGGACCGGATCCGTGGACACCCCGCCGGATCGACCCGCTGTGGAGGACTCCCCGTCCGCCCCGCGACGGGGCGTGTCAGCGCGGCGTGCCCTGCTGCGACGCGAGCACGTGCACGCCGCCGGCGAGGCGCTGCCAGCTGCCGCCGCGCTGCACGTACAGCCCCCCGCTCGCGTCGCGCAGCCGCACCATGCCGGGCTGGTTGCCTCCGGCGAGGTCCACGGCCTCGGGCGGGGCGGTCGTCGTGGTGCCGAGGCCGCCGACGGGCTGGTCGTGCACGTACCGCTGGTCGCCGTCGCCGACCACGGCGGCCACGGTCGCGGCGTCGAGCCACCCCAGGGCGATGCCGTCGCCCTCCAGCTCGGTCAGCAGCACCGGCTCGCCGAGCGCGACCGGGGTGCCGTCGCCGTCGTGCACGACGCCCGCGATCCACATCGCGGGCCGCGTGCCGTCGCGCACGAGCGCGGCCATGCGCGTGCCGTCGCGCGAGACCTGCATCGCGGCGATGCGGGTCGCGCCGGGCCACGCCTGCGCGATCGGGTGCGGCGTCCCGTCGGGGGCGTAGGCGACGACGGATGCCGGGTCGCCGCCCGGCGCGGTCCACACGAAGCCCGCCGGATCGAGCGTCGGCGCGACCATGCCCGGCCGGGAGTCGAGGACCCGCACGGTCTCGTTCGACTCGGCGCGCAGCACCGTGCCGTCGATGTCGAGGAGCGCCGCGATGGTGCGGCTCGCCGAGACCTGCGCGGCGGCGACCGGGACCGTCAGCACGGCGTCGGACAGTCCGGGGATCGGCTCGAGCGTGTCGCCGGAGAGGAACCCGAAGCCCGCCTCGGTGAGCACGAGCGGGCGCGCGTCGACGCGCGTGGAGCGCACCGGCACCGCGGCGGCCGACAGCGCCTGGTCGTCGACGAGCAGCTGGGCGGCCGGGATGCCGACCGACGCGAGGCTCTCCTCCAGCTGCGTCTGCATGCGGGCGAGCGTCTCGGGCTCGATCTCCAGCGCGGTGTCCGACAGCGAGACCTGCGCGATGCCCGACCGCACCGGCACGGCCTGCTGCGCGAGCTCGAGCTGCTCGGGGAAGGCGGTGGCGACGGATGCCGCGAGCCACGGGCTGGGTGCGCCGTCGATGAGCGCCTCGGCCACGTAGGTCGCCGGGTTGGTCACCGGGAACCACCGCTGGTCGGGGACGAGATAGGTCCACGTGGGGTCGAAGTACATCAGCGAGTAGCTGCGGAACACCGAGTGGAACCGGTTGCGGTCGAGGACGATGCCGTCCGGCGCCTCGATGATGCGCCACTCGCCGTCCGCCTGCTGCGCGAGGCGGAAGCCCAGCTGCATGTCGGCGGAGCCGGCGACCGAGTAGGCGCCGGCGCCGTCGACGGTCGCCTCCGGCCGCACGGTCAGGGTCACGGCATCCGGCGCCGTCTCCCGGTAGGCGCGGTCGCCCGGGACGTCGACGATCACGCCCGCGCGCGGTCGCCAGTGCGCGCGGAACTCGGGCGCGAGATACTCCTGCGCGGTCTCCCAGTTGCGGCGGGGGCCGGAGCCCGCGGCGATGAAGCCCTCCACGATCTGCTGCGGCGAGGCTCCGGGCGTGGGCGAGTCGGGCACGAACGAGAAGTCGGGGATGCTGGCCTCGTCGTCCATCGACCGGCCGGGGTTGACCGGGCCGCTGAGCGGCAGCCCCGCGCACGCGGCCAGCACGAGCGCGACGAGCACGGCCGCGACCGCGACCGCGCCGCCGCGCAGCCGCCCGGTCACGACTCCCCCTCCGGCAGGTCGATCGGCTGCGTCGGCCCGAGGTCGCTCACCGGGACGGCGACGTCGCCGGGGTCGGCGGGGATCGGCAGCGACGTGCCGATGGACGCTCCGGGCCGGCGCGGCAGCGTCAGCACGACGTTCGTGCCGCGCCCGGGCGCCGACCACAGCGCGAGCGTGCCGCCGTGCAGTCGCGCGTCGCCCAGCGCGATCGAGAGCCCGAGGCCCGTGCCGCCGATCGTGCGGCGACGCGACGGATCGGCGCGCCAGAACCGGTCGAAGACGCGCTCGGCGTCCGCGGCGCTCATGCCCATGCCCGAGTCGCGCACGCCGAGCGCGACGGCGGAGCGGTCGCTGTCGACGGTGACGACGATCGGCCGTCCCTCGCCGTGCTCGATCGCGTTGCCGAGGAGGTTCCACACGATGCGGCGGATGCGGCGGGGGTCGAGGTCGACGGGCGAGTAGCCGCCGGGCGCGACGAGCCGCAGGTCGGTGCCGTGCTGCTCGGCGAGCGGGCGCATCGAGTCGATGACGTCCTCGGCGAGCTGGGCGAGGCTGGTCGGCTCGGTCTCGAGCTGCACCGACCCGGCGTCGTAGCGGCTGATCTCGAGGAGGTCGCTCAGCAGCACCTCGAAGCGCTGCACCTGCGCGTGCAGGAGCTCGGCCGCGCGCGCGGTGGCGGGGTCGAACTCGTCGCGCTGGTCGTTGAGCATGTCGGAGGCGAGCCGGATGGTCGTCAGGGGGGTCCGCAGCTCGTGCGACACGTCGGAGACGAAGCGCTGCTGCACGAGCGACAGGTCGGCGAGCTCCTTGATCTGCGCCTCGATGCTGTCGGCCATCGCGTTGAACGAGCGGCTCAGCCGCGCGAACTCGTCCTCGCCGCGGATCGGGAGGCGCACGCCCAGGTCGCCCGCGGCGAGCTTGGCGCTCGTGTCGGCGGCCTGCGCGATCGGCACCGTCACCGACCGCAGCACGAACCACGAGATGGCCCCGATGAGGGCGACGAGCGCGATGCCGACGCCCCACAGGGTCGCCTGCACGAACGCCAGCGTCTGCGCCTCCGAGCGGAGGTCGTAGCCGAGATAGAGCTCGTACGCGCCGACCTCGGGCACCACGAGCTGCTGGCCCACGACGATGCCGGGGATCTCGCCGCCGTCGGACGGGATGCCCACCGCCTGCCACCACTGCACGCCCTCGCCGGTCTGCACCGCCTCGCGCAGGCCGGGCGTGAGCATGCTGGCGGTGAGCCCGCCCTGCTCGAAGTCCTGCGGCGCGAGCGGGGCCGGCTCGGACGAGACCCGGAAGGCCGCGATCAGATCGGTGGAGGACTGCCGCTGGATCGACAGGCGCACGTTCTCCATCAGGTTCTGGATCGCGACGACGTCGCCCTCCACCTCGGCCGCGTCGAGGGTCTGCTGGGCGGATGCCGTCGCGCGCTGCGCCTCGATCAGCATCTGCTGCGTGCGCGAGTCGTAGAGGTCGTTCTGGATCGCCAGGGCCATCCACACGAGCGCGACGAGGATCGTGAGCGCCGTCAGCCCCAGGGTCAGCGCGAGCGTGCGGAACCGCATCGACCGCCGCCAGGCGTGGACGAGCCGGTCGACCCACGAGCGCCAGTCCCGCCAGGCCGGCACCACCGCGTGCGTGCCGGCGGTCACGGTGTGCGTCCCGGTGGTCACGGCATCGCGCTCACACCACGGCGCCCGCGCGGTAGCCGACGCCGCGCACCGTCGTGACGATCGCGGGGTTGTCGGGGTCGAGCTCGACCTTCGCGCGCAGCCGCTGCACGTGCACGTTCACGAGGCGCGTGTCGGCCTTGTAGTGGTAGCCCCACACCTGCTCCAGCAGCATCTCGCGCGTGAAGACCTGCTGCGGCTTCGAGGCGAGCGCGACGAGCAGCTCGAACTCCAGCGGCGTGAGCGCGATGACCCCGGCGCCGCGGCGCACCTCGTGCGCGGCGACGTCGACGGTGAGGTCGCCGATGCGGAGCACCTCGGCCACCTGCTGGGTCACCGGGCGCAGGCGGGTGCGGATGCGGGCGACGAGCTCCTTGGGGTTGAACGGCTTGACGATGTAGTCGTCGGCGCCCGACTCGAGCCCGCGCACGACGTCCGCGGTGTCGGTACGCGCGGTGAGCATGATGATCGGCACGCCCGACTCGGCGCGCACGCGCGTGCAGATCTCGATGCCGTCCATCCCGGGCAGCATGAGGTCGAGGAGGACGAGATCCGGATGCTCGGCCCGCCACACCTCGACGGCCCGCGCGCCGTCGGAGCAGAACACGGTGTCGAACCCCTCGGTGCGCAGGACGATGCCGATCATCTCCGCCAAGGCGGTGTCGTCGTCGACGACGAGGATGCGGTAGCTCATGTCCCGTTCGGTCCTTCGTGGGCGGCGCCCGACGAGGGCGCGCACTGCTCACAGTAATGGACGGCCCCGGACGACGGCCCGATCCCGACCGTGTGACACGATAGGACCATCCGGTCGACCTATCCAGGAGGGCATCCGTGACGGCCTTTCCCACGTGGACCCCGGCCGCGCGCCCCGGGATCATCCCGCTGCATCCGCTCCCCTTCGGCACGATCCTGGGCCGTTCGTTCAGCGCGCTGCGCCAGAACCCCCGCGTGCTGCTCGGCTTCGCGCTCGTGGTCCAGACCCTCGGAACCCTCGTCGCGGCGGTCGGGATCTCCGCCGTGGGCGTCTTCTCGTTCGCCCGGCTCGCGTCGCTGCAGCCCGGCACCGAGGACTTCGAGACCGTCATGGCGGGCTCGATCGCGCTGACCCTGGTCACGACCGTCGTGCTGTCGCTCGCGGCATCCGCCCTCGGCGTGCTCGTGCAGGGCGTCGTCGTGAACGAGGTCGCGCACGCGGTGGTGGCCGAGAAGCTCACGCTCCGCGGACTGTGGGCGCGCGTGCGCCCGGTCGCGTGGCGCCTGATCGGCTACACCGTGCTCGTCGCGCTCGCGGCGATCGTGCTCGTCGGCGTGCTCGCCGCCGCGGTCGTGGCGGTGGCCGTGACCGCCGGGCCCTGGGCGATCCTGCCGGGAGTGCTGATCGTGCTCGCCGCGATCCCGGTGTCGCTGTGGCTCACGGTGAAGCTCCTGCTCGTGCCCGCGGCGATCGTGCTCGAGGGCACGACCGTGACCGGCGGCATCGCCCGCTCCTGGACGCTCACGCGCGGACGCTTCTGGCCGGTGCTCGGCATCGTCGTGATCATCTCGATCGTGTTCGGGGTGCTCGCGCAGGTCGCCGCGCTCCCGTTCTCGTTCCTGTCGACGGGGCTCACCACGATCTTCGCCCCCACCGGCGACCCCGACCCGTCGACGCTCATCGGCATCGTCGTCGGCGCCGTGATCACGCAGGTCGTCACCCTGCTGATCCAGTCGATCGCGCTGATCGTGCAGTCGACGGCGTCGGCGCTCGTCTACATCGACTGCCGCATGCGCCGCGAGGGCCTCGACCTCGACCTCCTCGCCTACGTCGACCGTCGCGACGCGGGCGCCGACGACCTGGCCGACCCGTACCGCGAGAACATCGGCCGCGAGACCGCGCCCCGCTGGCTGCGCACCGCGCCCGCGGCGTATCCGGGTGCGGCGGCCTATCCGGCCGGTCCGCCGGCCCCGGGTGCAACCGCCGCAGCACCGGGGCATCCGGGTGCCGGGATGCCGTACCCGGGCGCGCCCGGTCCGTACCCCGGCGCCCCGCCGCAGGCCGGTCCGTCCGCACCGCGTCCGTACCCGCCGTCGGCGCCGGGTCCGGACGCCGCTCGCG
>NZ_JBDIAB010000181.1:0-5789 GCF_039812165.1 Microbacterium sp.
CGCGTTGAAGTTGATACAACTCGACTCAAGTTCTGTGAAGAGCCTGGGTCGCACGACTTCGATGTACAGGAGATCCGGGAATGCCCGAAGACTTCACACCCCCGACGGACGGCGCCGACGGCGCGAGCGCGTTCGACGAGTTCATCGCGCGCTACCTCGCCGGCGAGCGCGCCCGTCAGGAGCGCTCGATCGACCTCACGCGCTTCCTGAGCGCGCGCACGCGCGAGATCCTGCAGCGCGCCGGCCGATTCGCCCTCGAACGCGGCCAGCAGGAGGTCGACGCGCTCCACCTGCTCCGCGTCCTCGTCGGCGAGCCGCCCGCGAAGGAGGCCGTCGAGCGCCTCGGCGCCGACCCGCGCGCGATCGCCCGGGCGGCCGAGGAGCGGCTCCCCGCGGCATCCGACCCCGCCGACGTCGACGGCGCCGTCGTGACGCCGTCGGTGCAGCGCGCGCTCTTCCACGCGTTCCAGGTCGCGCGCTCGTCCGGCTCGACGTACGTCGACCTCGAGCACCTGTTCTTCGCGCTCGTCCTCGGGCAGGACACCCCCGCGGGGCAGATCCTCGCGCAGGCCGGCGTCACCGCCGAGGCGCTCACCCAGGGCGTGCGCGAGACGGTGACGCCCGAGGGCGCCAGCGTGGACGAGCAGTCCGAGCAGGCCTCCGAGACGCCGATGCTCGACCGGTACGGCGTCGACCTCACCGCGCGCGCGAGCGCCGGCGAGCTCGACCCGGTGGTCGGCCGCGCCGACGAGATCGAGCAGACGATCGAGATCCTCAGCCGTCGCACGAAGAACAACCCGGTGCTCGTCGGCGAGGCCGGCGTCGGCAAGACCGCGATCGTCGAGGGCCTCGCCCAGGCGATCGTCGGCGGAGCCGTTCCCGCGCAGCTGCGCGACAAGCGCGTCGTCTCCCTCGACCTGCCCGCGATGCTCGCCGGCACGCGCTTTCGCGGCGACTTCGAGGAGCGGCTCACCAAGACGCTCGATGAGATCGCCGCGCGCAAGGGCGAGCTGATCGTCTTCGTCGACGAGGTGCACACCGTCGTCGGTGCCGGCGGCGGCGGCGAGGGGTCGATGGACGCCGGCAACATCCTCAAGCCCCGCCTCGCCCGCGGCGAGCTGCACCTGATCGGCGCGACGACCCTCAAGGAGTACCGCGTCATCGAGAAGGACCCGGCGCTGGAGCGCCGGTTCCAGCCGGTGCGGGTGGGCGAGCCGTCGATCGCGGATGCCGTGCGGATCCTGCACGGGCTCAAGCCCGCGTACGAGCAGCATCACGCGATCACCTACACCGACGCGGCGCTGACCGCCGCGGTCGAGCTGAGCGACCGGTACCTCACCGAGCGCGTGCTGCCCGACAAGGCGATCGACCTCATCGACCAGGCCGGCGCGCGGCTGCGCCTGCGGCTCGGGGCGACGGTCGACGTGAGCGCGCTGCTGCAGCGGCTCGCCGACCTCGAGGCCGACAAGAACGCGGCCGTCTCGGCGGAGCACTACGAGGACGCGTCTCGCCTCCGCGACGAGATCGCCGAGGTGCAGCGCCGGCTCGACGAGGCCCTGACGGCGGGCGCCGCGACGCACGACGCCGTGGTCGACGAGCCGGAGATCGCGGCCGTGATCAGCCGGGCCACCGGCATCCCGGTCAGCCGGCTCACCGAGACCGAGCGCGAGCGGCTCGCGTCGCTCGAGGACGAGCTGCACGGTCGCGTGATCGGGCAGGACGACGCGGTCGCGGCGGTCGCGCGCGCGGTGCGGCGCAACCGCACCGGCATGGGCGACGCGCGGCGGCCGATCGGCTCGTTCCTCTTCCTCGGGCCCACCGGCGTCGGCAAGACCGAGCTGGCGAAGGCGCTCGCGCAGTCGCTGTTCGATGACGACACCGCGGTGATCCGGTTCGACATGAGCGAGTTCGGCGAGCGGCACACCGTGTCGCGCCTGGTCGGCGCCCCTCCCGGATACGTCGGCTACGACGAGGCCGGGCAGCTCACCGAGCGCGTGCGGCGCAACCCCTATGCAGTCGTGCTGTTCGACGAGATCGAGAAAGCGCATCCCGACGTCTTCAACCTGCTGCTGCAGGTGCTCGACGACGGGCGCCTCACCGACGGCCAGGGCCGCACGGTCGACTTCCGCAACACCGTGATCGTGATGACCTCCAACCTCGGGTCGGAGTTCCTCGCCTCGCGCTCGGGCGCGATCGGCTTCATCGCCGACGGCGGCGGGGCCACCGGCTTCGGCAGCGAGAAGGACCTGCGCGACCGGGTGATGGCGAAGCTGCGCGAGGCGATGCGGCCCGAGTTCCTCAATCGCATCGACGAGATCGTGCTGTTCCGCAAGCTCGCCCGCGCGCAGCTGCGCGACATCGTACGGCTCATGCTCGGCGCGACCGAGCGGCGGCTGGCGGCGCGCGAAGTCGTGTTCGAGACGACGGACGCCGCGGTGGACTGGCTCGCGGACCACGGCTACGAGCCCGAGTACGGCGCCCGTCCGCTGCGTCGGCTCATCCAGCGCGAGATCGACGACCGCGTCGCCGACCTGTTCGTGCGGGGCGAGCTGACGGGCGGCGGCACGGTGACGGTGGATGCCGTCGGCGACGAGCTCGCCGTGCGGGTTCCGGTGCCTGTGGCCTGAGCCGGTCCGGGCCCGATGTCGGAGCCCGGTGGGAGAATGCCGGCATGCAGCTCGCCGAGGTCGTCGCCACGGTCCAGGAGGTCACGGCCACACGGTCGCGCCTCGCGAAGATCGACGCCCTCGCGCGGCTGCTCGCCCGACTCGACCCCGACGAGGTCGCTCTCGTCGTGGCCCTCCTCACCGCGAGCCCGCGGCAGGGGCGCCTCGGCGTGGGCTGGCGCGGGCTCATGGCGGTCGACGCGCCGCACGCGGACGCGCCGACCCTGACCATCGCCGACGTCGATCAGGCGTTCGACGTGCTCGCGGCGGCATCCGGACCGGGCTCGGCCGCCACGCGCAGCGGCGCGCTCGCGGGCCTCGCCGGGCGCGCGACCGCGGCGGAGTGGGAGCTCGTGTGCCGCGTCATGCTGGGCGAGCTGCGCACCGGCGCGCTCGAGGGCGTGCTGCTGGACGCCGTGGCCCGCGCGGCCGACCAGCCCGCGGCATCCGTCCGCCGGGCCGCGATGCTCTCCGGCGACCTCGGCGAGACCGCGAGACTCGCGCTCACCGGCGCCGACCTCGACGCCGTGGGACTCGCCGTCGGGCGGCCGGTCATGCCGATGCTGGCGTCGACCGCGGCATCGGTCGCCGACGCGCTCGCCGAGACGGGCGAGGCGTCGGTGGAGTTCAAGCTCGACGGCGCCCGCATCCAGGTGCATCGCCACGGCGACGACGTCCGCGTCTTCACACGGAGCCTCGCCGACGTCACCCATCGCGTGCCCGAGATCGTGCGGGTCGTGCGCGACCTCGACGCGCGCGCGCTCATCCTCGACGGCGAGACGCTCTCGCTCGACGAGGACGGCGCGCCGCGCCCCTTCCAGGACACGATGTCGCGCTTCGGCGCCGACGCGCTGTCGGAGCTCGTCCTCCGCCCGTGGTTCTTCGACCTCCTGCACGTCGACGGACGCGACGTCATCGACGAGCCCCTGAGCGTGCGGCTCGCCGAGCTGGAGCGCGTCGCGGGGGAGTGGCGCATGCCGGGGGTCGTCACCGCCGACGGCGACGCCGCCGACGAGCTCTCGCGCCGCGCGCTGGCCGCGGGGCACGAGGGCGTCGTCGTCAAGGCGATCGACTCGGTCTACGCGGCGGGCCGTCGCGGCAAGAGCTGGGTCAAGGTCAAGCCGGTGCTCACGTTCGATCTCGTCGTGCTCGCGTGCGAATGGGGATCGGGACGTCGAACGGGGATGCTGTCGAACCTGCACCTCGGCGCCCTCGACCCGATCGGAGAGTTCGGCGAGCCGGGTGGGTTCGTCATGGTCGGCAAGACCTTCAAGGGCCTCACCGACGAGCTGCTCCGCTGGCAGACCGAGCGGTTCCCGCAGATCGAGACGCACCGCACCGCCCACACGGTGCACCTCGAGCCGATCACGGTCGTCGAGATCGCGATCGACGGGGTGCAGCGCTCGCCGCGCTACCCGGGCGGCCTCGCGCTGCGGTTCGCGCGCGTGAAGGCGTATCGGCCCGACAAGAGCCCGCGCGAGGCCGACACCATCCAGACCCTGCGGGAGGGGCTCCGATAGGCTCGAAGGGCGCCCCTCCGCGCGTCACCCCCAAGAACTCTCGGAGTCTCCACCGTGCCCGTCGCCGAACGCTCCGATCCCGGCCGCACGCCGATCACCGTCCTCGACGCGCTGCGCTCGCCGCGCCAGCTCTCCCGCGAGGTGCTCGCCGGCATGGTGACGACCCTCGCGCTCGTGCCCGAGGTCATCTCGTTCTCGCTCGTCGCCGGCGTCGACCCGATGGTGAGCCTCGTCGCCTCGGTCGTCCTCGCGCTCGCGATGTCGATCCTCGGCGGTCGCCCCGGCGTCGTGACCGCCGCCGCCGGATCGGTCGCGCTCGTGATCGCACCGCTCGTGCACGAGCACGGCGTCGGCTACGTCCTGCCGACCGTCGTCCTCGCCGGCGTCATCCAGATCGCCTTCGGCCTGGGCGGACTCGCGCGCCTCATGCGGTTCATCCCGCGCTCGGTCATGCTCGGGTTCGTCAACGCCCTCGGCATCCTGATCTTCGTCGCCCAGGTGCCGCACGTGCTGAACGTCACGTGGCCCGCGTACGCGCTGTTCGCCCTGACGCTCGCGATCATCTTCGTCGTGCCGAGGCTGACGAAGGCCGTGCCGTCGCCGCTCATCGCGATCGTCGTCGTCACCGCGATCGTGATCATCGCGCAGATCTCGGTGCCGAACGTGGCCGACGAGGGCGAGATCACCGGACGTCTCCCGGGCATCACCCCGCTTCTCGTGCCGCTCGACCTCGAGACCCTGCGGCTGATCTGGCCGACCGCGCTGAGCATCGCCTTCGTCGGGCTCATGGAGACGCTCCTGACCGCGAAGCTCGTCGACGAGATGACCGACACGCGCTCGCACAAGGGCCGGGAGTCGTGGGCTCTCGGCGTCTCGAACATCCTCGCCGGCTGCTACGGCGGCATCGCCGGCTGCGCGATGATCGGGCAGACCGTCGTGAACGTGAAGATCGGCGGCGCTCGCACGCGGCTCTCGACCGTCGTGGCGGGCCTGTTCCTGCTCGCGCTCGTGACCGGGCTCGACGCGCTCATGGGGCGGATCCCGATGGTCGCGCTCGCCGCGGTCATGATGGTGGTCGCGATCTCGACGGTCGACTGGCACAGCGTCAGGCCGTCGACGCTGCGCCGGATGCCGCTGTCGGAGACGCTCGTCATGACCGTCACGATCGTGGTCGTCGTGGCGACCGGCAACCTCGCGATCGGCGTCGGAGTCGGCGTCGTGCTCGCGATGGTCCTGTTCGCCCGACGGGTGGCGCACGTCATCGCCGTCGAGCGCGAGGTCGCCGCCGACGGCGAGTCGGTGCGCTACACGGTGACCGGACCGCTGTTCTTCGGCAGCAGCAACGACCTCGTCGACCAGTTCTGGTACGCCGACGACCCCGCCGCGGTCACGATCGACCTCCGACGCGCGCAGATCTGGGACGCGTCCACCGTCGCCGCGCTCGACTCGATCGAGACGAAGTACGCCGATCGCAGGATCGCCGTCCGCATCGAGGGCCTGGACGAGCGCAGCACGAGATTCCGCCGCCGCCTGAGCGGCCACCTCGGCTGAGCCGCTCGCCGCGGCCGCCCCGCCCGGGCTTTCGCGAGCCTGCCCCCTCCGC
>NZ_JBDIAB010000182.1:0-5718 GCF_039812165.1 Microbacterium sp.
CGCCGCGCCCCGCTGACCCGCCGCGCGGCCCTCGCCTGCCCCGCTGACCCGCTGACCTGCCGGCGCGGCCTGCCGCGCTGGCCCGCTCCCCCGCCTCCGGCATCCGCACTATCCGCGAGAATTCACTGGCGCGTCGAGACTGCATGCCCAGCGCGCAGTCTCGACGCACAGTTGTCGTCTCGCGGTGATCGCCGAGCCGGGCGAGGGGTGCCGTGACGTATATGTCAGGACATATCCGATCTGTGCGAGGATGAGCGCGTGAGCCGCACGCACATCAGGGACTTCCACGACGA
This sequence comes from Microbacterium sp., assembly GCF_039812165.1. Classification (GTDB taxonomy): domain Bacteria; phylum Actinomycetota; class Actinomycetes; order Actinomycetales; family Microbacteriaceae; genus Microbacterium. Next base: position 294 of record NZ_JBDIAB010000182.1, read on the forward strand.
CGACCTCGACGCCATCGTGCGTCTGTGGGAGAACGCGCATCGGGGCGACGACGCGCCGGTCTACTCGCTCGCCGAGGTCATCGCCTCGTGCCAGGCCGACCACGCGGTCGTCGCGATCCAGGGCGACCGGCTCGTCGGCACCGCGGTCGGGCGCGCCGCGCACGCGCAGGGCTGGATCGTGTTCTTCGAGGTCGTGCCCGGTCCGCACGCCGAGCACGCCGCCGCGGCGCTGCTCGACGCGCTCGAGCGCCGCATGGCGCCGCTGGGTCTCGGCAAGCTCTCGATCCTGGTCGGCGAGGACGACGACCCGGTCGCCGCGCTCACCGCGAACGGGTTCGAGGTGCTGCACTCGGTGCGCTATCTCGAGCGGCGGATGCCGGTGCAGCGCCGCGAGCTCGACCTGCTCAAGGACGTCGGCGGCCGCATCCTGCCGCGGCACCTGTGGCGCGCGGTCAGCGGCATGCGCCGCGAGAAGGAGCTCCTCGAGGAACGCCTCGTCACGCCGCTCTCCCGCCCCGACCTCGCCGACCGCTTCGGCGTCGTGCCGCCGCGCGCGGTCATGCTCTTCGGACCTCCCGGCACGGGCAAGACGACGTTCGCGAAGGCGGTGGCCTCGCGGCTGGACTGGCCGTTCGTGGAGCTCTTCCCCTCTCGGCTCGCCGACGGTCCGGGCGGCCTCGCCGGCGCCCTGCGCTCGACGTTCGAGACGATCGGCGAGCTCGAGCACGCCGTCGTGTTCATCGACGAGGTCGAGGAGATCGCCTCGCGTCGCGGCGGCACGCCGCCCTCGCCCACGCAGGGCGTCACGAACGAGCTGCTCAAGCTCGTCGCCGAGTTCCGCGAGAGCGAGGGCCGGCTCCTCGTCTGCGCCACGAACTTCGTGCGGGCGCTGGATGCCGCCTTCCTCCGTCACGGCCGCTTCGACTACGTGCTGCCGATCGGCCTGCCCGACGACGAGGCGCGCACCGCGATCTGGAGCCGCTACGTGCCCGCCGACTCGATCGCCGACGTCGACATCGCGGCTTTGGTCGAGGCGAGCGACGGCTTCACGCCCGCCGACATCGAGTACGCGGCGCGCCGCGCGTCGCAGGAGGCGCTGGCCCGCGCGCTGCGGGCGGGGGAGGCCGGCGACGCCGACTCGCTCGCCACCGCCGACTACCTCCGCGCGCTCGGCGCGACGCGCGCGACGGTCTCCGAGGCCGACGTCGAGGGCTTCCTCGCCGACATCGACACCTTCGCCCGCCTGTAGCCGTCTGCGGCGAGACGTGACGGCGTCCGGCGCCCTCGCCGAGCTCGCCCGCTCAGGCCTTCGAGCGGCGCGGCCATCCGAGGCGGTGCGGCAGACCCCACCGGCCGCGATGCCGGTCGTCGACGGCCGTCGCGAGCTCGGCGCGCAGATCCTGCACGGCCGTGAGCAGGTGCCCCTGTTGCACGATGAGCTGATCCAGCTGCGCCTCGCGGGCCTCGTGCTCGTCGATCCGGGCCTTCGCGTCGCGCAACGCCGCTCTCGCGCGACCGCACTCCTCGAGACGCGCTGCATGCGTGCGGAGCGCGCTCACGAGCAGCGTCCACCAGTAGAAGAGGTTCAGCGCAAGCGCGACGGCGATGCCCCACGCCGCGCTCTCGAAGGGCTCGGCCGGGGTGTCGGCGATCAGCTCTCCTGTCGCGTAGAACGCGATGATGCCCACCGGCAGCAGGACGGTCGGCAGGGCGACCCAGCCGAACTGCAACGGCCTGCTGCGGACCGACGACACGATCAGCGACCATGACAGCATCCGCCACGTGAGGCGCAGAGGGAGGGCGGGATCGCGCGGGACGACGCGGAGCGCGCGGTTGAGCCGCACCGGCGGTGTGCGCTGCGGTCGGGAGCCGAACGCGTACGAGCCGCGGAATCGCCACCATTCGCGATAGTTCCCGACCAGAGTGCACCATGCGCCCCGTGGGTCGGGCTCGGCACCCGGAAGCGCGTCGGCCGCCGGCCCGATCAGATCGGGGGTCGTCGCCGTGCCGTACAGGTTCGCGTTCAGCCGCAGCAGCACGGGCAGCAGCACGGCGAGCAGCAGGCCGGCGAGCAGCAGGAACAGGAGCGCGGGCGCGAACAGCGTGCGCCCCGCCGCCGTGGCGATGCCGTCCAGGCCGCGCACGAAGTAGGTGGCCGACACGCTCACGAGGAGGCCGGTGACCAGCGCCGCGACCGCCGGGACGATGGTCTCGCGCAGATGGCGCTGCCGGTGCCGGCGCTGCGCGAACGCCTGCGGCTTCGCCGGTCTGATGCTCCAGTAGCTGATCAGCTGCAGGATGCCGAACATCGCGGCGAGGGCGAGCCAGCCGGCGGCGAGGAGGAGTCCCAGCCCGATGACGAGGATGACGGTGTCGTCCACGGCGGCGCCGCCTGTCGCCTCAGTCCCGGGCGACGCGGGCGGCGATGTCGGTGCGGTGGTGCGAGCCCTCCAGCGAGATCTCGCCCAGCGCGCGGTAGGCGCGCTCGCGCGCCTCGAAGAACGTGTTGCCGAGCGCCACGACGTTGAGCACGCGTCCGCCGGTGGCGACCAGCGCGCCGTCCTGCTCGGCCGTGGCCGCGTGGGCGAGGTGCACGCCGTCGACGGATGCCGCGGCATCCAGCCCGTCGATCACGCGACCGGTCACCGGCGCCTCCGGGTAGCCTTCGCTCGCGAGCACCACCGTGACGGCGGCGGCCTCGGCGAAGGCGGGCGCCGGCTCGTCCTCGAGGTGCCCGCCGGCGGCGGACAGCAGCAGCCGCGACAGCGGGGTCACGAGCCGCGCGAGGACGACCTGGGTCTCGGGGTCGCCGAAGCGCGCGTTGAACTCGATGACCTTGATGCCGTGCTCGGTGAGGACGAGTCCCGCGTAGAGGAGACCGATGAAGGGAGTGCCCTCGGCATCCAGCTGCCGGATCACCGGCTCGGCGATCGTGCGGGTCACCTCGGCGACGAACTCGTCCTCGCCGCCGAACGCGCCGGCCAGCCACGGCAGCGGCGAGTAGGCGCCCATGCCGCCGGTGTTGGGTCCCTGGTCGTCGTCGTAGGCGCGCTTGAAGTCCTGCGCCGGGCTGAGCGCGCGCACGGTGTCGCCGTCCGAGACGAAGAAGAGCGACACCTCGGGGCCGGAGAGGAACTCCTCCACGAGCACCCCACCGCCGGACAGGTACGTCTCGGCGTGGGCGAGCGCGGCGTCGCGATCGGAGGTCACGATGACGCCCTTGCCCGCCGCGAGCCCGTCGGCCTTGACGACGTGCGGAGCGCCGTACGCGTCGAGCGCGGCCTCGACCTCGGCGCGCGTGCGGGCGCGCGTGGCGCGACCGGTCGGCACGCCGGCGGCCTCCATCACGCGCTTGGCGAAGGCCTTCGACCCCTCGAGCTGCGCCGCTGCCCTGCCGGGGCCGAACACCGGGATGCCGCGACCGCGCAGGGCATCGGCCACACCCGCGACGAGCGGGGCCTCGGGGCCGATGATCACGAGGTCGATGCGCGCCTCGTTCGCGTACGCCGTCACCGCCGCCGGATCGTTCTGGTCGAGGTCCGCCACGAGCGTCGCGTCGGCCGCGATGCCGGCGTTGCCGGGGGCGGCGAACAGCTCGTGCCCCGCCCCTTCGGCGCGCAGGGCCAGGATGATGGCGTGCTCGCGCGCGCCCGAACCGAGGACGAGGATTCTCACCCCGCCAGCCTATTACCGGCGCGTGCCCGCTCCTGGCGCCCCGCGACCGGCATCTGCCGACACCGCTGCGCCCGGCCGGCCCTCAGCGCCGGCCGAGGCCGCGGTACGTCCAGCCGGCGGCGCGCCAGCGGGCGGGGTCGTAGCTGTTGCGGGCGTCGACGACGTTGCGGGCGGCGACGAGTGCGCCGAGCTCCATCGGGTCGAGGTAGCGGTACTCGTCCCACTCGGTGACCATGACGACGACGTCCGCGTCGGCGACGGCATCCGTCAGCGTCGCACGGTAGTCGAGCTGCGGGTGCAGCGCCCGCGAGTTCGCGATCGCCTCGGGGTCGGTGGCGCGCACGTTCGCGCCGAGCCCCTTCAGGCGCACGGCCACGTCGAGGGCGGGGGAGTCGCGCACGTCGTCGGAGTGCGGTTTGAACGCGAGCCCGAGCACCGCGACGTTCTTGCCGTTCGGCTCGCCGCCCAGCAGGTCCACGACGTGGTCGACGACCTTCTGGCGACGACGCAGGTTGATCGCGTCGACCTCCTTGAGGAACGCGACCGACTCGCCGCGGCCGAGCTCCTCGGCGCGCGCGGTGAACGCGCGGATGTCCTTGGGGAGGCATCCGCCGCCGAACCCGACCCCCGCCCCGAGGAAGCGGCGCCCGATGCGGGCGTCGTGGCCGATCGCGTCGGCGAGCTGGGTCACGTCGGCGCCGGTCGCCTCGGCGATCTCGGCCATCGCGTTGATGAACGAGATCTTGGTCGCGAGGAACGCGTTGGCGGCGACCTTGACCAGCTCGGCGGTCGCGAAGTCGGTGACGACGAGGGGGATGCCGGTGCCGATGACGGGCCCGTACGCATCCCGCAGCGCGGACTCGGCGACCTCGGCGCGCTCGGGCTCGGGCGGAAGGCCGAAGACCAGGCGGTCGGGCGTGAGGGAGTCCTTCACGGCCCAGCCCTCGCGGAGGAACTCCGGGTTCCACGCGAGCACGGCGCCCGTCCCCGCGGCCTCGACCAGTCCGGCCAGGCGCGCGGCGGAGCCGACCGGCACCGTCGACTTGCCGACGACGACCTCGCCGGCGCTCGTGTGCGGCAGCAGGGCCGTGATCGCCGCGTCGACGTAGGTCATGTCGGCGGCGTTCCCGCCCTTGGTCTGCGGAGTGCCGACGGCGACGAAGTGGATGCCGGAGCCTGCGGCATCCGCCATGTCGGTCGAGAACCGCAGCCGCCTCGACGCGACGTGCGTCGTCAGCAGCTCGGGGAGGCCGGGCTCGAAGAACGGCGCCTCGCCGCGCGTGAGCGAGGCGACCTTGCGCTCGTCGACGTCGATGCCGACGACCTCGTGACCGAGCTCGGCCATCGCGGCGGCATGCACCGCACCCAGATATCCACAGCCGATGACGGATATGCGCATCGCACGCTTCCTTCGTTGATCGATCATTCCCCTGACACGCGCCGAACGGGCGCGTGCTCCCCTTCCATCATGGGGGATGCCGCGCGGATGCGTGAGCCGCGTCCGGCCGGGGACGCGAGGCTAGACGGACGGGGTCAGGGCGCCGTCGGCCTCCCGGTAGCGGTCTCCGCTGACGGGACAGACCCATTCGTCGCCGTCCTTGGCGAGCGGACGGCCCGCGACGCCGACCCAGCCGATCCGTCGGGCGGGTACTCCGACCACGAGCGCGTGCGCCGGCACGTCCTTCGTGACCACGGCGCCGGCGGCGACGAGCGCCCACTCGCCGATCGTCACGGGGGCGATGCAGACCGC
>NZ_JBDIAB010000183.1:0-5603 GCF_039812165.1 Microbacterium sp.
CTCTGGCGCCTCGCACCCCGCTGCTCGTATGGTGGGGGCCAGGACGTGGGACGGCAGGGAGGGGGCCGACATGGCCGTGATCGAGCGACGCGATGTGTACGGTTTGGGGGAGCCGTGGCATCCGATCCTGCGCGCCTACGCGCTCGCGATCGGGAGGATGAAGGCGCTCCCGGCGAGCGACCCGCGCAGCCTCGCCTACCAGGCGTCGGTGCACGGATTCCGCAGCGAGAGCGACCCGCCGCCCGACCGCTTCCGGGGGCAGTGCCAGCACAACTGCTGGTACTTCCTGCCCTGGCACCGCTGGTACCTGCACTACTACGAGCAGATCATCCGGTCGCTGCTCGCCGAGATCGACGAGGTGCCCGACGAGGTCGCCGAGTCGTGGGCGCTGCCGTACTGGAACTACGCGCGGGATGCCGGCGCCGCCAAGCTCCCGCCCGAGTTCGCGTCGCCGACGCTGTGGGACGGCCGCCGGAACCCGCTCTTCGACGACACGCGGCTGCCCGAGGTGAACGACCGCAGCGCGGCGCTCGACCGCGTGCAGACGGTGCCCGGGCGCGGCGTGCTCGACCAGCCGTTCAGCGCGCTGACGAGCGGCGTCGCGACGTTCGGCGGCACGGCATCCGGCTGGCACCACTTCCGTGAGCCGGGCGCCGTCGCCGGCGGCCTGGAGGGCACGCCGCACAACGACGTGCACGGCTTCGTCGGCGGCAACATGTGGCGGTTCGCGACGGCCGGGCTCGATCCGGTGTTCTGGCTCCACCACTGCAATATCGACCGATACTGGGAGATGCGAGGACACGACGCCGACCCCACGGGCTGGGCCGACGTGTCGTTCGACTTCCGGACCGAGACGGGCGCCGCGGTGCGGGTCGACGCCGACGGATGCGTCGACACCGAGGGGCAGCTCGGCTACCGGTACGAGGACATCACGCGGCCCGACGGACTGCTCGGCGGCGCCGAGAGGAGGTCGGAGATGGCTCCCGGATCGGAGATCCCGCCCGAGGTGGTCGGGACGCGCGGCACGGTGCACCTGCAGGGGCGGCGCGTCGACGCGACGATGGAGGTCGGCGCGCCGTCGGGCGACTTCCTGCTCTCGCGCGGACGCGAGCGCGACCAGCGGGTGTTCCTGACCGTGAACGACATCGTCGGCGAGGCGAACCCCGGCATCAGCTACGCGGTGTACCTGGGCGAGCGCGCCGACGAGAGCTGCCGCGCCGGGCTGATCTCGTTCTTCGGCATCGAGGGCACCCGCGAGGGCGGGCATCCGCTCGGCTACGCGTTCGACGTCACCGACATCGTCCACACGCTCGAGGACGAGGGCGCGTGGAACCCCGACGACGTGCACGTCGTCTTCGAGCCGGTCGGAGCGGTGCTCGACGAGGGGCGGTCGAAGACCGAGGACACCGCTCCGGTCGAGGTCGGCAGCGTCAGCATCGCGTACCAGTGAGCGCTCCCGCGACGCCCCGCACGCGCACGCGGGTGAGCGTGCGGGTCGCGTGGGCGCGCGTGCGGATCCGGCATCCCGAGCGCGGGCTCGTCGTCGCCGTGGTCGCGGCGTGGCTCGTGCTGCTCGCGCTCTCGTCGCCGCTCGTGGCGCCGTCGTCGCGGCCCGGCACGCCGGCGGATGCCGCTCCGCTCCCGTGGTCGCATCACGCCGCGGCCGTCGCCGACGGCGGCCTGCTGCTCGCGGTGCTCGTGGCGGGCGCCTGGTGGCTGCTCATGGTGGTCGCGATGATGGGCCCCGTCATGGTGCCGCGCGTGCGGTCGGTCGCGCAGCGCTGCCCGGGCCGCGTGCGCACGCGCGCGATCGCCGAGACGCTCACCGGCGCCTTGCTGGTGTGGATGCTGGTGGGAGCCGTCGTCGTCCCGCTCGCCGTGCTCGCACCCCCGCTCGACGCGCGTGCGGCGCCCTGGGCGTTCGCGGGGCTGTGGCTCGCCGTCGTCGTCTGGCAGCTCGCGCCGCTCAAGGAGCGGGGCCTGCGTCGCTGCCACCTGGTGCGGCTGCAGCTGGGCGCCGGCACGCAGAGCCAGGTGCGACCGGGCGCGCTCTACGCCGGATGGTGCGCGCTGTCGTGCGGCCCGGCGATGGCCGCGATGGCGCTGAGCGGGCATACGCTCGCGACGATGGCGGTGCTCACCGCGGGGTTCGTCGCCGAGCGCGTGGCGTTCCGGCCGCGCCGCGCCGCGCGGCTGGTGGCGGTCGCGATCGCGGTGGCCGCGGCATCCGAGCTTCTCGTGGCGACGCTGACGGCCGTGCCGGTCTCGCCCGCGTGAGGCCGCGTCGATAGGCTGTGCGCAGCCGTCGTGCTGCCGACCTGAGGGGGTTCTCATGCGAGTGCTGGTGACGAGTTCGCGCAATCCGTTCGCACTGGACATCATCCGCAAGCTCGGCAGCACCGGCCATACGGTGGTGGCCAGCGACACGTATCCGGGCGCGATCGGCAGCCACTCGAAGTACGTCGCCGCGCATGCCACGACGGCCTCGCCGCGGTTCGACACCGACCGCTTCGTCGCCGACGTGAGCGACATCGTCACGCGCTTCGAGATCGACGTGATCCTGCCGACCTTCGAGGAGGCCTTCTACCTGTCGGCGCGTGCGGCCGACCTGCCCGACCGCGTGCGGCTCTACACCGGCGGGTTCGACAAGCTCGCGCGCCTGCACGACAAGGTGAGCTTCCAGCGGCTCGCCGTCGAGGCCGGCGTGCCCGTGCCCGAGACGGTCGTCGCGACCGACGACGCGTCGCTCGCGGCCGCCATCGCGCGGTTCCCGCAGTACTTCGCGCGCGCCGCGTTCTCGCGCGGCGGCGTGTCGCTCCTCACCAACACCGGGCCGCTCGCCGGCCAGCTCGCGGTCGCCGACGTCCACCCCACGCCCGACCAGCCGTGGCTCGTGCAGCCGTTCGTCGACGGACCGATGGTGTGCACGTACAGCACCATCGTGGACGGCCGGGTCACCGCCCACTGCACGTATCGCGCGCCGGAGCAGTGGGCGCACAGCACCGGCATCGCCTTCCTCGCCGTCGACAGCTCGCAGACGCTCGAGTACACGCAGCGGCTCGTGGACGCGCTCGACGACACCTACACCGGCCAGCTCTCGTTCGACTGGGTCGACCACGACGGGCAGCTGTACGGCATCGAGTGCAACCCCCGCACGACGAACGGGGTCATCCTGCTCGACGCCGAGGAGCTCTCCGCGGGACTGACCGCCGCCGTGGCGGCCCCGGCCGTCGTCGAGCCGGGCGTCGAGCGCGAGATCAAGCTCGCCGTCATGGCCGACAGCTTCGCCGAGCCGCTCAAGCACCTGCCCACGTCGCTGCACGACCTCATCCACGTGCGCGACATCGGCGCCGGCTGGCACGACGACCTCGCCATGCTGTGGGCACCCGCGGCGCTCGTGCACGGCGCGAAGCTCGACCGCGGGCAGCACGAGGCGCTCCTCGAGGCCCTCGGCGACGACATCGTGTGGAACGGCGAGGAGATCGACGGCATGACAGCCGCGGATGCCGCGGCGCTCGAGGCCGTGCACGCCCAGCGCGTCTGATCCCCGCGGCCGCGCCGGTCGGCGCCCGGCGGGTGCCGCGTCAGCGCCGTATCGCCTGCTCCAGCCGGACGCCCGCCATGAGCAGGTCGGGGAAGCGGGCCGCGAGGCCGCGATGCGGCATCCGGTCCATCGCCGCGGTCTCGCCCGCGAGCTCGTGCTGCGTGCCGGCGACGAGCCGGTCGACCGCGTGCAGCAGCGCGAGGGGATGCGTCTCGAGGGCGCTGTGCCCGTTGTCGATGCGCGCGAGCACCGCGTCGTGCGCCGTGTCGGCGACCCGCTCGGCGATGGCCGGGGGCGTGCGCAGGTCGCGATCGCCGGAGAGCACCACGATCGGCCACGAGAAGCGGGGCGTGAGCGCCGGCAGGTCGAACGGCTCGCCGGCGAACACGGGGAACCGGTCCGCGATCGGCGAGTAGGTGAGTGCCGGGTCGAGCGGTCCGCCGTCGGGCGGTGCGCCGTAGTGCAGCTCGCGGAAGCCGATCGCGCCGACGAGGTCGAACTCGTAGACGCCCGGCATGCGGAGGATCGACGCGCTGCGGCTCGCGTAGGCCTCGAGGGCCGCCCACACCGGATCGCGATGGCCGCGCACGCGCCGCTCCAGGAGCGGCAGCAGCAGCCGCGGGCCGCCGAGCTCGTACGCGGCGCGGACCACGTCGAGCAGCCGGCGCTGGTCGTCGCCGCCGTCGACGAGCCACCGGACGGCCGCCGCCTCCGGCGTGCCGGCATCCCAGAACAGCTCGCGGACCCGCGCGCGTTCGAGCGGCAGGTCGTCGGTGGACTGCAGCGCCGAGTCGAGCAGCATCCCCGCGACGCGATCGGGATGCCGCGCCCCGAAGCCCGAGGCGAGATAACTGCCGTACGACGAGCCCACGACGAACGCCGTGTCGACGCCCTCGTGGTCGAGCACCGCCGCGAGGTCGTCGATCGCGGCGGTCACGCGCATGGCCGAGAACGGCAGCGCACGGCCGGCGAGGTCGGCGCGCGAGAGCCCGACGCCGCGGTGCTCCACCATGATGACGTCGCGCCCGCGGGCGGCGGCGCGGCGCCGCAGGCCGCGGTAGGGGAGGACGGAGGCCAGCCCGGGCCCGCCCGGGATCACGAGCACGGGCGTCGCGCTCGGCGGGCCGCTCCGGATGTACGCGAGGTCGAACGCGGGCGCCGAGTCGGTCGCGGGACGGCGCACGCGGCGCAGCCCACGGATCGGCGCGGCGACGGTCTGGAGCACCCTGGACGCGCCCGGCCTACCGGTCATGCGCGTGTGCCGGTCATGCGCGGGGTCCCTTCCACACCGCGTCGATCGGGACGTCCTCGCCGAGCACGTTCACCGCGGCGCGATGGCCGGAGCACAGCGCCGCCGTCACCGTCGCGGGGTCGTCGGTCCAGGTGGCCTCGCCCGCCAGGTGCAGCACGCCGCCGACCGGCGTCGCGAGGTCGTCGTGGTCGGCGGTCGTCGAGCCGAGGGTCATGTACGCGTACGAGCCGCGCGCGAACGGGTCGTCCTGCCACGCCGTGCGGTGCACGTGCGTCGGCCGCGGGACGCCGTCGCCGTACAGCCGGCGCAGCTGCGCGAGGATCGAGTCGACGACTCGCTCGTCCGGCCAGTCGCGTGTCGCGAGCGCCGCGGGCCCCGCGGCGAAGGTCAGCAGCGTCGGCGTGCCGTGCAGCGCGGTGAGGTCGTACCACGAGTGCCACCAGCGGCTCTCGGGCCCCTGCTGGCGGATCGCGTAGACGCCGTCGTCCCAGAACCTCGTGTCGAACCGCAGGAAGACCTTCTCGAACGCGTTCATCCGCAGTCGGCTCAGGGCTCCCGCGACCGGCTCGGGCAGCGGCGGGTCGACGACGAAGCCCTCCGAGCGCAGCACGCCGACCGGCACCGTCACGACGGCGGCATCCGCCGTGAGCGTGCCGCGATCGGTCGTGACCGCGACCCCGTCGACGGACCACTGCACGCGTGAGACGACGTGCCCGAGGCGCACGTCGAGCCCCTCGGCGAGATGCGCCGGCAGGCGGTCGTAGCCGTCGGGGAACACCACCTCGTCGCCGTCGATCGAGTCGTCGT
>NZ_JBDIAB010000184.1:0-5579 GCF_039812165.1 Microbacterium sp.
TTCGACGACATTTTCGGGAGTGAACTGATCGTTCCCGCGCTCACCACCGTCCGCAGTCAGCTCGAACTCGCGGGCGAACGTGCTTCGTCGCACCTGCTCGCCCTGCTACGCGGTGACGAAGTGAGCACGGAGGAGGAACTGCTTCCGACCCAGCTCGTGGTCCGGGGCTCCACGGCCGCAAGACCTTAGATTGAGCGCAGGTGAGCCGCGTTCCTTCGCGACTCACGCCCTCCTCCTGGGGATGGTCCGCTCGCGGCCAGCCTTCCGGGTTCGCTCGGCGATGTCCTTTTCAGATCGTTCGGTAATGGCCACATGACGACAGGGTCGGCGGCGCATGCTCGTCCGGCTTCGGTGACCTTCACCCGTGCGTCCGGGTCGAGCTTGGTCAGGATCGAGTAGGACAGGTCGGCGAGCTGCGCGACGCCGTCGGCATCGAGGCCATCGAGCACCATGCGGCGCACCGCCGTCGCGTACAGCGACCGGCTCGCTTCGTAGGCAGCCTCGCCAGCATCGGTGAGCTGCGCGTTCGTGGCGCGGCCGTCTTCAAGGCAGGTGCGGTCGTTGATGCGATCGAGCGGATCGCCGCCGAGCGTGGCGTCTCCATGGCGCAGGTCGCGCTCGCTTGGGTGCTGAAGAACCCTGTGGTCGACTCGGTGCTGTCCGGCGCGACCAAGGCGCACCATCTCGCGGACGCCGTGGCGGCACTGGACATCGATCTCAGCGAGGACGAGGTGACCGCGCTCGAGGCCGGGTACGTTCCGCGCGCGCCGACGTACCTTCACCTAGTGCGCGCTCGGACGCCACCCGCGATCGGGGTCGTGTCGGCAGACGCGCGGGTAAACGCGTGAGAAAGAACGAGTCGCATCTGGTGCTGGTGAGCACATCCACGAAAGGTCGGCACCCGCGGAAACACGGGCGAGGAAAGCTCCGCACACCACCGAAAGATCACTGGATGTGAGTTCAAATCCCACCGTCACCGCCACGAAAACCCCCGACTTGTCGGCGCTCCTGACGCTTCTGTGGGTGCTTGAGCGGGTCTGAGTGTGGCGCACGCCGCTTCCTGTATAGGTTCTGAGCTGTCGAAGGCATCGGAACCAGTGGTCAGGAGAACGGCGTGCGTGATGTCAGCTTATGGCGGGGTCTGCTCGGGGTCGAGAAGACGGTGCTCGAACGGGTCGAGTTCGACGAGGACGCGCAGATGCTCGTCGCGCATGTGCGGCCCCGGTCGCGGGAGCGTGGCCGGTGCGGGATCTGTCATCGTCGGAGCCCGGGCTATGACGCCGGGCCGGGTCGACGGCGGTGGCGGACGCTGGATCTGGGAACGATCCAGGCGTTCGTGGAGGCTGACTCGCCCAGGGTGCGGTGCCGGGTCCACGGCGTGGTGGTCGCCGCGGTGCCGTGGGCTCGTCACGACGCCGGGCACACCACCGTCTTCGATGATCAGGTGGTGTGGCTGGCCACGCAGGCGTCGAAGTCCACCGTGGTCGAGTTCATGCGGATCGCGTGGCGCACGGTGGGATCGATCATCGCGCGGGTCTGGGCCGATGTCGACGGCGCCGGTGATCGCTTCGACGGGTTGCGGCGGATCGGGATCGACGAGATCAGCTACAAGAAGGGCCACAAGTACCTGATGGTCGTGGTCGACCACGACACCCGCCGGCTGGTGTGGGCCGCACCGGGTCGGAACAGCGCGACGGTGGCCGAGTTCTTCGATCTGCTCGGCGAGGACCGTTGCCAGCTGATCACCCATGTTTCCGCGGATGGGGCCGACTTCATCGACCAGATCGTCGCCGGTCGGTGCCCGAACGCGGTCCGGGCCGCGGACCCCTTCCACATCGTGAAGTGGGCGACCGAGGCGCTCGACGAGGTCCGCCGTCAGGCTTGGAACGAAGCCCGCAAGCAGGCCAGCAGCGAGCCGGGGCGTGGCCGCGGGCGCCCCCGCAAGGATGCGCCGCCCAGACCGGGCAGTGAGCGAGCCACAGCGCTGAGAGGCGCCAGATACTCGTTGTGGAAGAACCCCGAGAACCTCACCGAGAACCAGCAGGTCAAGCTCGCCTGGATCGCACGCGCCGATCCGCGGCTGTACCGCGCCTACCTGCTCAAGGAAGGTCTGCGGGTGATCTTCCAGCTACCGTACGAGGCCGCCGTCGAAGCCCTGGACCGGTGGATCAGCTGGGCCCGACGGTGCCGGATCCCCGCGTTCGTGAAGCTGCAAAAGCGCGTCGTCAAGCACCGCGCCAGGATCCTCGCCGCCATCGAGCACAACCTCTCGAACGGGCTCATCGAGTCCACCAACACCAAGATCCGCCTGATCACCCGAGTCGCGTTCGGATTCCACTCCGCCAAGCCCCTCATCGCCCTGGCCATGCTCACCCTCGGCACCCACCGACCAGCCCTCCCCGGCCGGCACTGACCCACAGATCAGTCAGGAGAGCCGGATTAGTCCGCGAAATCGACGGTGGGAGTCTGCCCCACCGCAACCTTGGCCGGGCGTGTTTGGCGCGAGCGTCGTTGTCTTGCAGCGCCGCAAGCGACCGACTTCAGGTGCGACAAGGGGTCGTTGGGCTCAGGCGTTCTCGCTGCCCGTCCTTGCAGAGTGTCGGGATGCGTGGGGGACGTGCCAGTGGAGTCTCAGCGAAGCGATGCGGAAGGCGAATACCATCCCGGCGACCACCATGAGGGTCAACGGTCCGATCACATCGACCACCCAGAGTCCGGAGATCAGCGCAGCGCCCAGCAGCGCGGGCACGGCGTAGAGGTCCCGAGGGTTGAACACCTGCGGTACTCGATTGGCGACGACGTCCCGCAACAGGACAACGCCTATGCCCGTCAGTGCACCGAGCAGAGCAGCCGAGAACGGGTTCATCCCCGCTGCAAGCGCCACCGTTGTCCCTGTCGTGCAGAACAGCGCGAGACCGCCGGCATCAAAGACCAGGAGCACTCGAGCGAAGCGCTCGACACCCGGCATCAGGAAGAAGACCAGAACGGCCGCGGCGACCGGGGCAAGCATGTGCACAGGCTCGGCGAATGCGACCGGCGGGACGCCGAGGACAAGGTCTCTCATGACACCCCCGCCAACCCCCTGTCAACGACCCCAACAGCAGCGACCCCATGACATCGAACCCGCGACGTGCCGCGAGCAGGCTGCCTGAGACGGCGAAAAAGAACGTCCCGGCAAGATCGAGCAGTAGACCCCAGTCCATGAGACTCCGTCACGCGGCTTCGGCGAGCATGATCTTGCGCGCGGTCGCCGGAGTCACACGCGCGTTGCGCGCGGCGTCTGAGGTGAGAAGTGCGGTGAGGGTGCTCTTGCCGCAGCCGGTGGCGCGAGCGATGCTGCGAATGGACCTGCCCGCGTTCACCCATTGCCGCAACACTCGGACGATCTCGTCGGCGGGCACGAGCTCATCGCGCGGGTGCACACCGGCCGCGCGCGCTCGCTCCAGCTTGTAGCGGGTGCGGGCATCGCTGCAGGTCAGACCCTGCCCATCGCCGGGGCAGCGATCGCGGCATCCGAGAAGGTATCCATTCGACGTGCCGTGCTCGATGCTCCGACCGGTGCCTTCCCACCGGGACGCCTTCCACTTCGCCAAGTATCGACGGCGCGCCTCAGCGCAGGTCACCCGGCCGAGTTCCCAGTTGGGGCACCCGTGATCCGATGTGCAGCCTCTCCGGTATCCCCACCAGGTCCCGTGAACTTCCGTCGGCCCCTGCAGAGGGCCGGCTTCCGCGGTGGGTTCCTCGCGACTGCGGGGGAGCACTTGAGTGGCGGGAAGGCGGGCGAACGCGTAGTCCCGGCGTCGAGCGATGGAGGCTTCGACGCACGTCAAAGTCGTCTGGGAGCCGGCGTGCGGGCAGCCGCCACGCGACCGGCAACCGGCCGCGAATCCCGCGGGGCTTCCGTGCACGATCACATCGATCCTCAGTGGGTGTCTTCGGCTTCGATTTCGGTGCGGTCGCCTGACCAGAGGGTGTGGAAGGTGCCGGGCTTGTCGATGCGCTTGTAGGTGTGGCCGCCGAAGAAGTCGCGCTGTCCTTGGACGAGGGCGGCGGGGAGGCGTTCGGCGCGGAGCCCGTCGTAGTACGACAGCGACGACGAGAACGCGGGGGCGGGGATGCCGGCACCGGCGGCGGTCTGCACGATGCGGCGCCATGATCCCTGCGCGCGGCCGAGGGCCTCGACGAAGTAGGGCGCGGTGAGGAGCACCGGAAGGTCGGGGGCTCCGTCGTACGCATCGGCGATGCGGTTGAGGAACTGCGCGCGGATGATGCAGCCGCCGCGCCAGATCTTCGAGACGGCCCCGAGGTCGATGCTCCAGTCGTACTCGGCAGCTCCCGCGCGGATCTCATCGAATCCCTGCGAGTACGCGACGATCTTGGATGCGTAGAGGGCGAGGCGGACGTCTTCGATGAACGCGTCCGCGTCGTCCACGGCGAGGCCCTCGACGGGGCCGGGCAGGTCACCCGAGACGGCCCGCTGTTCGGGGTGGCTGGAGAGGGAGCGGGCGAATACGGCTTCGGCGATCCCGGAGACCGGCACGCCGAGGTTGAGGGCTGTCTGCACGGTCCACGCGCCGGTGCCCTTCGCGCCGGCCTGGTCGAGGATCACGTCGACGAGCGGCTTGCCGGTCTCGGCATCCACCTGCCGGAGCACCTCGGCGGTGATCTCGATCAGGTACGACTCCAGCTCGCCGCGGTTCCACTCGGCGAACACGTCCGCGATCTCGGCGGGGGTCTTGCCGGTGCCGCGGCGGATCAGGTCGTACGCCTCGGCGATCAGCTGCATGTCGGCGTACTCGATGCCGTTGTGCACCATCTTCACGAAGTGCCCGGCGCCGTCGTGACCGACGTGCGTGACACACGGCTCACCCTCCGCGACCGCCGCAATGCTCTTCAGGATCGGACCGAGCGTCACCCAGGACTCGTCCGAACCGCCGGGCATGATCGACGGGCCCAGCAGCGCGCCCTCTTCGCCGCCGGAGATCCCGGCGCCCACGAAGTTGATCCCGGTCTCACGGACCGCCTTCTCGCGGCGGATCGTGTCGGTGAACAAAGCGTTGCCACCGTCGACGATGATGTCGCCCGGCTCGAACACATCCACGAGCGCGTTGATCACGGCATCCGTGCCCGCGCCGGCCTTGACCATGATGATCGCCGTGCGGGGCTTCGACAGCGATGCCGCGAACTCCTCATACGTCGCCGCCGCGACGAACCCGGCCTCGGGGTGCGCTGCGACGAGGTGCTCGGTCTTGTCGTGGCTGCGGTTGTAGATCGCGACCGTGTTGCCCTCACGGCTGGCCAGGTTGCGGGCCAGGTTCGAGCCCATCACCGCCAGGCCTACGACACCGATGTTCGCGACCGGCCGCGCGGATACCCCGGGGCCGGTCGGCGTCGGTGCCGGGCGGGGGACGTCCTCGGGTGCCGGAGCACCCTCGTGCTCCGGCGCAGAACCGGGAGTGTCGTCCCGATCCTGAGAGATGTTCGTCTGTGCCGACCGATCAGTCTGCGACACGCTCATGTCGTTGTTCCTTCCACGCTCTGCCGGCGGCATCCGTTGCCACGCGTAACGCGATCCGGAA
>NZ_JBDIAB010000185.1:0-5499 GCF_039812165.1 Microbacterium sp.
CGAGCCGGCTCAGAACCGCGCGACGCCCTCGAGGCGGCTGAGCGCGGCCTCCGGCATCCGCTCGGCGGCGCGGAGGAGGAAGTTGAGCTTCTCGATCCGCTCGCCCGAGCGCGGCGCCCCGTTCTTCTGGAACGGCACCTGCAGCCCCAGCGACAGGTCCATGACGATGTCGTCGATGACGCCGCCCGACCGGCCGGAGGGAAGCGCCAGCATGCCGTGGGCGGTGGCGAGGTCGAACGTGTCGAGCGCCTCGCTGATCGTGCCGATCTGGTTGGGCTTGAGGACGAACCCGTCCGCGGCCCGCTCGTCGATCGCGCGCTCGAGCCGGCGGCGGTTGGTGACGATGAGGTCGTCGCCGAGCACCCACGTGCGCGGGAGCTCGCGCACGGCGAGCGCGAAGCCCGCCCAGTCGTCCTCGTCGAGGGGGTCCTCGACGAAGAGCAGGTCGAACTCCTCGGTGAGCTCCCGCAGCACGCCGACCTGCTCGGCGCTGTCGACGCGGCGCCCGTCCAGCTCGTACGTCCGCGTCTCGGCGTCGTACATCTCGCTCGACGCGCAGTCGAGCGCGAACGCGACCCTGCCCTCGTACCCGGCCGCGACGACGGCGTCCTGCATGAGCCCCAGCACCGCGCGCGGATCGGCGTACGGGGCCGCGTAGCCCTGCGAGCTCGCGGTCGTCGCCGCCCTGCCGGTGCTGCGCCGGATCACCCCCGGCAGCTCGTGGAAGATCACGACGCCCATCTCGATCGCCTCCGCGACCGTCGCGGCGCCGTAGGGCACGACGAGGAACTCGTTGAACGCCTGCACGACGTCCTGGTTGCGTCCGCCGTTGAGCACGTTGAAGCACGGCACCGGGATCGACGCGAGCGGTCCGCGGGCGACGTGCTCGTAGACCGGCTCGCCCCGCTCGGCGGCCTGCGCGCGCAGGAACGCGACCGACACCGGGTAGACCGCGTTGCCGCCCAGGAGCCCCTTGTCGGCGGTGCCGTCGAGGAAGAGCAGGACGTCGTCGAGCGCGCGCTGGTCGTCGAAGGCGCCGCCGACGAGGCGCGGTGCGATGACCTCCGCGACGTTCCGCACGGCCGCGTGGACGCTGAGCCCGCGGTAGCTGTCCGGATCGCCGTCGCGCAGCACGGCCGACTCGTGGACGCCGACCGACGATCCGGTGGGAGCGGCCGCACGGCCGATCGCGCCGTCGGCGGTGCCGATCTCGACCTCGACCATGGGGCGGGCCTTGCAGTCGAGGATCTGGCGGGCGACGACGGAGGTGATGACGGTCATGATGCTCCTTCGGGGAGGGCGGGCACGTAGAGAACGTTCAGGTCGCAGAGGTTGGTGCCGGTGTTGCCGGTGATGACGACGTCGCCCATCGCCTCGAGCGCCTCGAAGGAGGCGTGTCCGCGCAGGTGCGCGCGGAGGTCGACGCCCGCCGCCGCCGCGCGCGCCGCCGACGAGGAGTCGGTGATGCCGCCCGCCGCGAGCGAGGTGCCGTCGGTGCCCTCGGAGTCCATCGCGTACATGCAGGCGCCCGGCACGGCCTCGGCCGCGAGCGCGAAGCCCAGCGCGAGCTCCTGGGACGGGCCGCCGTGGCCGGTGATCCGGTCGCCCGGACGCAGGTGGGTGACGGTCTCGCCCGAGCTCACCACGACGCACGGGGCCGCGAACGGGCGTCCGCTGGTCTGGATCTCGCGCGCGAGCGACGCCATGAACGTCCCGGCATCCCGGCTCTCGCCCTCGAGGAACGTCGTCAGGAGGTGGGCGGGCACGCCGCGCGCCTCGGCGGCGCGCACGGCCGCCTCGGCCAGGTCGGGGAGCGTGTTGATCAGGAAGTAGGTGTTCTCCGGGAACTCCTTCGGCGTCTCCTCGGCGGCGCCGGCGCGGTCGAGGAAGTCGGTGACCGATCGGGGCAGCCGCTCGCGCAGGCCGTGCCCGTCGATCGCGGCGCGGGCGTCGTCGAGCGTCGTGCGGTCGGCGCCGATCGGCGTGCTGACGTAGCCCGGGTCGGGCTCGCGGATGTCGCCGGTGGGCGGCTTGCCGACGGCGTCCGAGATGCCGATGCCGATCAGCTCCGCCCCGCGGGCTCGGATGCGCTCGGCGAGCCGTCCGCCGTTGGTGCGCGAGATGTGCCGCCGGACGGCGTTGATCTCGTAGATTCCGAGGCCGGACGTCAGCAGCACCTCGGTGGTGAGCGCCTCGTCCTCGACCGTGATCGGCTCGACGGGCGCGTTCATGAGCGCCGAGCTGCCGCCGCTGACGACGACGACGAACAGGTCGTCGGCGCCCGCGGCGTCGACGAGGTCGAGGATCCGCCGCGTCGCCTCGTGACCGGCCCGATCGGGCAGCGGATGCCCGCCGACATGGACCTCGGTGCGGCCGAAGACGTCGCCGGGCTCGGCGATCTTGACGATCGCGATGCCGCGCGTGAGGCGGTCGCCCAGCACGTGGTCGACCGCCATCGCCATCGCGTTGCACGCCTTGCCGGCGCCGATGAGGTAGACGTTCCGCTTCGTCGCGAGGTCCCACCGCCGGTTGCCGACGTGCAGCACGTCGCCCTCGAGCCGCATGAGGCCGCGGATGCGCCGGTAGGCGTCGACGGCGTCGAGCGCGTCGTCGACGATGCCGAGGACGAGCTCGCGCGACGCCCTCTCGCCGGTCGAGACGAGCGCGTCGTGGTTGCGGATCTTCATCGCCCGGCACCGCCGTCCTCGTCGGCGTCGTCCTCGCCCCACAGCTCGAGCGGCGTCCCGATCCCCCGCTCGCGCGCGGTGGCGAGCAGGTCGGCGCCCCAGGCGACGTCGAACACGGCCATGCCGCTCGCGATGAAGACCGTGCGCCCGGCACGCGGCGGTCGCCGCTCCTGCATGATCGTGCCGAGGTCCTCGGTCTCCGCCAGGGGCGGCAGGGCTCCGGCATCCATGAGCTCGTAGGCCGGGCCGCCGATCTGCGCGGCGTACCCGGCGTGCACGTCGGCGCTCGCTCGCGCGTCGGCGACGTACGTCTCGTGCAGCGGCACGTGGTCGAGCACGACGCGGCTCGTGGTCCACAGCGCCTCGTCGGACTGCATCGGACCGCTCAGCAGGATGCACGCGTCCGGGGCGAACCACGCCGCCTCGATGCGCAGCGGCGCGGTGCGCGATGCCGCGACGGTGACGAGGTCGGCGCCCGCGACGCACGCGCGCGGGGTGTCCGCGACGACCGCGTCGACGCCGTGGTCCGCGCGCAGCCAGGCCGCGAACCCTTCCGCCTTGTCGCGCGAGCGGTTGTGGCAGACGACCCGCTCGACGCCGGGATGCTGCGACAGCAGCGCCCGCACCGCCTGACGGTTGATCACGCCGCAGCCGACGACGGCCATCGTGCGGGGCGGCCGGGCGGGGAGATACCGGCTGGCGACCGCGGGCACGGCCGCGGTGCGCGACGAGCTGAGCCGCCCGGCCGAGAGGAGCGCGAGCGGCTCCCCGGTGTCCTTGTCGTTGAGCATGACGGTCAGCACCGAGCGCGGCAGCCCGCGGTCGCGGTTGGCGGCGTTGGAGCCGTACCACTTGACACCGCAGAGGTCGAACCTGCCGCCGAGGTAGGCGGGCATCGCGGAGAAGCGCCGGTCGGGACCGGCGAGCGGCATGTTCGGGAACGGCGAGGTCTTCGGGAAGACGAGCACGAGCCCGTGACTGTTGCCGCTCGCCCCGCCCATCACGTAGTCGCCGTCGCGGAGCAGGCGGAACACCTCGTCGGCGACGTCGACGCTGCGCGCCGCGTCGTCGACGCCGGCGGCGATCATGTCCGCCTCGGAGAGGAACAGGAACGGGGTGCGTGGCGCCATGGGCGGTCCTTGCTGGTCGGGAGGGATCGGGACGACGCATTCACTCTCATCGCGAGCATCCATTCGACACAAGCGACTGTTTTCCTGCTATTTCATTCGGTATTGACGAATGATTAGACTGGACGCGTGCTCAGTCCCCACCGCCTCCTGCTCCTCCAGGAGCTGCGCCGCCGCGGATCGGTGCACGCCGTCAGCGAGGCGCTCTCCTTCAGCCCGTCGACCGTGTCGCAGCAGCTGAAGGTGCTCGAGACCGAGGCCGGCGCCCGGCTGATCGAGCGCGTCGGGCGCGGCGTTCGGCTGACCCGCGAGGGCGAGATCCTCGCCGAGCACGCGCCCCGGATCCTCGGCGAGATCGAGCGCGCCGAGGCCGCGGTGGCCGCGGTCCGCGCCGTCGCCGAGGGCGACGTGCGCGTGGCGGCCCTGCAGACCGCGTCGCTGGCCTTCCTCCCCCGCGTGATCCGGATGCTCGAGAGCACGACGCCGCACCCGCGCATGCTCGTCAGCCGCATCGCCCCCGACCGCGCGCTCGGGGCACTCGCGGCGCGCGAGTTCGACATCGTCCTCGGCGAGGAGTACCCGGGCCTGCCGGTGAGCCGGCAGAAGGGCATCGACGTCGTGCCGCTCCTCGACGATCCCCTCGTGCTGGTCGCGCCGGAGGACGTCGACCCGCCGCACACGCCGGCCGATGTCGGCGCGCGGATGCCGTGGGTCATGGAGCCGGTCGGCAGTGACGCCCGGGCCTGGTGCCTCGGCCTCTGCCGCGAGCTGGGCGTCGAGCCCGAGGTCCAGTTCGAGTCGGACGACCTGCTCGTGCAGATGAGGCTCGTCGAGACCGGGAACGCGGTCGCCGTGCTGCCGAGGCTGCTGCTCGACAGCGAGCGGCCGCGTCTGCGCCGCATCGACCTTCCCGGGCGGCCGGTGCGGCGCGTGTTCGCCGCCCACCGGAGCGGGTCGCAGCTCGCCCCCGCCATCGACGCCGTGCTCACCGCCTTCATGCGCGCCATCGCCGACTGAAACGCCGCCTCTGATAATCTGGCAATCACGCAAGAGGTTCGGCACGTCTTCGCCGACGCCGGGATGGGGTGGACTGCGGTGGCAGACGTACGGACGAACGGCTTGGGTCAGGTCGCAGGTCTCTCCCGTCGCGACGGCGCGATCCAGGAGATCCGCCGCGCCATCGTCAAGGGCGTCCTCCAGCCCGGCGACAAGGTCACCGAGGTCGGGCTCTCGACGCAGCTCGGCGTCAGCCGCCCCACGCTCCGCGAGGCCCTGAACCAGCTCTCGATCGAGGGCCTGCTCACCCAGGAGCCCTATCGCGGCATGTACGTGGCCGAGCTGAGCCCCGGCGACCACCTCGATCTCGCCGTCACGCGCCACGCGCTCGACATGCTCGCGATCGACGCGATCCTCGAAGACGACTCGGGCCGCCGCATGGCCGCTCTCGACCGGCACTGGGCGCGATTCGAGGCCGTCGAGGCCGACCCCGACCCGCTCGTCCAGCACGAGGCGCACGTGGCCTTCCACCGCGGCGTGTGGGAGGCGTCCGAGAACCGCCTCCTGCTGCGCGTGTGGCCCGTGATCGAGGCCCACCTGACCGTGTCGCTCGCGCAGGACCAGGCGATCCGCTCCGACCCCGCCCGCGCCATGACGCAGCACCACGCGCTCATCGACGCGGTGCACAG
>NZ_JBDIAB010000186.1:0-5440 GCF_039812165.1 Microbacterium sp.
CCCGTCAGCGGTGCACGGCCGGGGGCGGCGGGGCGTCGAGCGCGCGGAGCATGCGCTCGAGCATCTCGCGGAGCTCGGAGCGCGACGGCTCGGCCAGATCGGTCGTGTACTCGACGCCGGGCGGGATGTAGGTCAGCCCGTACATCGCCTCGCGCCAGTCGGCGCCGCCGACCGGCCACCGGGTGTGCTGCGCGTCCTCGGCGGTCGCGCCCTGCCCCCACTGACCGAACCAGGCGCGCATCTCGTCGAGGGGCATCGCCATGACGGCATCCGTCTCGACGTTCTGGCGCACCCACGAGCGGGCGACGAGCACGAACTCCTCGATCTCGTCGCGCGTCAGGGGCTTGGGGGCGAACAGCACGCGAAGGTGCTGGATGCCGCTGAGCCGGTCGACCCGGAAGGTGCGCCAGTCGTCGCGATCGAGGTCCCAGCACAGCAGGTACCAGTGCCGGTCGGCCGGCGCGAGCGCGTGCGGCTCGACGCGACGGCTCGTGACGGCGCCCGTCGCGGACGTGTACGAGAACCGCACGCGCTCGTGGTCGCGCACCGCGAGGGCGAGCTCGCCGAGCACGGCGGGGGAGACCGCGGCACCGGTGCGGATGCCGGCGGGCTGCACGGCGTCCGCGAGCGCGTTGACGCGACGGCGCAGTGCGGCGGGGAGCACCTGCTCGAGCTTCGCGAGCGCCGTGAGGGTGGTCTCGGGACCGCCGATGAGCCGTTGCTCGGCGGCGACCCGCAGGCCGATCGCCATCGCGACCGCCTCGTCGTCGGTGAGGAGCAGGGGAGGGACGGCGCTCCCCGCCTCGAGCCGATAGCCCCCGGTCGCTCCCGGTGCGGACTCGATGCGGTAGCCCAGCTCGCGCAGCCGCTCGACGTCGCGGCGCACGGTCCGCTCGGTGACCCCGAGGCGGTCTGCGAGCTCGGAGCCGGGCCAGTGCCGGTGAGTCTGCAGGAGGTTGAGGAGCGCCAGTGCTCGCGACGTCGTGTCGGTCATGGAGCAAGATTGCCATTCATCGAGGACAGAATCTGTCCGCGTTGCTTTCTAGCCTGGTCGCATGACCGAACCGATCATCGAAGCGCAGGGATTGACCAAGCGCTTCACCGTCAAGAAGAAGACCGTCGAGGCCGTCACCGACCTCACGTTCCAGGTCGCCCGGGGAGAGCTCGTCGCCTTCCTCGGGCCCAACGGCGCCGGCAAGTCCACGAGCCTGCGCATGCTCACGACCCTCATCCCGCCGACCTCCGGCACCGCGCGGGTCGTCGGGTTCGACATCCTGCGCCGCCCGGCCGACGTGCGTGCGCGCATCGGCTACGTCGGCCAGCTGACCAGCGGCAGCTTCGCCCAGCGCGTGCGCGACGAGCTGATCAGCCAGGGCGCGTTCTACGGCATGTCGAAGCGCGCCGCCCGCGCGCGCGCCGACGAGCTCATCGAGTCGCTCGACCTCGCCTCGTTCGCGACGCGGTCTGTGCAGCAGCTGTCCGGCGGGCAGAAGCGGCGGCTCGACATCGCCCTGGGGCTCATGCACGCGCCGCCGCTCGTCTTCCTCGACGAGCCGTCGACGGGGCTCGACCCGCAGAGCCGGGCGAACCTGTGGCAGCACGTGCTCGACCTGCGCGCGCAGCACGGCACGACCTTGTTCCTCACGACGCACTACCTCGAGGAGGCCGACCGCTACGCCGAGCGCGTCATGGTCATGGACAAGGGGCGCGTGATCGCCGACGACACGGCATCGGCGCTCAAGGCCACCCTCGCCGGCGACGTCGTGACCTTCGGGTTCGCGACGGCCGACGACGCCGATCGCGCGCTCGACGTCGTGCGGCGCCTCACCGACCGCGACGTGCGGCGCGAGGGTGTCGCCGCGGTGGGCGTCACGGCTCCCGACGGCGACGTGCTGCTGCCCGCCGCGGTGCGGGCGCTGGATGCCGCGGGCCTGACCGTCCGGTCGGCGACCGGAGTGCCGCCGACCCTCGACGACGTGTTCCTGGCCCTCACCGGCAGGACGCTGCGAGAGGCGGGCGAAGGAGAGCCCGTCGAAGAAGAAGCCGCCTTGGAAGGAGCAGGACGATGACCACCGACATCCGCCCCGACGCCGTCGTGCGCGAGAACCCCGCGCGCGACACCTGGAACGTGCTGACCCGCGAGCTCAAGCCCGTGGTGCGCGATCCGTTCACCCTCATCTTCAGCCTCGTGCAGCCGCTCGTGTTCCTGGGGCTGTTCGCGCCGCTGCTCGTCGGTCAGTCGGGGGATCCCGCCGCGACGCTCCAGTGGTTCGTGCCGGGCGTGCTCGTCATGATCGTGCTGTTCGGCACCGGGGCGACCGGGTCGAACCTGCAGTACGAGATGATGACCGGCTCGCACGAGCGCACGCTCGTGGCGCCACTGGCGCGGTCGTCGCTGCTGGTGGGCCGCGCGCTCAAGGAGATCGCGCCGATCGTCGTCCAGGCGCTCCTCATCGTGCTGATCGCGATGCCGTTCGGGTTCTCGGCGAACCCCGTCGGGCTCGTCGTCGGGCTCGCGCTGCTCGCGGTCTTCGGCGTGGGGCTCGGTGCGCTCTCGTACACGCTCGCACTCAAGACCAAGGACCGGGAGTGGCTCTTCTGGGGGGTTCAGCAGACCCTGATCTTCCCGCTCATGATCCTCTCCGGCATGCTGCTGCCGCTGGACGAGGGACCGGGCTGGATGGCCGCCGTGGCGACGGTCAATCCGCTGAACTGGGTCGTGCGGGCCGAGCGGGCGCTCTTCGCCGGCGATCTCGGCAGTCCCGACGTGCTGTGGGGCTGGGTCGCCGCGTTCGCGCTCGCCGCCGTCGGGCTCTGGGCGGGCGTACGCGCGATCCGCAAGAGCAGCTAGCACGAGCTGCGCCGGCGCCCTCGGGCGTCGGCGCAGCCGTCGAGTCCGACCGCCCGGCTACTCGAGTGCTTGGGAGATGTCGGCGACCGTCGCGCCGTACGCCGCGATCAGGGCGTCGGCGTCGACGAAGAGACTGTAGCCGGGAGCGCCTGCGCCCATGGCCACGCGCCGCCCGACGATCGCCTCGTCGGCGAAGACCGGCCAGTCCGTGGTGCTCCCGATCGGCACGATCGTGCCGCGCGCGTAGCCTGTGGCCGCGAGCGCACGAGCCGGGTCGGGCAGCTGCAGCTTGTTCACGCCCACCACGGCGCGCAGCTTCGGCCACGAGATGGCGCGATCTCCCGGCACGAGCGCGAACAGGTACGTGTCGTCGCTGCGCTTGACCACGAGCGTCTTGACGATGTCGCGCGGCTGCAGCCCGAGCAGCGCCGCGGCCCCGGCGAGGCTGTCCGCCACGGGCCGCGGCCGCAGTTCGATGTCGAGCCCGCGGTCGGCGGCAGCGGCGCGCACCCGATCCAGGTCGCCGGGTGTGCGATCGGTCATGGAGAGGCGTTACGCCTCGGGGGCGCGCAGCGGGTCGTCGGCGACCCACAGCTCGTCGTCGGCGCGCAGCGTCTGCCACGCCGCGTAGAGCACGCCGAGAGCGGCGGCCGCGCCGAGGATGAGGGCGAGGATGCCGCCGGCGCCGATGCCGCGCTTGGGGGCGGGCGTCGGAGCGGTGGCGGCGAGGCGCTGCGCGACCTTCTTGCCGTAGGAGTCGGCGCGCTTCTGGAAGACGTCGAGGTCGACGGCCGCGGGTGCACGACCGCTCGCGAGACGCTTGCGGGTGTCGTTCGCGGCATCCCACACCGACAGCGCCGAGCCGACGATCGCCCCGGCGGTCGGGATGACGCGGTCGTTGTAGACCTTCCTCGAGGTCTCGACGCCCTTGTCGACGTACGGCGCCGCGTACTTGTCGTAGGTGGCCTGCACCGTGGGGACGACCTGCTCGCGGTTGTAGTTGCCGAGCTGGCGGCCCGCTTCGCGGGCGATGTCGCCCGCCTGGTCGATCAGCACCTGCTGGGACTCCCACAGGGTGTTGGCCTGCTTCTGGAGGCTGCGCAGTTCCTTCTTGCGCTTGCGGCTGAGGTTCACGAGGGGTCCTCCCTGTTCGTGGCGCGTTTGTCCCATCTTGCCACCATCGCGCGGAACGGAGGGCATGCGGATGCGAGAATGTCTTCATGCCTCTTCACACCGCCGTCGCGACGCTGCACACCAACCACGGCGACATCGTCGTCAACCTCTTCGGAGACCACGCGCCCCGCACGGTGCGCAACTTCGTCGGCCTCGCCGACGGCACCCAGGCCTGGACCGACCCGGCGACCGGCAGGCCGGGCGAGGGCCCCCTGTACAAGGACGTGGTCTTCCACCGCATCATCCCCGGCTTCATGATCCAGGGCGGCGACCCGCTCGGCCAGGGCGTCGGCGGCCCCGGCTACACGTTCGACGACGAGATCAACGGCGAGCTGACCTTCCAGAAGCCGTACCTGCTCGCGATGGCCAACGCGGGTCTGCGCCGCAACGCGATCACCGGCCGCCCCGAGGGCACCAACGGCTCGCAGTTCTTCATCACGACCGACCCGACGCCGTGGCTCCAGGGCAAGCACTCGATCTTCGGCGAGGTCGCCGACGACGCGTCGCGCGCGGTCGTCGACGCGATCAGCGCGGTGCCGACCGCGGCCGGCGACCGTCCGATCGAGCCGGTCGTGCTGACCTCGATCGACGTCGCGGAGGTCTGAACCCGCCCGTGAGCTCCGCGGACTTCCAGAGCAATCCGGACAACTTCTGCTACCGGCATCCCGATCGGCAGAGCTTCGTGCTCTGCCAGCGGTGCCTGCGCACGATCTGCCCGGAGTGCCAGACGCAGATGCCGGTGGGCGTCATCTGCCCGGAGTGCCTGCAGGCGCAGGCCGAGGCGCGGCCCGCGGCCTCGAACGTGATCCGGATGCCGCGACGCCGGCGCGCGGTGCGGGTGTCCGACTCGCGACCGCTGGTGACCTACGGCATCGCGGCGGTGACGGGGTTCGTCTACCTGCTGCAGCTGATCCCCGGGTTCGGCCCGCTCGTGCAGGGCTCGCTCCTCATGTTCGCGCCCCTGCTCTACCCCGAGCTGAGCGGCGTGTTCCAGCCGTGGCGGGTGTTGACGGTGCTCCTCGTCCACGACGGCTTCTGGCACGTGGGCCTCAACATGCTGGCGCTGTGGATGCTGGGGCGCAGCCTCGAGCCGCTCCTCGGGCATCGGCGCTTCCTGTGGCTCTACCTGCTGAGCGGTCTGGGCGGCTCGGTCGCGATCACGCTGTTCGGGTTCACGACCCCGGTGGTCGGGGCATCCGGCGCCATCTTCGGCCTGTTCGGGGCGCTGCTCGTGATCGGACGCCACATCGGCGCGAACATCACCGGCATCGCGGTGGTGCTCGGGATCAACCTCGTGATCACGTTCCTGCCGGTGATCGGCTCGCTCATGGGCGGCACGTCGATGTCGCCGATCTCGTGGCAGGCGCACGTGGGCGGCCTCGCCGTCGGAGCCCTGGTCGGCCTGATCTACGCGCG
>NZ_JBDIAB010000187.1:0-5431 GCF_039812165.1 Microbacterium sp.
CGGGCCGTGCGGCCGGCGCGTCGTCGTGGCCGCGCGGCGGCGCCTCGTGCGGCGTTCGGGACGTCTGCCCGGCCTCGGGCGGGACCGGCCGCGTGGCCGTGCCGACCGATCCGGCGGCGTCCCGGACGGAACGGTCCGCCTCGCCGACCTCGAGCCGTTCGGCGACCTCGGCGGCGTCGAGCGGGCCCAGCAGACGCAGCAGGTCGGCGACGCCCTCGACGCCCCGGACGCGGCGCTCGGGATCGAGCCGCTGCGCCTCGCGCTCGAACTGCGCGATGACGCCCGGGTCGAGGAGCTCGCGCAGCTCGACCTTGCCGAGCAGCTCGCTCAGCAGGGCCGGGTCGACCGACAGCGCCGCCGCGCGCCGCTCGGCCAGCGGCGAGTCGCCCTCGTACATGAACGCGCCGACGTAGCCGAACAGCAGGTCGCGCGCGAACGGCGACGGCTGCGCGGTCGTCGTCTCGACGAGCCGGATGCGCCGGTCGCCGATCGACCGCGCGATGCGCAGCAGCGCCGGCAGGTCGTAGACGTCCTGCAGCACCTCGCGCAGCGTCTCGAGGATGATCGGGAACGTCGGATGCCGCCGCGCGACCTCCAGCAGCTGCGCGGAGCGCTGCCGCTGCTGCCACAGCGGCGACCGGCGCGACGGGTTCAGGCGGGGGAGGAGCAGGGCGCGCGCCGCCGACTCCCGGAACCGCGAGGCGAACAGCGCCGAGCCGCCGACCTCCGCCGTGACCAGCTGCTCCAGCTCGTCGGGGTCGAAGACGAACAGGTCGGCGCCGGGAGGCTCGGCCGCGGCATCCGGGACGCGCGCGATGATCCCGTCGTCGCTCGCGACCGCGGCCCCCTCGACCCCCAGCTGCTCGCGGATGCGCGCGTTCACCGCCAGCGCCCACGGCGCGTGCACGTGCATGCCGTACGGGGAATGCAGGATGATGCGCCAGTCGCCGACCTCGTCGCGCGAGCGCTCGACGGTCAGCGTGCGGTCGGTGGGAAGGCTGCCGGTGGCCTCGCGCTGCTCGGCG
The DNA here is from genome assembly GCF_039812165.1 of Microbacterium sp. Lineage (GTDB taxonomy): Bacteria > Actinomycetota > Actinomycetes > Actinomycetales > Microbacteriaceae > Microbacterium. Next base: position 1,026 of record NZ_JBDIAB010000187.1, read on the forward strand.
AGGTAGGCGAGCAGGTTGCCGATCGCGTTGTCGTCGAGGCCCGACTCGCGCAGGCGCGCGGTGGCCTTCTCGACGGATGCCGTGGCGATCTCGCGCGAGAAGCGCCCGAGCGCCTCGCCCAGCTCGGCGGGCCGGCCGAGGCCGTCGCCGTGCCAGAACGGCAGCTTGCCCGGCTGGCCGAAGGCGGGCAGCACGTTCACGCGGTCGTGGGTGATCTCGACGATGCGCCAGCTGGTCGTGCCGAGGGTGAACACGTCGCCCACGCGCGACTCGTAGACCATCTCCTCGTCGAGCTCGCCCACGCGCGCGTTGCGGGCCTCGCCCGCGACGAAGACGCCGAACAGGCCCCGATCGGGAATGGTGCCGCCGCTCGTGACCGCGATCCGCTGCGCGCCGGGCCTGCCGGTGAGCGTGCCGTGGTCGCGATCCCACACGATGCGCGGGCGCAGCTCGGCGAACTCGTCGGACGGGAAGCGTCCGGCGAGGAGGTCGAGCGTCGCCTCGTACGCCGAGCGGGGGAGCGTGCGGAACGGCGCGGAGCGCTTGACCGTCTCGAACCAGCCCTCGACGTCGACAGGGCCGACGGCGCACGCCGCGACCGTCTGCTGGGCGAGGATGTCGAGCGGGTTCTGCGGCACCGCGATCGCCTCGATCTGGCCGGCCAGCATGCGCTCGGTGACCACGGCGGTGTGCAGCACGTCGCCGCGGTGCTTGGGGAACAGCGCCGCGCGGCTCACCTCGCCGACCTGGTGCCCGGCGCGACCCACGCGCTGCAGCCCCGAGGCGGCCGACGGCGGCGCCTCGACCTGGATGACGAGGTCGACGGCGCCCATGTCGATGCCGAGCTCGAGGCTCGACGTCGCGACGACGCAGCGCAGGATGCCGGACTTCAGCTCGTCCTCGACCTGCGCCCGCTGCTCCTTCGACACCGATCCGTGGTGCGCCTTCGCGAGGATCGGGGCGACCCCCGACGAGATCCCGGCCTGGGCCTCCCCGTTCGCCCCTCCACGCGTCGCATTCGCGCCGCGCGGAGCCTCTGCTCCGTGGGCCCCCATGGCCGCGGGCACGGTCGGGTCGGGCACGTCGAGCCCGAGCCGCTCGGCGTGGATCTCGTTGAGCCGCCCGGTGAGGCGCTCGGCGAGCCGTCGCGAGTTCGCGAACACGATCGTGGAGCGGTGCGCGAGGATGCGGTCGACGATCGCCTCCTCGACGTGCGGCCACACCGACCCGGTCATCTCCGTCGACGGCGGAGGCGCGAACCAGTCCCCGTCGCCGTCCGGCCCGCCGTCGGGATCCGCCGCCCCGCCATCGGGATCCGCCGCCCCGCCGCCTCCGGCGTCGCCTCCGGCGTCCGTCCCCGGGGGCGGGGGCGGGTTGAGCATGTCGTCCATCGGGACCACGACGCGCAGGTCGAACGCCTTGGTCGCGCGCGGCGCGACGATCTCGACCGCCGCCGCGCCGCCGAGGAAGCGTGCGACCTCGTCGATCGGCCGCACCGTGGCGGACAGCCCGATGCGCTGGGCGGGCCGCTCGAGCAGCGCGTCGAGTCGCTCGAGGCTCACCGCCAGATGGGCGCCGCGCTTGGTGGCCGCGACCGCGTGCACCTCGTCGACGATGACGGTGTGGACGCCGCGCAGGGTCTCGGCCGCCTGGCTCGTGAGCATGAGGTAGAGCGACTCCGGCGTCGTGATGAGGATGTCGGGCGGATCGGTCACGAGCTTGCGGCGATCGGCGGAGGTCGTGTCGCCGGAGCGGACGCCGACCGTGACGTCGGGCACCGGGACGCCCCGCCGGCGCGCGGCCTGCCCGATGCCGACGAGCGGCGAGCGGAGGTTGCGCTCGACGTCGACGCCGAGGGCCTTCAGCGGCGAGACGTAGAGCACGCGCGTGCGCGGGGGCACGGCATCCCCCCGCTTGCGCGTGCGAGGAGGGCGGTACGGCTCGCGGAAGATGCGGTCGATCGCCCAGAGGAACGCCGACAGGGTCTTGCCCGAGCCTGTCGGCGCGACGACCAGCGCGTGCTTGCCGGCGGAGATCGCGTCCCACGCGCCGGCCTGCGCGGTCGTCGGCTGAGCGAAGGCGTCGCGGAACCAGTCCTGCGTGGCAGGCCCGAACCGCTCGAGGGCGTCGCTCATGCCTCCATCATCGCGGCTGCCTCCGACACGCGGCCGGCGTTCGTCCGTGGCGTAGCGCCCGTCGCCCCGGATCGGTTCGCGATCCGGCGCGGGGCTCCATCGCGCGCCCCGCCGCACGCGGGGAGTCCGGGGTCTCCCGCGGGCGACGGAGCGCGATGCGCCGGATCGCGAACCGCCCCCTCATTCCTGGTCGGCGAGCTCGTCCTCCTCGGGCTCGAACGTCGACGGCTCGCCGGTGTGGCCGGCGGCGACGCCGTCCGGCGCGGGCGGGATGGTGCCGTCCTGGCCGAGGCCTCCCGGCTTCGGCTCGCCCTCGGGGTCGTTCTGTGCCTGGTCCACGTCGCGGTTCATGGCTGTTCCTCTCTCTGGGCGGGCCACGCTAGTCGCCGGCGCGCGCGGGGGCCGCCCCCTTGACAACGGATCGCGCGATGGTGCAGCGCGCCGCTGCCGTCTCGCGAGACCCCGCGACCCTGGTCACGTCACCTCGGCGAGCCTCCCGTCGCGCAGCTCGAGCGCGAGGTCGAGGCCCAGTCGGGCGAGGAAGCCGTCGTCGTGGCTGACGACGAGCACCGCGCCCCGGTAGGCCGACAGGGCGTCGACGAGCTGGTCGACCGTGTCGAGGTCGAGGTTGTTGGTCGGCTCGTCGAGCACCAGCAGCTGCGGCGGCGGGTCGGCCAGCAGCAGGCGGGCGAGCGCCACGCGGAACCGCTCGCCGCCCGAGAGCGCGGCGACGGGACGCAGCGCCGTGTCGCCGCGGATGAGGAACCGTGCCAGCCGGTTGCGCACCTCGGCCACCGGCAGCCGGGGCGCCGCGGCGCGCACGTCGTCGAGCACGGACGCGGCGTCGTCGAGCCCGTCGACCCGCTGCGACAGGTAGCCGATGCGGTCGGTGTGGGCGTTCGCCCGAAGGGCCGGGCCCTCGTCGCGCCCGGCGGAGGCCACGAGGGCCTCGAGCAGCGTGGTCTTGCCCGCGCCGTTGGGTCCGACGAGGGCCACCCGCTCCGGCCCCTGCACGATCCAGGAGCGCTCGCCGTCGCCGAGCGTCGCGATGCGACGCCCGGCTGCGACGCCGGGGTCGGGCAGATCGATGCGCACGGAGTCGTCGTCGCGCACGCGCCGCTCCGCGGCGTCGAGCGCCGCCCTCGCCTCCGACTCCTTGCCCGCCGCCTCGACGCGCAGCCGGCCCGCCGACTCCTGCGCGGCGCGCTTCTTCGCGTTCATGATGATCTTCGGCTCCCGCTTCTCGGCGCTGGCCTTCCTGCCCATCGCGGCGCGCTTGGCGAGCACCGACTCCTGCTGGATGCGGTCGCGCCGCTCCTGCCGCACGACCTGGCGCGCGGCGGTCTCGGCCTGCCGCGCGGCGTCCTGCTCGGCGTCCAGCCACGCCCGCCACTGCGAGTACGGTCCGCCGAACGTCGTGAGCTCGCTGCCGTACAGCTCCGCGGTGTCGTCCATGAGCTCGAGCAGCGCCGTGTCGTGGCTCACCACGATGAGCGTGCCGCGCCAGCCTCGGACGAGGTCGTACACGCGCGCCCGCGCGTCGCGGTCGAGGTTGTTGGTCGGCTCGTCGAGCAGCGTGATCGCGGCTCCCCGCAGGCGCACGCCGACGAGGGCGGCGAGCACCGCCTCTCCGCCGGAGAGCTCTCCGACGGTGCGGTCGAGCGCGCCCGGCGGCAGGCCGGCCTCGGCGAGCGCCGCCGTCGCACGCGCCTCGACGTCCCAGTCGTCGCCGACCGCGTCGAACCGGCGCGGGTCGACGTCGCCCGCGGCGATCGCGCGGACGGCGTCCAGCTGCTCGGCCACGCCGAGAAGCTCCGCGACCGGTCTGTCGACGCCGAGCGTGAGCTGCTGCGGCAGCAGCGCGACCGAGCCGTTCACGACGAGCGTGCCGGATGACGGGGCCGCAGCCCCCGCGATCAGGCGCAGCAGCGTGGACTTGCCCGAGCCGTTCCGGCCGACGAGGCCGGTGCGGCCCGCGGTGAACGCGCCGCTGACGCCGGACAGCGCGGTCGTGCCGTCCGGCCAGGTGAAGGTGACGCGGTCGAGGACGACCGCGGATGTGGTGGGTGCAGGCATGGTGCCTCCTCGGTGTCGTGGGTGCGCAGACACCGGGGAACACCGAGAGGCCTCGTTCGAGGAGGAGGACGGCGGGTCGACGGGTCTGCGCGGCTTCGGGGCGCGGACACGTCGGGTCGACGGATCTGCGCGATTACAGCGCGGTCGCGTCGCTCTTCGTCAACGTCTTTCCTCACACTCGGGACAGGGCGTCGG
>NZ_JBDIAB010000188.1:0-5414 GCF_039812165.1 Microbacterium sp.
CGACAGGAAGGACAGGAGCAGACATGCGAGCCGCACGACTGATCACCGCGGTGGACTCCCACACCGAGGGGATGCCCACGCGCGTCGTCACCGGAGGCGTCGGAGTCCTCCCGGGCGCGACGATGAACGAACGCCGCCGCCACGTGCAGCAGCACCGCGACGATCTGCGCACCTTCCTCATGTGCGAGCCGCGCGGGCACGCCGCCATGAGCGGCGCGATCCTGCAGCCCCCGACGCGCCCGGACGCCGACTTCGGCGTGCTGTACATCGAGGTCTCGGGGCTGCTGCCGATGTGCGGCCACGGCACGATCGGCACCGCCACCGTGCTCGTCGAGACCGGCATGGTCGACGTGACCGAGCCCGAGACCGTCATCCGGCTCGACACCCCGGCGGGGCTCGTGATCGCGCGCGTCGCGGTCGCCGACGGTCGCGCGCAGCACGTGACGATCGAGAACGTGCCCAGCTTCTGCGAGCGGCTGGATGCCACCGTGTCGGTGCCGGAGCTCGGCATCGAGGCCCTGCGCTACTCGCTCGCGTTCGGCGGCAACTACTACGCGATGGTCGACCTCGACGACGTCGGACTGCCCTTCGACCGCGCCCGCAAGGACGACATCCTGCGCGCGGGTCTCGCGATCATGGCGGCGATCAACACGCAGGACGCCCCCCGGCATCCCGAGATCGAGGGCGTCGACCATGTCCACCACGTGGAGTTCATCGCCCCGGGGTCGGACGCGCGGCTGTCCCGGCACGCCATGGCGATCCACCCCGGATGGTTCGACCGCTCCCCGTGCGGCACGGGGACCTCGGCGCGGATGGCGGAGCTGCACGCGCGCGGCGAGCTCTCGCTGGGAGAGGACTTCGTGAACGAGTCCTTCATCGGCACCCGCTTCGTCGGGCGGCTCGTCGGCACCGCCCAGGTGGGCCCCCATCGAGCGGTGATCCCCACCATCACCGGACGGGCCTGGATCACCGGCTTCGGCCAGTACGTGCTCGACCCCACCGATCCGTTCCCCGCAGGCTTCGAGTTCTGACCTTCCCACCCCGACAGGAGCATCCCATGAGCAACGTCGCCCCCACCACGCCCGAGCAGCTGGACGTCATCCTCGACGCGGCACGGGCCGCCGTCCCGATCTGGAGCGCGACGGCGCCGTCCGAGCGTGCACGGGTCCTGATCGCCGTCGCGGACGCCCTCGACGCCGACGCCGAGCGCCTCGTCGGCATCGCGCAGCGCGAGACCGGTCTGAGCGAGGCGCGCCTGCGCGGCGAGCTCACCCGCACGATGGTGCAGCTGCGCCTGTTCGCCGACGTGATCCGCGAGGGCTCGTATCTCGACGCGCGGATCGACGAGGCCGACGACCGCTTCGTGCTGGGCACGCGTCCCGAGCTGCGCCGCGTGTTGACGCCGGTCGGGGTGGCGCTGAACTTCAGCGCGTCGAACTTCCCGTTCGCCTTCTCGGTGGCCGGCGGCGATTCCGCCGCCGCGCTGGCGGCCGGCCTGCCGCTCGTGGTCAAGGCGCACTCCGGGCACCCGGAGCTGTCCGTCGCGACCGCCGAGGTCGTCGCCGCGGCCGCGCGCGCGGCCGGTGCGCCAGACGGGGTCTTCGCGCTCGTCGTCGGCCAGGCCGCCGGAACCGCGGCGCTCGAGGACGACCGCGTCGACGTCGCGAGCTTCACCGGCTCCATCCGCGTGGGGCGCCTCCTCGCCGACAAGGCCGCCGCCCGACCGCGGCCCATCCTCTTCTTCGGCGAGCTGGGGAGCGTCAATCCTGCATACGTGACGGCGGCGGCACTGGCCGAGCGGAGCGACCAGCTCGCGTCGGGCTTCGTGGCCTCCGTCGCCGGATCCGCGGGGCAGCTGTGCACGAAGCCGGGCTTCCTCTGGATTCCGGGCGGGGCCGATGCGGCGGCGTTCGAGGACGCGGTCGCCCGGCACGCGGCGGCGGCCGCGGAGCATCGGCTGCTGAACCCCGGGATCGGCGCCGCCTACCTCGCCCGCCGTGAGGCGGTGCTCGCCGCCGAGGGCGTGCGGCTGGTCGCCGAAGGCTCGGTGCGCACCGACGACGACGGCCAGGTCTGGGCCAGCCCCACGATCGCCGCGATCTCGGCCGAGCGCCTCCAGCCAGGGGACGAGACCCTGCTCGACGAGGTGTTCGGCCCGTTCTCGCTCATCGTCGAGTACGACGACGAGGCCGCGCTCGCCGACCGGCTGGACGCGCTGTACGAGGGGAACCTCACCGGCACCGTGCACACCGGGAGCGGCGAGCAGTCGCCCTCGCTGAGCGCATTGGTCGCGCGGCTGCAGCGGAAGGTCGGCCGCGTCCTGTTCAACGGCTGGCCCACGGGGGTCGCCGTGACGTACGCGCAGCAGCACGGCGGACCCTACCCGGCGACGACCAACGACTCGTCGACCTCCGTCGGCACGGCAGCCATCACGAGGTTCCTGCGCGCGGTCGCGTTCCAGGACGCTCCGCAGGACGTCCTGCCGCCGAGCCTGCGCGACGACAACCCGTGGGGGATCCCGCAGCGGCGTGAGCCGGCCGGTGTGTCCCAGGCGTGGGGGCGGCGCGCAGATCCGGGTAGTAGCGTGTGACATTGTACTGATAGAGTGAACAGCGCATCCCGGACACCGCGTCACACGGACAGCGTCACCATGAAGGAGTGAGGACATGACTGAGAACAAGCCCTGGCACGGAGTGAACGTCGCCACGACCCTCCCCCTGCGCGAGGACCTCTCCGTCGACTACGACACGTTCGCCGAGCACGTCGCCTGGCTCGCCGAGAACGGCGCGGACGGCGTCGCCCCCAACGGATCGCTCGGCGAGTACCAGACGCTCACCGAAGCCGAGCGCCGCACCGTCGTCGAGGTGGCCGTCGAGGCCGCGCCCGCGGGGTTCGACGTCATCCCGGGCGTCGGCGCGTACGGGGCCCTCGAGAGCGTCCGCTGCGCGGAGCACGCGCGGGATGCCGGCGCGACCGGCGTCATGCTGCTCCCGCCGAACGCGTACCGCGGGGGCGAGGACGAGATCGTCGACCACTACCGCCGGGTCGCGGCCGTGGGCCTTCCCATCCTCGCGTACAACAACCCGATCGACACCAAGATCGACCTCACGCCTCCGATCCTCAAGCGGCTCAGCGACGAGGGACTGATCGTGTCGGTGAAGGAGTTCTCCGGCGACGTCCGCCGCGCCTACGAGACCAAGGAGCTGGCTCCCGCGCTCGACATCCTCATCGGCAGCGACGACGTCGTGCTGGAGTTCGGCATCGCCGGTGCGGTCGGCTGGATCGCCGGGTACACGAACGCCATCCCGCGTTCGACGATCGAGCTGTACCGCCTCTCGACCTCCGGCGACCCCGCCGACTGGGCTCGGGCGCGCGAGATCTACGTGGACCTCCACCCGCTGCTGCGCTGGGACTCCAAGACCCTGTTCGTGCAGGCGATCAAGCTGTCGCAGGAGGTCGCCGGACGCTGGGGCGGCCCGACGCGTCCGCCGCGGCTCGCGCTGCCGGAGGCCGTCCGCGCCCAGATCGTCGCCGACACCGAGAACGTGCTGGCGCTCGGCTACAACTGATCTCGGCGGCGGTCCGCCGGATGCCGGGGCCGACCGTGTGCGGGGCGGCCCCGGCATCCGACGTCGATGAAGTGTGAAGTGAGGACGATCCCATGGACCTCCTGTTCCTGTCCGCGGAGGAGATCGAGGCGCTGATCACCCCCGCCGGCGCGGTCGAGGCGATCGAGCGGGCGCTGCGCACGTCGGTGGACCCCGAGCTCGACGCGCCGCGCCTGTTCAGCCCGCTCGCCGCAGGCGAGTTCCTCCTCATGCCGGCGTCGTCGCCCGACGCGGTCGGCATCAAGGTCGTGACCGTGGCGCCGGGCAACCCGGCCCTCGGCCATCCGAAGATCCAGGCGCTCTACGTGCTGTTCGACGCCGAGACGCTCACGCCCCGCGTGCTGCTCGACGGCAGCTCCCTCACGCTCATCCGCACGCCGGCGACGACCGCGTTCGCGATCCGGCGCCTGCTCGAGCTCGACCCGCGCGGTGCGCGGAGGCACGTCGACCGCCTCGTGGTCTTCGGCACCGGACCCCAGGCGTTCGCGCACGTCCGCACGCTCGAGGCCGTGGTCGACGTGCGCACGGTCCTCGTCCGGGGGCGCTCCGAGGCGAAGAGCGCCGCCTTCGCCGAGCGCCTCACCGCCGAGACCGGGATCGCCGCAGCACCCCTGCGCGACGAGCTGGGTGCGGCCGACGTCGTGATCTGCGCGAGCTCGACCAGCGAGCCGCTGTTCGACGGCACAGTGCTGGCGCCCGACACCGTCGTCGCCGCGATCGGTACGCACGGACTGGAGGCGCGCGAGGTCGGCCCGGAGCTGCTCGATCGCGCGGACATCGTCGTCGAGGCCCGGGCCGCGGCGATGCGCGAGTACGGCACGCTCCTCCTGGCCCACGGCCGCGAGCACTGGCAGGAGCGCGGGCTGGCGAACCTGCGGGACCTCGCCGCCGGGGCATTCCGTCGCCAGGCCGGTAGGGTGGCTCTGTACGTGGGCGTCGGGATGTCGTGGCAGGACCTGGTGATCGTCTCGGAGGTCGTCCAGCGACGACGGTGACCGTGGGTCCCGTACGTCGAGAACCCAGGGGGCGCGCGTGGACTCAGAGCGGCGGAAGGCGGCGTTCGTGTCGCCGATCCTGCGCAGCAGCATCCGCGACACGGTCACGGCGGCGCTGCGCAGCGCGATCATCTCCGGTGAGATGGTCCCCGGCCAGGTCTACTCCGCACCGACGCTGAGCGAGCAGTTCGGCGTCTCGGCCACGCCGGTGCGAGAGAGCATGCTCGACCTCGCCAAAGAGGGGCTCGTCGAGCCGGTGCCGAACAAGGGGTTCCGGGTCACCGAGATCACCTCGCGCGACCTGGACGACGTCGCGAAGATCCGGCTCCTGCTCGAGCCCCCCAGCATCCGCGAGATCACTCCGATCGTGCCGGCCGGAGATCTCGCCGATCTGCGCCGGCTCGCCGACGAGACCGTGGATGCCGCGCGGACCGGCGATCTCGTGACCTTCCTCGACAGCGACCGCACGCTGCACCTGCGACTGCTCGGATACACGCGGAACGCGATGCTCACCGAGCTGGTCTCCGACCTGCGCAACCGCACGCGCCTCTTCGGCCTGCGACAGCTCGCCGACGCGGGCGTCCTCGACCGCTCGGCGCAGGAGCACCACGACCTGCTCGATGCGATCGAGGCCCGCGACGCGGTGCGCGCCGAGACCGTCATGATCACGCACATCGATCACGTGCGGCTCGACTGGTCGGGGTCGGACGCGCAGCCCGCCTGACCCCGGTGCCCGGTCGTGGCCGGCTGGGGAGCGGATGCCGGGCGCTCAGGCCCGCTCGTGCGGCGCCTCGTCGACCGTGATGCGAGC
>NZ_JBDIAB010000189.1:0-5403 GCF_039812165.1 Microbacterium sp.
CGTCAGTGGCCGAAGACGATCAGCAGGATGCCGGCGAGCACGGCGACGCCGCACAGCCCGAACGACCCGTAGGCGCCGACGAGCGCCACGCGCTTCTGGCCCTCGGTGAGGGGGCTCTTCTTGGCGGCCTTCGCGGCGGCCTTGGCGGCGCGCTGGGCCTCCTTCTCGGTGATCACCGTGATGGCGTCGGTGAACTCCGCGGGGGCGACGACGGGTGCGCGTCCACCGCGCACGAGCAGGCGCAGACCGATCGCGTAGAAGCCGACGACGAGCACCGCGGCGGTGAGCGCCGCGCCGAACACCTGCAGGAAGGCCAGCCAGTCGATCGAGACGGTCATCGCTGCGTCCCCTCCTGCGATCCGTCGCTGCCGGCCGCGGCCTTCGCGGCGGCCGCCCGGGCCTCGCGACGCTGACGGCGCGTGGGCGGCGGGTTGCGCTTGACCTTGACGGCGCGGCCGGAGTCGGCCACCTCGCTCATCGCGTTGTGCGCGGTGACCTCGTTCGCGCGCGAGCGCCAGAACAGGCCGAGGATGATCGCCACGGCCAGCACGGCGTCGATGAGCACGCCCCACGGGCCCAGCCAGACCACGAGCAGCGCGGCGACCGCGCCGACGGCGCCCGAGGCCGGGAGCGTCAGCACCCAGCCGATCGTGATGCGGCCGACGGTGCCCCAGCGGACCTTCGAGCCGCGCCGGCCGAGGCCCGACCCGATCACCGATCCCGAGGCGACCTGGGTGGTCGACAGCGCGAAGCCGAGGGCGCTGGAGGCGAGGATCGTCGAGGCGGTCGAGGTCTCGGCCGAGAAGCCCTGCGCCGGCTTGACGTCGGTGAGGCCCTTGCCGAGCGTGCGGATGATCCGCCAGCCGCCCATGTAGGTGCCGAGTGCGATCGTGATCGCGCACGCGAAGATGACCCACAGCTGCGGCTCGGTGTGGGCGCTGCTCTGCCAGCCGGCCATGACGAGGGCGAGCGTGATGACGCCCATCGTCTTCTGCGCGTCGTTGGTGCCGTGGGCGAGCGCCACGAGCGAAGAGGTGAAGATCTGGCCCCAGCGGAACCCGTCGCGACCGTCGGGCTTGTTGTCGACGCGGCGCGTGAGCCCATAGGCGAGCCGCGTGGCCAGGAACGCGATGACGCCGGCGGTCACCGGGGCGATGAGCGCGGGCAGCACGACCTTGCCGAGCACGACGCCGAAGTCGATCGCCATCACGCCGGCGCCGACCATCGTGGCGCCGATGAGGCCGCCGAACAGCGCGTGCGACGAGCTGGACGGAAGACCCAGCAGCCACGTGAGCATGTTCCAGGTGATCGCGCCGATGAGGCCCGCGAAGATGAGCGGCAGGAACGCGTCGGGTCTGATCTCCTGCTCGCGGATGATGCCGTGGGAGATCGTCTTGGACACCTCGGTCGACAAGAAGGCGCCGACCAGGTTGAGGACCGCGGCCAGGAGCACCGCGGCACGGGGCTTGAGGGCACCGGTCGCGATGGGGGTGGCCATCGCGTTCGCGGTGTCGTGGAACCCGTTCGTGAAGTCGAAGAACAGGGCCAGTCCGATGACCAGCAGCACGATCAGTACAGCGGTTTCCACTGTTCGCTTTCGTTTGACGTCAAGGGGATGCCGACGAGATCGGCGGTGCGAACGAACAGTTCACCGTGGCTTTGCGTTCCGTTAACCGGACCACTCAAATCCTCGCACATCGGGGCCGTTTCGGAGAACTCCCGACGGCCGGGGAATCTCCGTGCTCGGCTAGCGTGGAGCGGTGACGATCGAGCAAGCTCCCACCGCGGCATCCGTCCCCCCGCCCGTCGCCGAGGTCCGCCCCGTCGTGCGCAGCCACCACGGCGACGACGTCGTCGACGGGTACGAGTGGCTGCGCGCGAAGGACGACGAGGCGGTGCTCGCGCACCTGCGGGCCGAGAACGCCCACACCGAGGCGCGCACCGCCCACCTCGACGGCCTGCGCGAGCGCATCTTCCAGGAGATCAAGGGCCGCACGCTCGAGACCGACCTGTCGGTGCCCTCGCGGCAGGGCGCCTGGTGGTACTACGGCCGCACCGTCGAGGGGAAGCAGTACGGCATCCAGTGCCGCGCCCCGCTCGCCGCGCCCGACGACTGGACGCCGCCGGAGCTGAGCCCCGACCTCGACGTCCCCGGCGAGCAGGTGCTCCTCGACGGCAACGTCGAGGCCGAGGGTCACGACTTCTTCTCACTCGGCACCTTCGACGTCTCGACCGACGGCACGCTTCTCTTGTACGGCGTCGACACCGACGGCGACGAGCGCTACACGCTCCGCATCCGCGACCTCGTCACGGGCGCGCAGCTGCCCGACGAGATCCCCGGCACGTTCGCGGGCGCCGTGCTCTCCCCCGACGGGCGGTTCGTCGTCTACACGACCGTCGACGACGCGTGGCGTCCCGACACCGTGTGGCTGCACGAGATCGGCCGCGACGTCGCCGACGACGAGCGCCTGTTCCACGAGCCCGACGACCGCTTCTGGGTGGGCGCGGGCTTCACGCGCAGCGAGCGGTACCTGGTGATCGAGGCGGGCTCATCCATCACGTCGGAGGAGCTCCTGGTGGATGCCGGCGACCTCCGCGCCGCTCCGCGCCTGGTGTGGCCGCGCCGCGAGGGCGTCGAGTACTCGGTCTCGCACGCCGTCGTCGACGGCGAGGACGTGCTGTACGTGCTGCACAACGACGGCGCCCTCGACTTCGAGCTCGTGCGCGTGTCGGCCGCCGACCCGGCCGGACCGCGCGAGGTCGTGCTGCCGCACGTGCCGGGGCGGCGTCTGCTCGGCGTCTCCACGTTCCGCGACTGGGCCGTCGTGGGGTTCCGCCGCGACGGGCTCGCGCGGATCGGGATGCTGGACTACGCGACCGGCGCGGTCGCCGAGCTGGAGTTCGACGAGCCGCTGTACTCCGCGGGCACGGGCGGCAACGGGGAGTGGGCGCCGCCGGTGATCCGGCTCGGCTACTCGTCGTTCGTGACGCCGGGCACCGTGTACGACTACGTCGTCGCGACGGGCGAGCTGCTGCTGCGCAAGCGCCAGCCGGTGCTGGGCGGCTACGACCCCGCCGAGTACGGACAGGCGCGCGTGTGGGCTCCCGCGGCCGACGGCACGCGCATCCCGATCTCGCTCGTGTGGCGCCGCTCGTTCGGCGACCCCGGCGACGCGCCCCGCCCGCTGCACCTCTACGGCTACGGCTCGTACGAGCACTCCATCGAGCCGGCGTTCTCGGTCGCGCGCCTGTCGATGCTCGACCGCGGCGTGGTGTTCGCCGTCGCGCACGTCCGTGGCGGTGGCGAGCTCGGCCGCCAGTGGTACGAGGACGGCAAGCTGCTGCGCAAGCGCAACACGTTCACCGACTTCGTCGACTGCGCGCGCCACCTCGTCGACAGCGGACACACGCGGCCCGGGATGCTGGTGGCCGAGGGCGGCTCGGCCGGCGGCCTGCTCATGGGCGCCGTCGCCAACCTCGCGCCGGAGCTGTTCGCCGGCATCCTCGCCGACGTCCCGTTCGTCGACGCGCTCACGACGATCCTCGACCCGTCGCTGCCGCTCACCGTGATCGAGTGGGACGAGTGGGGCGATCCGCTGCACGACGCCGACGTGTACGCCTACATGCGGTCGTACACTCCGTACGAGAACGTGCGCGCGGGCGTGACCTACCCGCGCATCCTCGCGGTGACCTCGCTCAACGACACGCGCGTGCTGTACGTCGAGCCGGCCAAGTGGGTCGCGCGCCTGCGCGAGGTGGGCGCCGACGCGCTGCTCAAGTGCGAGATGGCCGCCGGGCACGGCGGCGTCAGCGGCCGCTACAACGCGTGGCGCGAGCGCGCGTTCGAGCTCGCGTGGCTTCTCGACGTGCTCGGCCTCGCCGACGCCTGACGACCGCGGCGGCCCGGCGGGCCCGGTCGGGGCGGTCGGCCCGTCTCCCAGATCAGGAGATCTGGCGAGCACAGGACGTTTCGGTGTGAATCCTCCTGTTCTCGCCAGATCTCCTGATCCCGGCGCGGCCCCGCGGGGAGGGCAGGGGGGTGGATGCCGTGAGGCCGATCCCTCCACAGATCGGACTCCGGCCGGGCTGTCCACAGATCTGCACGGACGGGCCGGCGGCGCCACCGAAGGCCGGGATGATGGGCGGCATGCCCGCGAGTGCCCGCTCAGATCGACGACGGCGTGACCTGCTCGCCTGGATACGCGTGCGCAACGGCATCTCGCACACCTCCGACATCCGCGCCGCAGGCTTCACCGTCCACGACGTCGCCGGGGCGGTGGCGGCCGGCACGTTGCAGCGCGTGCGGCGGTCGTGGATCGCCGTGCCCGAGTGCGATGCGAGACGGATCGCGGCGGCGACGGTCGGCGGCCGGGTGACGTGCGTCAGCGCGGCCGCGCTGCGCGGCTTCTGGCTCCCGGCCTCCGCCGTCCACGACAAGACGCACGTGTCCGTCCCGGGAACGGCCTCCCGCATCGATGCCGCCATGGTGCGGGTCCACTGGGGAACCGGGCCTGCCCCGACCGGCAGGAGCGAGCACGAGGATCCGATCCTCAACGTCCTGTTCCATGTCGCGCACTGTCTGCCGGAACGCGACGCGCTCGCCGTGTGGGAATCGGCCGTCCGGCAGAAGGCGGTGCCGGCCGACGTCCTCGGCCTCGTGGCCTGGCGCAGCTCACGCGCCGCCGCACTCGCCGCCGTCGTCTCCACGCTCTCCGACTCCGGTCTGGAGACCCGCTTCGTCGACGGGCTCCGCCGGGCGGGCATCTCCGTCAGGCAGCAGGTCTGGATCGACGGGCATCCCGTGGACGGCCTCATCGGGCGGTCGCTCGTGACGCAGATCGACGGATTCGCCCATCACAGCAGAGCCGCCGACCGTCGCCGCGACCTGGAAGCCGATGCCCGCCTCGTCATGCGCGGGTATGTCGTGCTCCGCTTCGACTACCACCAGGTGCTGTTCCAGTGGGACCGTGTGCTCGAGACGATCCGGACCGCCATCGCGCAGGGCTGCGGCCGGAGGCTTGTCCGGCCGACCCGCTGACGGCATCCGTCGCCCGAGAGCCTGACGCCACCCTTCCCCAACCTGACGCCGCCCTTCCCCAACCTGGCGCCGCCCTTCTCCAGATCAGGAGATCTGACGGGGGCGGGATGCCGCGCCCCACAGGCTCCTGTCCTCGTCAGATCTCCTGATGCGGCGAAGGCGACGGCACCGCGCGAAGGCGACGGCACCGGGCGAAGGCGACGGCACCCGGCGAAGGCGACGGCACCCGGCGAAGGCGACGGCACCGGTCGAAGCCGGCGCCGCCGGATCAGCCGAACAGCGCCGACGCCTCCTCGTACCGGTACAGCGGCACCGTGTTGAGCGCGCCGAGCGCGTCGACGAACGGCACCTGCACGATGTCGGTG
>NZ_JBDIAB010000190.1:0-5310 GCF_039812165.1 Microbacterium sp.
TGGTCGGCGACGACGCCGATGACGGGGTAGCCGCCGGTCGCGGGATGGTCGGCGAGGAACAGCACCGGCTGACCCGACGGAGGCACCTGGACCGCGCCCCGCACGATGCCCTGGCTGTCGAGCTCGCCCTCGCGGCGATGCGGGATCGGCGTGGCCGCGAGCCGGACGCCCACGCGATCCGAGCGCGGCGTGACGGTCCACTCCTCGGCGAGGAAGGCGTCCACGGCGGTGCGGTCGAACCAGTCGAGGTCGGGGCCGGGCACGAGGTCGAGGTCGGCGACACCCGGTCCGGGGACGGCCGGCGGCGGCTCGGGCTGGCCGACCGCGTCGGACGGCGCCGGGCCGATCGGCAGCTCGTCGCCCGCTCCCAGGGGCGGCACGCCGAGCGCGGCGAGGGAGTCGGTCGAGCGGCTGCCGAGCACCTCGGGGGCGTCGACGCCGCCGCGCACGGCGAGATAGGCGCGAAGTCCCGCGCGCGGGGCGCCCACCTCGAGCACGTCGCCGTCGTGCAGGACGAACGGCGCGCCGAGCGGCTGGTCGAGGTCTTCCTCGGCCGTCGCGACGAGGAGCGGCACGTCGGCGCCGGTGACCGCGACGACCACGTCGCCGATCGCCTCGACGGCGAGGCCGCCGCCGGCGTTCTCCACGACGGCGGCGGTCGGCGGGTTGCCGACCAGCCGGTTCGCCTGCCGCAGCGACCCCTGGTCGGCGGCGCCCGAGCGCGAGACGCCCCACGCCGACAGGCCGGGGCGCCCGGCATCCTCGACGAGGCTCTGCAGGCCCGGCGCCAGCACGCGCAGCCCCGGTGGAGCGGGAGCGGGCGGCGCGAGCCGCGCGCGCTCCGGCTCGGGCACCTCGACCCGTTCGCGCACGGCGCGGAACCGCACCCGGCCGCCGGTGTCGAGCCGCAGCGGCGGCTGCCGGTCGAGCGACCACAGGGGTGCGTCGGTGCGGCCGATGAGCTGCCAGCCGCCGGGGGAGGTGCGCGGGTAGATCGCGGAGAAGAACCCCGCCAGGGCCACCGACCCTGCGGGCACGCGCACGCGGGGCGCCGGCCGGCGCGGCACGCGCAGCGCGCAGTTCTGCCCGCGGAGGTAGGCGAACCCGGGCGCGAAGCCCACGAAGGCGACCTCCCACTCCTGCCGCGTGTGCGCGCGGATCACGCCGTCGACGTCGAGGTCGAGGAGCCGCGCGACGTCGTCGAGGTCCTCGCCGTCGTACACGGTGTCGATGGTGACCAGCTCGCCGAGCGGCGTCTCGTGCGCGGCCACCTGCAGACGGACGAGGAGCGGCTGCGCCTCGCGAGCGGCGCGCTCGGTCTCGAACCGCACCACGAGCGTCGACGCGCCCGCCGTCACCTCGCGCTGACCGGGCAGCGGATGCTCGTCCAGGTGCCGCCGCGCGGCGTGCGGGCTGACCGCGCGCAGGCGCACCAGCAGGGCCCGCGTGCCGAGCGGCGCGACCTCATGCCGCGTGCGCCTCCACCCGTCCGCCATCACGGCCCGCTTCCCGGCGCACCGACGCCGGCGAACGGGACGACCGCGACGGATGCCGCGTCCAACGCGGCGCGCACCCGACGCGCGATCGCCACCGCGCCCGGGGTGTCGCCGTGCACGCACAGGCTCGCGACGTCCAGGGGGATCGTACTGCCGTCGATCGCGACGACCTCGCCCTCGGCCATGCGGACCGCGCGGGCCGCGATCGCGGCGGCGTCGTGCAGCACGGCGCCCGGCTGCGAGCGGGGGACGAGTGTGCCGTCGGGCAGGTAGGCGCGATCGGCGAAGCCCTCGGCGACCGTGCGCAGCCCCCGCTCGGCGGCGACGCGCAGGAACGCGGAGCCCGGCAGCCCGAGCACCGCGAGCTCGTCGCCGGGCGCGACGACGCCGGCGACGACGGCACGCGCCTGCGCCTCGTGGTGCACGATCGCGTTGTAGAGGGCGCCGTGCGGCTTGACGTACGACACGCGCGTGCCCTCGGCCCGTGCGATCGCCTGCAGCGCGCCGATCTGGTACAGCACCTCGTCGGCGAGCGTGCCGGGGTCGACGTCGACGAAGCGGCGCCCGAACCCGGCCAGGTCGCGGTAGCCCACGTGCGCGCCGACGGCGACCGCCCGTGCCGCCGCGAGGCGGCAGACCCCGCGCGCGGTCGTCGCGTCGCCGGCGTGGAAGCCGCACGCGACGTTCGCGCTCGAGACGACCTCCAGCATCGCCGCGTCGTCGCCCAGCGACCACGCGCCGAACGATTCGCCGAGGTCGCTGTTCAGGTCCACGGCCGTGCCGCTCTCATCCGATCGGCTCGATGAGCGCCGGCGAGTCGTTGCGGGTGTTCCCGACCGCACGGTCGACGACGTACACCTCCAGCGACGGCACGATCGCCGGCGCCGCGTCGATCGCGGCATCCAGCACGTCGCCGACGTTGTCGGTCGTGGGATCGAGCCACGCGTCGGCGTGGTCGAGGTCGACGAACAGCGGCATGCGGTCGTGCACCGATCCGAGCTCGCCGACCGCGTCGCGCGTGAGGATCGTGAACGACAGGAGCCAGCGCGAGGGGTCGTCGGCGGCCTTCGCGGAGTCCTTCCACCACTCGTACAGGCCGGCGAACAGCATGGGCGAGCCGTCGGCGGGGTGGACGTAGTGCGGGATCTTCACACCCGCCTCGGTCTTCCACTCGTAGTAGCCGG
The DNA here is from genome assembly GCF_039812165.1 of Microbacterium sp. Classification (GTDB taxonomy): domain Bacteria; phylum Actinomycetota; class Actinomycetes; order Actinomycetales; family Microbacteriaceae; genus Microbacterium. Next base: position 2,681 of record NZ_JBDIAB010000190.1, read on the forward strand.
ATGCCGGGATCACGGCCCGCCGCTTGATGAGCGCCTGCCGGAACATGGGCTTGTCCTCGACGTCCTCGGCACGCGCGTTGAACGCGCGCGCCCCGACGGACGGGTCCTTGGCCCATGCCGGCACGAGTCCCCAGCGCGCGGCCTCGAGGCGCCGCGTGGGCGGCTCGGTCTTGGCCGAGTCGAGCACGATCGCGACCCGCGCGGTGGGCGCGACGTTGTAGGAGGGCTCGGGGAGGTCGTCGCCCTCCAGGTCGACGCGCAGGGCGTCCACCAGCTCCGCGCCGGGATTGGCCACGACGAACCGTCCGCACATGCTCTCAGCGTACGCCGTCGGTCCGCTTCGCCCGCAGACGCAGGCTCCGGGCATCCGTCAGTCGCCCGGGAGGACGCCCGCCTCCTTGAGGCGCGACAGCAGGCTCGCCCCGCCCGAGCCGGTCACCCACGGCACCTCGGCCGCGGAGTGGTCGTCGACCGCGGTGCGGCCGCCGGCGAGCACCGCCTCGGCGGGGGAGAGCTGCCGGATCGCGACCGCGACGACGTGACCGGGGAACTCGCTCGTGAACGCGGTGTAGAGCGCGTCGTCGTGCTGCCCGTCGTCGCCGATGAGGAGCCACTTCACGTCGGGGAACTCGCGCGCGAGGCGCCGCAGGTTCTCCTCCTTGTGCGCCTTGCCGCTGCGGAACCAGCGGTCGTGCGTCGGCCCCCAGTCGGTGAGGAGCAGCGCGCCGGGCGGGAAGAGGTGGCGTCCCAGGAACCGGATGAGCGTGGGCGCGACGTTCCACGCCCCCGTCGACAGGTAGATGACCGGGGCTCCGGGGTTGTCGCGCACGACGCCCTCGAGGAACACCGCCATGCCGGGCACGGGCTGACGGGCGAGCTCGTCGAGGACGAACGAGTTCCACGCGGCCTGGAACGGGCGGGGGAGCGCCGTGACCATGACGGTGTCGTCGACGTCCGAGACGACGCCGAAGCGGATGCCGGAGCCCACGACGAACACGCGCGTCTCGGTCGGCTCGGAGCCCTCGACCGACATCGTGATGGGCTGCCACCCGGGCTCGAGTCGCGCCGGGAGCACCGTGTCGATCACGCCGCCGCGGTCGGCGACGACCTCGTGGGTGACGCCGTCGATCGTCACCGACACCTGCGCGTAGCCGACCGGGACCGCCGCGAAGCTCCGCCAGCCGCGGACGCTCGCGTACTCGCCGCGTTGGCGCTTGCGCGGCGGCGGCGGGACGATCAGCACGCGCCCGACGACCCGGACCCATTCCTCGCTGCCGTAGCCGGGGAACGCCGCCACGGTGGGGCGCTGTCCACGCGCCCGCGCGCGCCGTTCCCGCCAGGAGTGGAAGCGATATTCCGCGCGCGCGATCCAGAGCATCTGGGGTCGCTGAGCGGGTGTCGCGGACATCGCCACTCAGTCTCCCACGTCACCCGGCTTCTCGTCGTCCCCGAGCGAGAGATGGCGCGCCTCGGCGCGCACGAGGAGGCGCCGGACGAGGAACACGCCGACGAGGAACAGCACGATGAGCCCGACGAACACGTAGCCGGCGAAGTGCAGCTGGTCGGACAGCTCGCGGTAGGTGTCGGCGGCGAGCGCCGACGCGGTCACGTACACGACGGCCCACAGCACGCACGCGGGCGCGGTCCAGGCGAGGAACCGGCGGTACGAGAAGCCGCTCATGCCCACGGTGACCGGCACGAGCGAGTGGAGGACAGGGAGGAACCGCGACAGGAAGATCGCCGGGCCCCCGCGCCGGCGGAGGTACAGCTCGGCGCGCGTCCAGTTGTGCTCGCCGATACGCGCGCCGACACGCGAGTAGCGCAGCTTCGGCCCGAGCCAGCGGCCGAGCCAGAATCCCACGCTCTCGCCGATCAGCGCCCCCACGATGACCGCGACGATCAGCAGGAACCCCTCCAGCGGCGAGGCGACGGCGGTGCCGGCGACGATGACGATGGTGTCGCCGGGGACGATGAGACCGATCAGGATGCTGGTCTCCAGCGCGATCGCGAGCATGGCGAGCGCGGTGCGAACGAGCGGGTCGACGCTCTGCACGGCGTCGAGCAGCCACGTGAGGGTCTCGTTCACGCTCAGAGCCTATTCGCGCGAGCCCGCGACTAGCCTGGGAGCGTGTCGTCCGACCTCGTCGCCCGCGCGCTGGAGGGATGGACCGACCCCGCCGCGGTGTTCCTCGCCGGCCCGGGCCGCGCGGCGCACTGCTTCTGGCTCGACGCCGGTCCCGACGCCGCGACGGGCTGGAGCTGGCTCGGTGCGGGTGAGCCGGCGGGTGCGACGCCGCGAGACGTCGTCGTGACCGGCGCGGCGCCGTCGACGCTTCCGGGCGGCTTCGGCGGCGGCTGGGTCGGGTGGCTCGGCTACGACGACGGCGCGGCGCGCGCCGGGGCGCCTGCGGGAGCCGACCCGTCCGCGCCGGAGGAACTGTGGCTGCGGGCCGACCGGTTCGTCGCGTTCGACCACGCCGCGCGGCGCGCGTGGGCGATCGCGCCGGCCGCCGAGGCCGACGCGTTCGCCGCTCTCGTCGAGGGATGGTTCCGGGGCGCGGCGCCGCACGTGGAGGCGCCGCCGCCGCGCGAGGTCGCCGGCCGCCACACGCCGGACGAGTACGCGGCCC
>NZ_JBDIAB010000191.1:0-5309 GCF_039812165.1 Microbacterium sp.
GGAGCCGCTGGTGTCGCTCGCGATCCTCGCCGTCACGTGTCTCGCGGCGATCGCGGTCGGCGCGAAGATCTACGAGAACTCGATCCTCCGCATGGGCGGCCGCGTCAAGCTGAAGGAGGCGCTGAAGGCCTGAGCCGCCTCTCTCAGAGGACGGATGCCACGGCCCACAACCTCCTCGCTTCGGATTCATCGTCCACCGCCGCATGACCGGACGTGCGTGATGGATGAGGCGGGCGGGACGGATGAGGCGGGACGGATGCCTCGGACCTGCCGATCGCGGAGGTCCGGGGCCTCCGTCGTCTCCGCCCCGAAGCCGTTCGGCTTCCATGCGACCCATCGTGTGCATGGCGCGCTCATCGATCCGCGGCACGGTACGCGCGGCCGCTCGACGGCCACAACAGCCGGACAGCACCGGTCGGACAGGCCCGAGCCGGACGAGCCCGCAGTCGGACAGGCCCACTGTCGGACGGCCTTTTCGGTCGGAGCGCGCCCGTCTCCGATCACACAGCTCCGTCATGCCGCATCTCTCCATCCGGGCCGTCGGGGTGGTGGGTCCCAGAGCCATCGGAGCGGGGCTTTCGAGCGCAATGGGAGGGGTTCGATGTTCATGCCCGGTGGCGGATGTAGCACGAACCCGCCACCGGTGATCGGTTCGATCCGCCAGCCCGTGTTGTGCAGGTGGAGGTGATGGTACCGGCACAGCAGCACCCCGGAGTTGCAGTCGGTGGCGCCCCCTTCTGCCCAGTGCGCGCCGTGGTGGGCTTCGCAGTAGGCGGGTGGGCGGTCGCAGCCGGGCCACAGGCATCCGCCGTCCCGGACGGCCATCACGAGCTTCTGCCGGGCCGAGTCCAGCCGTTGTTCGCGACCGAGGTCCAGCGGGGTCCCGCTGGTGTCGAGGGTGACCTCGATGGTCCCGGTGACGCACAGGGCGCGTTCCAGCACCGACCCGGGCACGGTCACCGTCCCGTCGTCGGTGTGCGCGGTCGCGACCAGCCGCCCGAACGCGTCCCGGTGCGCGTGCTCCCCGGTGACCGTGTCGGTCAGCGTCACGAGGCGGACGCCGGCTTCCTTGGCCCCGAACACGTCTTTCACGTTCGCGAGCGCCCCGGCGCGGAGGAGGTCGAGGAACAGGTCGTACGCGAGCTGGTCATTCGACCGCGGATCGACCACCAGCTCCTCGGCCTGCTTCTTCTCGCCTTCGGCAACGAACCTCGGCCCGCCACGACGTGGGGACAGCGCGGTGCCCATCAGGGACCGGAACCAGGCGCCGCCCTCGTCGTCGAACACGATATGCGCCGCAGGGAGCCCGTCACTGGTGGTGGACCACCGGTACGACCGCTTGCCGAACCGGGCCGCGTACCGGTCCTCGGCCCCGGTCGGGTCGAGGAGGTCCCGCAGCACCCGCGCCCGGGAGGCGAGGTCCTCGACCGTGCACAACGGGGCCTCCGCGGCCAGCTCACGGGCCGCCGCACGCCACGCCGCCACCACGTCGGTGTCACGAGCGTCCGCGTCCGGCACGTGCCCCTCGGTGTCGGCGTCGGCGTCGGCGCCGACCCTGCCGCCGGTGTCCGCGGCACATCCACCCGCACCGGCGCCGCGACCGTTGACGGGCGGTTCCCCGAGCCCGGTCTTGATCGCATGCAACTGCCCGGTCGTGAGCGCCCCCGCAAGCAACGCCACCCGCAACGGTTCATGCCACGGCGCCACCGCGACGGCGTCCGACCCTGCATCCGGCGTTGATCCGACATCCGGCCCCACCGCGCGTCCACCCGCGTCCCCGACCCCGTCCAGCAGCGCCTCGCCGACCTTCACCGCCCGGATCGCCTCACCCCGGCTCACTCCGGTCACGTCCCGCACGAACTCCACCGCGTTCCGATGCCCGGTGCCCTGCACCAGCCCGCCATGCCCCCGGTCCCGCCCGGACCGCGCCGCGGCGACACCGACCAACACCGCCTGCAACGTCGTCGCCCGCTTCACAAGCCCCGCCACCACACCGAGCGCGTCACGCACGGACACATCACTGAGCCGCACCACCGACCCCGGCAACTCACCCGCAGGAACGTCGAGCTCCACGAACACACCGAGCCGCGTCACCGCGTCGCTCATATCTTCGAGGAATCCCATACCCGAAGCATCGTACATATCTCCGACATTGACGAGGCCAACCGACCCTCGAGCCGCTCGATCGGGTCGCCGGGGCCGCGGTCGAGGGGCGCATCGACGCGGTGCTCGCACAGCTGCGCGTTGCTCATCCCGACCCCGCCGGCCGGGAAGGAGACGCTCCGCGCCCTGCTGACGACGCTGGAGCGACCGGACGCGAGCGTGTCGGAGGCCGGCGCTAGCGTGGGACCATGCGCTCCGACGCCGACGGCGAATCGTCCATCCGGGTCACCCGGGCCCGCACCAACAACCTCCGCGACGTGTCGCTCGACGTGCCGAAGAAGACCATGACGGTCTTCACCGGCGTCTCCGGGTCGGGCAAGTCGTCGCTCGTGCTCGACACGATCGCCGCCGAGGCGCAGCGTCTCGTGAACGACTCGTACTCCTCGTTCCTGCGCGCCCGGCTGCCGCAGCTGCCGGCCCCGGACGTGCAGGCGATGGCCGGGCTGACCTTCACGACCCTCATCGACCAGCGCCGCTTCACCGGCAACGCGCGCTCGACCGTCGCGACGGCGACCGACCTCGCTCCCCTGCTGCGGCTCGTCTTCTCGCGCATCGGGGTGCCTTCGGCGGGCTACTCGCCGTCGTACTCGTTCAACGACCCGCGCGGGTCGTGCCCGCGCTGCGAGGGGCTCGGCACGGTCGTCGACATCGACGCCGACGAGCTGATCGACCCGACGAAGAACATCGACGAGGGCCCGGTGCGCTTCAGCATGTTCCGCCCCGGCACGTACCGGTGGAAGCGGTTCGCCTACTGCGGGTTCTTCGATCGACAGAAGCCGCTCGGCGACTACACGCCGGAGGAGCTCGACCTCTTCCTCTACGCCGAGGAGGTCAAACCGGTCGACCCCGATCCGAGGTTCCCGGCATCCGGGCGGTTCGACGGCGTCGTGACGCGACTGCGCGACGTGTACGTGCGCCGACGCCCCGAGAAGATCTCGAAGGAGGTGCGCGCGGAGCTCGACCGCATCATGACGCGGCACACGTGCCCCGAGTGCCACGGCGCACGGCTGAACGCCGCGGCCCGGGCGAGCCTCGTCGACGGGCGCTCGATCGTCGACTGGATGGCGATGTCGGTGTCGGAGCTGCGCGCGCTGCTCGACGACGCGGGCGACCCCCGGGTCGCCCCTGCGCTCAACGGTGTCCGTCGCGTGCTCGACGCGCTGTTGTCGGTCGGCCTCGGCTACCTCACGCTCGACCGCGAGTCGGGCACGCTCTCCGGCGGCGAGGCGCAGCGCGTGAAGATCGTCCGCCATCTCGGCAGCGCCCTGACCGACGTGACGTATGTCTTCGACGAGCCCAGCGCGGGTCTGCATCCCGCCGACATCCAGCGGCTCACGGCGCTCCTGCAGCGCCTGCGGGATGCCGGCAACACGATCCTCGTGGTCGAGCACCAGCCGCAGGTGATCGCGGTCGCCGACCACGTCGTCGACATCGGGCCGGGCGCCGGCGCCTCGGGCGGCACCGTGCAGTTCGAGGGGACCCCCGCCGAGCTCGTCCACAGCGACACGATCACGGGACGCGCGATGGCCGAGCCCCTGCACGTGCGCGACGCGATCCGCACGCCGAGCGGACAGGTGCGCGTGCGCGACGCGCGGGCGCACAACCTGACCGGCTTCGACGTCGATGTGCCGCTGGGCGTCCTGACCGCGGTGACCGGCGTCGCCGGCTCGGGGAAGAGCTCGTTCGCGACCGTGGAGCTGCCCCGGCAGCATCCGCGGTTCACGGTCGTGGGCCAGGATCCGCTGCGCGGCGGCGTGCGCTCCACGTCGCTCAGCATCCTCGGCGTCGCCGGCACCGTCCGGCAGGTGTTCCACGACGCCTCGGGACTGGACGCGTCGTGGTTCAGCTTCAACTCGCGGGGCGCCTGCCCGACCTGCAAGGGCAAGGGCTACATCACGACCGAGCTCGCGTTCCTCGATGACGTCTCCACACCCTGCGACGCGTGCGGCGGCCTGCGGTTCAACGACACCGCGCTGTCGGTCACCGTCGACGGCCGCACGATCGCCGACGTGCTGCGGCTCAACGCGGCAGGCGTCGCGGAGCTCCTGAACGAGCACGCCGAGATCGTCACCGCCATGGACTGGCTCGGCCGGGTCGGGCTCGGCTACCTCGACGTGGGGCGATCGCTCGACACGCTCTCCGGCGGCGAGCGCCAGCGACTGCTGCTGGCCCGTCACCTCGCGGCGTCCGGCCGCCTCGGCGACGAGCACATCGTGCTCGACGAGCCGACCGTCGGCCTCCACCCGAGCGACGTCGACACCCTCGACCTGCTGTTCGCCGAGCTGGTCGACGAGGGCGCGACGCTCGTGGTGGTCGAGCACAACCTGCGTGTCGTCGCGAGCGCCGACCACGTCATCGACATCGGGCCGGGCGCCGGCTCGGAGGGCGGTCGCCTCGTCTTCGCCGGGACGCCCGCCGACCTGATGGCCGATCCCGCCTCGCTCACGGGACGTGCCCTCGCCGTCGCGACCGCGACGACGAGAGCGTAGCCGGCTCCGCCGGCGACCGGGCGCTGATCAGCGGTAGGCCGCTCCCGAGCCGGCGAGCGCGACGTAGTAGACGAGCACCGACTCGGCCGAGTCCGACCAGATGAAGTGCTCGACCGGAGGAAGCGCGAACGCGTCGCCCTCGCCGATCGGCCGGACGCCCTCGCCGCCGACGTACAGCGACCCGCTGCCGGAGATGACGTAGTACAGCTCGACGTTCGTGTCCGCGTGCGCGAGCTCGGCCGGGGACTTGCCCGCGGGGATCGGACCGTAGGCGCCGATCCCGGCATCCGCCCCGAATCCCTCGTCCTCGATCAGGTTCGACCAGACCTTCGTGACCGCGTTGAACTGCCGCGGTTCGAGGCTGCGCCGGTTGGTGATGGTGACCATTCTCGTGTGTGACCTTTCAGAAGATATTGACGATGTGCGGAAAAGCTGTGCGAGAAGAGGATGCTTTCTTTTCGACCGCCTATTCTGTGGCCGTGTTCAGCTCGGGCGAGGTGTAATACCACTCGGGCAGGTAATACCACTTCTTCATGATCTTCTCGTATTCGCCGTCGTCCATGATCTCCTGCAGGGCGGCCATGATCGCGTCGCGCAGTTCCACGTTCTCCTTCGAGACCATGAACCCGAGCGGTTGCGTCTGCGCACCGTAGTTGA
>NZ_JBDIAB010000192.1:0-5288 GCF_039812165.1 Microbacterium sp.
CGAATCATGACCAGGGCGCTGTTCATCGTGGACGTGCAGAACGACTTCACCGAGGGCGGAGCGCTCGCGGTGGCCGGCGGCGACGCGGTCGCCGAGGGCATCACGCGCTTCCTCGCCGCTCGCGCCGCCGACTACGCGCTCGTCGTGGCGTCGCGCGACTGGCACGACGCCGAGGGCGACAACGGCGGCCACTTCTCCGGCGCGCCCGACTTCGTCGACACGTGGCCGGTGCACTGCGTGGCGGCCACGCCCGGCGCCGACTACGACCCGGGCCTCGACACCGCGGCGATCACCCATCACGTGACCAAGGGGCAGGGCAGGCCCGCATACTCGCTCTTCGAGGGATCGACCGATGCCGGCGAGTCGGTCGCAGAGCTCCTCGCCGCGCGCGGCGTGATCGAGGTCGACGTCGCCGGCATCGCGACCGATCATTGCGTGCGCGCGTCGGCGCTGGATGCCGTGGCGCACGGCCTGCACGTGCGGATCCTCACCGACCTCGTCGCCGGCGTGGCGCCGGAGTCCAGCGACGCCGCGCTCGCGGAGCTCGCCCACGCGGGCGCAGAGCTCGTGGAGAGCGGCGTCTGAACGCCCGACCGGGCCGCCGGCCGAACCGGACGACCCGTCGCAATCACCGTCGGGACCGCGCGCACGGGGTCGTCCGTCGACGCCTCCGTGCAGCGTCGGCGCGCCACGCCGAGGCCGCGGGCCGCGTCGTGGCGACCCGCTCCGCCGCCGGGCACGTAGCCTGGAAGGCGGACCGAGAGGAGCACGCCAGGGTGGACAGCAGCAGGGGGAGTGCGCGCACGCGCAGGAGCGTCGTCGCCGGCGTCGTGATGACGATCGGGCTCGTGGCGACCGGCTGCACCGGCACGCCCGAGACGCCGGCGTCGCCCACCGCGACCGCGGCCCCTACGCCCTCTCCGACCCCCACGGCCGAGGGCCTCGCGTTCGGCGAGGCGCGCGACGTGGCGCAGGGGCTGGGCGTGCCGTGGTCGGTCGTCTTCGTCGACGGCGTCGCGCTCGTGAGCGAGCGCGGCTCCGCGCGCATCCTCGAGGTCTCGATGGACGGCGCCGTCCGCGAGGCCGGCGTGATCGAGGGGGTCGACGACACCGGCGAGGGCGGGCTCCTCGGCCTCGCCGTCGACGACCAGCGCCACCTCTACGCGTACTCGACCGGTTACACCGGCAACCGCGTGCAGCGGTACGACCTCGTCGGCCAGCCCGGCTCGTTCTCGATCCGAGGCCGGCAGTGGCTGCGCGGCGAGCTGCCCTCGGGCCGCAATCACAACGGCGGTCGCATCGCGTTCGGTCCCGACGGCATGCTGTACGTCGCGGTGGGCGATGCCGGCGACTGGGAGGACGCGCAGGACCTCGACTCGTGGGGCGGCAAGATCCTCCGGATGACGCCGGACGGCGACGTGCCCGACGACAACCCGTTCGAGGGCTCGCTCGTGTACAGCTACGGGCATCGCAACGTCCAGGGCATGGCCTGGGCGGAGGACGGCACGATGTTCGCGACCGAGTTCGGCCAGGACACGTGGGACGAGCTCAACGTCATCGTCGCCGGCGGCAACTACGGCTGGCCCGAGGTCGAGGGCATCGCCCACGACGACGACTACATCGATCCGGTCCAGCAGTGGACGCCCGATGCGGCCAGCCCCAGCGGCATGACGATCGTGGACGACACGATCCTCATCGCGAACCTGCGCGGCGAGGTGCTGCGCACGGTCCCGGTGGCCGACCCGACGACCTTCGCCGACCATTTCGCGACCACCTACGGGCGCCTCAGGGACGTCGCGCTCGCCCCCGACGGGAGCCTGTGGATCCTCACGAGCAACACCGACGGGCGCGGCAAGCCGCTCGCGATCGACGACCGCATCGTCGCGGTGGACCTCGGGCGCTGAGCGTTCACGCCGACTCTGTGACGTCGCATGACCTCGCGTGCGCCGAAAGGCCCGACTGCCCCGTAACATGACAGAGCCTGTGGTCCCCTGCCTTCGCGCATGCGGATCCGGCCCCACCCGAGCATCGACGCGTTCAGCGGCAGCCTCATGCCGTGCCGACGACCCGCACCGTGATGAGGAGCATCCGCGACCGTGATCGAGATCCGCAACGTGCGCAAGTCGTTCGGCGGGCACGTCGTGCTCGATGGCATCGACCTCACGATCGACAAGGGCGACATCTTCGGCTTGATCGGCGTCAGCGGAGCCGGCAAGTCCACCCTCCTGAGGTGCATCAACCGACTCGAAGAGGTCGACTCGGGCGAGATCGTCGTGGACGGCATCGACGTGGCGACCCTCGGCAAGGACGACCTGCTCCGCTTCCGTCGCAGCATCGGGATGGTGTTCCAGCAGTTCTCGCTGCTGGAGCGCAAGTCGGTCTACGACAACGTGTACTTCCCGCTGAGATGCTCGGGCGTGAAGAAGGCTCAGGCCGATCGCCGCATCAAGGAGATGCTCGAGCTCGTCGGGCTGGAGGACAAGCTGCGGGCGCTGCCGCGCGAGCTCAGCGGCGGGCAGAAGCAGCGCGTCGCGATCGCGCGCGCCCTCGTGAGCGAGCCGTCGATCCTCCTGAGCGACGAGGCCACCTCGGCGCTGGACCCGAACATCACCGAGAACGTCCTGGGCCTCCTGCGCCGCATCAACCGCGAGCTGGGTCTCACGATCGTCGTGGTGACGCACGAGGTGTCGGTCATGAAGGCCGTCTGCACGCGCATGGGGCTGCTCCACCGCGGCGAGCTGGACGCGCTCGGCACGTCCGAGGAGTTCTTCCTCGAGCATCCGGAGCTGCTCGCCGACTTCACGCGCGACGCCGGATGGCGTCCGCACACCGAGGACGGCGATGCCCTGGTCCGCGTCGTGCTGCGCAGCGAGGGCGAGTCGCGGCTCATCTCCGACCTCGCCATCCGTACCGGCGTGGCGTTCGACATCTCGTGGGGCGGACTCGACCGCTACCGCGACACCGTCGCCGGCTCGTTCGTGCTGCGGGTGCCGCGCGAGAGGCTCGCGGCCGTCGCCGCCGCGCTCGACGAACGCGGCGCGCAATGGAGGGAGCTCTGATGTACCAGTACGACTTCTGGGATCTCGTCGTCCGCATCATCCTCCCGGGCCTGCGCGACACCGCCATCATGCTGGTCGGCTCCACGATCACGTGCGGCATCGTCGGCTTCGCGGTCGCGCTCGTCCTGGTGACCACCGACCCCCGGGGGCTCCGCCCCAATCGTCTGGTCTACGAGGTCACGAGCACGATCGTCAGCCTGCTGTGGTCTCTTCCGTTCATCATCCTGGCCATCTCGATCATCCCCCTCACGCGGCTCGTGGTGGGCACCTCGATCGGGGTCTGGGCGGCGATCTTCGCGATCACCTTCGCGGGCAGTCCCTTCATCGCACGACTGCTGGAGACCGCCTTCAAGGAGGTCAACCCCAGCCTGATCGAGGCGGCCCGCTCGCTCGGCGCCAGCGATGCGCAGATCACCTTCCGCGTCATCGTCCCCGAGTCGGTGCCCGCGATCATCTCGCAGATGACGCTCGGCGTGATCACCCTCCTCGGCTTCACCGCCGTGGCCGGCACGATCGGCGCGGGCGGCCTCGGTGCCGTCGCGCTCACGTACGGCTACCAGAACTTCAACGACCAGATCATGTACGGCACCGCCGGTCTGCTCGTCCTGATCGTCGTGCTCGTCCAGCTCGCCGGCAACGCCTTCTACCGCAAGGTCAAGTAGCCCCTTCCGTCGCCCCACCCCTCACACCGAGAGAGAACACCCATGAAGACACGCTTCCGCGTCGCGACCATCGCCGTCGCGGTCACCGCCCTCGCCGCCTCGCTCGCGGCCTGCTCGTCCGGCCAGAGCACGCCCGCCGCGTCGGACTCGGCCTCCGCGGCCGAGGAGGTGACCGTCAAGGTCGGCATCCTCGCGCGGGAGGAGCCGGAGATCCGCTTCCTCGCCGAGAACCTGGCCGACGAGGGCGTCACCCTCGAGTACCAGATCTTCGACGACAACATCGCGCTCAACCGTGCGACCTTCGACGGCAGCCTCGACGCCAACTACTTCCAGAACGAGACCTACCTGGAGGCGCAGAACCAGAGCACGGGTCAGGATCTCGAGTCCTACGGCCCCTGGCTGCAGACCCAGGCCGTGCAGTTCGTCTCGAGCAAGTACGACTCCGCGAAGGATCTGCCCGAGGGCGCCGTCGTCGGCATCGCCAACGACCAGGCGAACCGTGCGCGCGAGCTGCAGCTGCTGGCCGACAACGGACTGATCGAGCTCGCGAAGGGCGTGGACAGCCCGAGCACCCTCGACATCACGAGCAACCCGAAGAACATCCAGTGGGTGGAGGTCGATCCCCGCAGCCGTGCGGGCGCCTTCCCCGACCTCGACGCGATGACCGCGCCGTCGATCACCGTGTACCTCATGAACGACCCGTCGATCAACGTCCTCTACGAGGAGACCCCGGAGGTCTACGAGGAGTACGGTGGCGTCGTGTGGGTCGTGCCCTCGGGCGCGGGCGACCTGTCATGGCTCGACAAGGCCATCGCCTTCATGGAGTCCGCCTCGTACAAGGACTGGATCGCCGACTACTACGCCGGCATCAAGAAGACCCCCGCGGACTCGTGATCCCTGGTGGGCGGGCGTCGCGCCCGCCCACCCGTCACGGCCGCACCCCTTCCCCGAACTGAGGAGACACCGAAATGGTCAGCGTCATCGGCACGACCGATCTGCCCCTGCACACGATCGACATCCCCGCCTTCGTCGACGACATCGGCGAGGCGGCGCGCACCGGCCTGGGCCTGCCGCCGAACCTCCGCAGCGTGTACCTCGTGCCGCTGCCGGCCGAGAACACGACGGTCAAGGAGGGCTACGAGATCACGTTCGTGCTCTACAGCGCGCCCGGCAAGACCATCGACCAGAAGCGCGCGGCGATCAAGGGCCTCGACGAGGTCGTCCGCAGCCGCGAGTGGGACGGTCCCGTGAAGGTCGTCGTCATCATCAAGGAGCACGACCCCGAGAACGTGGGAGTCGACGGCGTCCTGCGCTGGGACACCCTGAACCCGGCCTGAGCCGACACGCTCGCCTCGAGCCGTCCGCCGTATCCACCCGCTGAGAGGAATCGCATGAAGTACCGGACGATCGGTCGCACCGGAAAGCTCGCCTCTGCCGTCACCTTCGGCGCCATGGGCATCGGGGGCGGCTTCCGCTACCCCGACGCGGACGACGACGAGTCGATCCGCGCCGTGCACGTGGCTCTGGACGCCGGCATCACGACCTTCGACACGGCACCCGTCTACGG
>NZ_JBDIAB010000193.1:0-5273 GCF_039812165.1 Microbacterium sp.
CCCGGCGTCGAGTACACGACCGATCTGGCCGAGCCGTCGCGCTCCGAGCTCCGCGAGATGCTCGAGCGCATGCTCCGCGCGCTCGACGCCCCGCCGCCCCCGGCCGTGCACCGCTGACGGGCCGACGGGGACGTCGCCGCGCGGGAAGGCCGTCCAGGCGCGTTCGTGCGGCGCCGTCCCGGCGGGCGCCCGCCACGACATCACGCTCCGTGGTGTAGGGTCAATTGGTCATACGATCAATAGCTTCGGCGTGCTGTCGGGTCGACGCGGAGCCGTCTCCCGCTCGGAGGCGGAGCGGCGATCTGCTCGGAGTCGAGTGGGGAGACGATGGTGACGAACGACCTGTACGTGGGCGCGCGAGTGTTCACCGCCGACGAGCGTCGGTGGGCCGAAGCGATCGTGGTGAGCGGCGATCGCATCTCGTATGTCGGCGACCTGGCGACCGCGCGGCGCATCGCCGGCGCATCGCCTCGCGAGATCGATCTTGCGGGCGCCACCGTCCTTCCGGGCTTCGTCGACGGGCACGCGCACGTCGTCGGCACGGGCGAGGCCGCGCAGCAGGTGGACCTGTGGGGTGCCGACAGCCTCCACGAGATCCAGCGCCGCATCCGCGCGTGGGCGGAGGCGCACCCCGAGGCCCCGCGCATCCGCGCACACGGGTGGATCCACTCGGCGGTCGGCGGGGCGCCGCACCGCGAGATGCTCGATGCCGCCGTGCCCGACCGCCCCGTGTACGCGCAGTCGTACGACTACCACTCGATCTGGCTCAACACGGCCGCTCTGACCGAGACGGGGATCGACGACGACACGCCCTCTCCGTCCGGCGGCACCGTGCACCGCGACGAGGTCGGCCACGCGACGGGGTATGTGGACGAGACGGCGATGCACCGCCTGGTGTGGCCCTTGCTGGACGAGGTCACGACCGAGGCCGACCAGGACCGCTACCTGGCGGCCGCCCTCCGCGCGTACCGAGAGACCGGCGTCACGGCCACCACCGAGATGGCGCTCGACGAGGGGGATCTGGCCGCGATGACGCGCGCCGACCGCGACGGCGCGCTCACCGCCCGCATCGCGGCGCACTGGCGCGTGCAGCCGCGGGGCGACACGGCCGCAGACCTCGCGCAGGTCGATCGCGCGATCGCGCTGTCGCGAGCGTGCAGCTCGGAATGGCTCCGCGTCGTCGGCATCAAGGTCATGGTCGACGGCACGGTCGACGGCTGCACCGCGGCGCTCGGCGCCCCCTACGCGGACGGCTCGCTCGTCGCCCCGATCTGGAGCCTCGACGAGCTCATCCCGGTCGTCGTCGCCGCCGATGCGGCCGACCTGCAGATCGCGATGCACGCGATCGGCGACGAGGCGGTCCGCATCGCGATCGCGGCGATCGAGGCCGCCGTCGCCGCGAACGGGCCGCGTTCGCGGCGTCACCGCATCGAGCACCTGGAGGTCGTCGGCACAGGCGAGATCGCCAGGCTCGCCGCCCTCGGCATCACGGCCAGCATGCAGCCCGTCCACGCCGATCCGGCGATCCAGGCCAACTGGCGCGCGAGGCTGGGCGATGCGCGCGTGGCGCGCGGCTTCCCCTGGCCCGAGATGACGGATGCCGGTGCCACTCTCGTCTTCGGCACCGACTCGCCCACGTCGCCGCAGGCGCCGCTGGCGAACATGTTCGTCGCGACGACGCGGCGCTCGGCCCTCGATCCCGCGCTCGAGCCCAACGTGCCGGGATACGCGGTGCCGCTCGTCGCGGCCATCGAGCACGCCACGAGAGACGCCGCGTGGGCGTGTCGCGCGGAGCACGACTACGGACGGCTCGCGGCGGGCCTGTATGCGGACTTCGTGGTGCTCGATCGCGACGTCTTCGCCCTCGACGCCGACGAGCTGCTCAGCGCGCGCGTCGTGCGCACCGTGGTGGGCGGCCGCACGGTCTACGAGCGATAGGCATCCGACGGCCCGTCCGGCAGCGCGGCCACTGCGGCGCGCAACGTCCCGGGCTCCAGTCGCAGCGCCCATTCGGCGACGTCCGTGACGAAGTGCGCGTAGGACGGCTCGGTGAACACGCGCAGGTCGTTGATGTACGCGCCGAAGCCGTCGATCGCCATGAAGATCCGGACGCATGCGGCGAACGGCCGCTCGGGGAAGAACACTCCGGCGGTGACGCCGTCCTCGATGAGCATCAGCAGTCGCTCCCGGTCCAGCACCTCCTGCACCTCGATGGCCGCGGCGAGCGCGGGGGTGAAGCGGGAGAGATGGCGCGCGTTGAGCCAGAGACGCGAGAGGGACGACGACACCGGGCTCTCGATGCGAGCGGCGAACCGCGCCATCCGCTGCATCGGGTCGCCCTCGGCGGCGATCAGCTGCTCGCGCTCCTGGGCGGCGGCACGGACGAACGCGGCGATGACGAGGTCCTCCGCCACCGGGTAGTAGTGCGTGATCAGCCCGGGTCGCACGCCGAGGCGGGCGGCCACGGCGCGCAGGGTGATCCGCTCCAGCCCGTCCGCGAGCGCGATCGCCGCCGCGGACGCCAGGATCTCCTCGCGCCGCTCGTCCGGACTCTTGCGAAACCGTGGTCGATCAGAGCTTGACATGATTCCTCTCATGCTATTGGATAAGCGACCAATAGCCCATTGACCTCGTGACCAATAACGAGGTCCGCTCGGACGGAGTCGTCGTGGGCTGCCCGAGAGGATACTCGTGCCGCACACGTCCCGCACCGAGAGCGACGAGTTCGTCGACACCGCCAGCCGGCCCGAGACGCGGGGGATCGAGCTCATCGGCGATGCCGAACGCCACGGTCGCGCCCGGGATCTGTTCTGGGTGTGGGCGGCGCCCAACGTGAGCATCCTGAACTTCACGATCGGCGCGACGATGATCCTGCTGGCCCTCGAGCTCTGGCAGGCCCTTCTCGTGATCGTCGCCGGGGCGGTCCCGTGGATCTTCACGGGCACGGTGGCCATCAGCGGACCCGCCGCGGGCACATCGGGCTCGGTCGTCACGCGCGCGCTCTACGGCGTCATCGGCAACAAGGTCATCGTCGCCTTCACCGGCTGGCTCATCTCCGCGGTGTTCCTCGCGCTCAACTGGCTCGCCTCCTCGTTCATGGGGGCGGATCTCCTGGCCGGGATGGGTCTCACCGACCCCGTCGTCGTCCCGATCGCCGTCACCCTCGTGGTCTCGGCGATCACCGTGCTGGTCGCCGTCTACGGGCACGGACTCATCCTGCGGATCTACCCGGTGGTCTCGATCGCCCTGATCGTCGTCTTCCTGCTCGTGACGGCGTTCATCCTGCCGCACGTCGACTGGGCCTACCGCGCGCCCGAGCCGCTCGGCGGGGTCGGACTGTGGTCGGCGGTCACGATCGGGTTCACGATCCTCGCCTCCACGCCCCTCTCCTACGCCAACAGCCCCGACATCGCCCGCTACCTCCCCCGTTCGACCAAGCCGTCGCACATCATCGCCGCCACCGCGCTGGGCGGCGCGATCCCCTGCATCGTCTTCACCGCGGTGGGCGCCCTCCTGGCCACGGGCGTCGACGCGGTGGCGATGGACGCGGGCATCGAAGCCGCGCTCCTCGACATGCTTCCCGGCTGGCTCGGCGTGCTGCTGGTCGTCGGCGTCGTCGTCAACACCGTCTCGCTCAACGGCATGACCACCTACACGTCGAGCATGGCGCTCCAGGCGGTCGGCATCCCGATCCGACGGATCCCGTCCGCCGTCGTCGTCGGCGTCATGGGCACCGCGCTCACGATCTACCTCGTGATGTCGACGAGCCTGCTGGATGCCGTGAACCTCATGCTGCAGTTCCTCGTGATCATCTCGGGCCCCGCCATGGCGATCTTCACGACCGACATCGTGATGCGCCGCAACAGGTACGACGGTGCCGAGCTGTTCGACCAGACTCGGACGAGCCCGTTCTGGTACGCCGGCGGCTGGAGCGTGCCGGGCATGAGCGCGGTCGTGCTCGGCGGCGTCACGACCGCCCTGTGTCTGTCGACCGACGTGTGGACCGGCCCGATCTCGGCGGCGATGGGATACATCGACCTGTCCGTGCCGCTCGGGATGGCGGTGTCGGCCGCGACCTACGCGGGACTCGCGCGCACGCGGCTGGGCTCGATCGAGACACGAGGACGAATGTGAGCGCGCCGCGCGGCGCCGTGGACACCGGCATCCACCCTGCCCGCTACCCGGGTGCGGCCGCCGGCGAGCCCACGCTCGACACGTGGCAGGAGGCGCCGCACAACCGCTGGGCGTTCGCCCACCTCGGCGAGCTCGTCCCGACGGCGACGATCTCGCGGACCAGCCCGGCGGCGCCCCACGCCGCGACGGTGCGCCTCGGCGGCCTGTCCGCTCTCGTCCCCGACCTGGAACGGCGGCTCGAGCAGACCCACACCAACGCGTTCCTGGTGCTGCGCGGCTCCGACGTGGTCGCCGAGTACCATCGGGCCGGCTTCTCCCGCGACGACCGCCACCTGGTCATGAGCGTCTCGAAGTCGCTGTGCGGACTCGTCGTGGGCGGACTCGTCGACGAGGGCGCGATCGATCCCGCGCGCGCCATCACCGACTACGTGCCCGAGCTCGCCGGATCGGCGTACGACGGACCGACCGTGCAGCACGCCCTGGACATGACCATCCGCATCGACTACAGCGAGGACTACGTCGATCCGTTCGCCGAGGTGCAGACGCACGACCGGTCCGCGGGCTGGCGCAGCCGGCGCGAGGGAGACCCGGCGGACACCTACGCGTTCCTGACCACGCTGCGCGGCGACGGATCGGTGGGGACGTTCCAGTACTGCTCGGCCGACACCGACGTGCTCGCGTGGATCGTCGAGCGGGTCACCGGACTGCGGTACGGCGAAGCGCTGTCGGCACGGCTCTGGTCGAGGCTCGACGCCGATCGGGATGCCACGATCACGGTCGACCGCGCCGGCTTCGGGTTCGCCAACGGCGGCATCTCCTGCACGGCGCGCGATCTCGCCCGCGTCGGCAGGGCTGTGCTCGACGGCGGCGACGCACCCGGCGGCAGGATCGTGTCGCGGGCGTGGGCGGACGCGATCCTGCGCGGCGGCGACCCCGCGGCCATGGCCGGATCGGCGTTCCCCGGCGGCTTCGCCCACGGCAACTACACGCGGCAGTGGTGGTGCATGGGCAACGATCGCGGCAACGTCAGCGGCATCGGCATCCACGGCCAGAACCTGTGGCTCGATCCCCGCACGGACTCCGTGATCGTCAAGCTCTCGACCTGGCCCGAGCCCGACACCGAGAACCGGCACGACCTG
>NZ_JBDIAB010000194.1:0-5272 GCF_039812165.1 Microbacterium sp.
ACCCCCACAACAAGGAGCTCCACGATCTGATCGGCGAGCTCAGCACCCGCAGCACCGAGTTCCGGCGCCTCTGGGGCGCACATGACGTCCGCCACCACGGCACCGGCTTCAAGACGTTCCACCACTCGGTCGTCGGCGAGCTGACACTCGCCTACGAGGGCATGGGCCTGGAGGCCGCGCCGGGGCTCACCCTGACGATCTACTCTGCAGAGCCCGGCTCCCCCTCCGCGGAGCGCATGCGCCTGCTCGCCTCTTGGGCCGCCAGCGAACACGGCGAGACCGCGACGCCGGACTCCGTGAGGCAGGAGCCTGCCGCACCGTGATTTCTCGCCGACGAAAGTCGTGCCTAGCCGTGTTCGACGACCAGGCGGGAGAAGCAGGCGTCGGTGCCGATGTCGACCCAGAGCCCGATTGCGCCGCTCGCGCACACCGGCTTCGCCTCGACCTCGAGCACCGGGATGCCGTTGACGAATGCAGACACACGGATGCCGTCGACCTCGACCCGCAGACGGTTCCACTCGCCCGGCCCGATGTCGGCGCCCGCCTCGTAGCGACCGTTGGGATACTCGTCGCGGAGGCGGTCGAACTTCCAGTCCGGGAACGCGTAGTACTGGAGCGCTCGCGCGTCCCGCGGCGGGGCCGGGCTCTCCTTGAGTCCGTTGAGGGGACGGAGATAGACGGACTCGAACCGGTCGCCGTCGTCGGTCACGTGGAAGACGATCCCCGCGAAGCCGAGCGCGTAGTCGGGCGCGTCGGGCCGGAGTCTGCTGAACACGTCGACCTCGATCGCTCCGGTCTCGA
Organism: Microbacterium sp.; assembly: GCF_039812165.1. Classification (GTDB taxonomy): domain Bacteria; phylum Actinomycetota; class Actinomycetes; order Actinomycetales; family Microbacteriaceae; genus Microbacterium. Next base: position 802 of record NZ_JBDIAB010000194.1, read on the forward strand.
ACCGCACCGGCAACAGCACGAAGGTGGGCATGTCGATGTAGTCCACGCCGGGCACCCCGTCGCGCGTGACCGCCTCGGTGAGCTGGACCCGCAGCCCCATCCGTCCCGCGACCTCTGCCGGCGCGGCGGTCACCGAGCGGAGGACCGCGCCGTCCGGAAGATCGTCGAGCGGGAACGTCATCGTGCCACCGGGGCCGGGAGCGGGGGCATTCGGCATCGCATCCACCTCTAATAGTTTCCATGTAAACGACTTCCATGGAAGCATAGCCTCGTGAACGCGGCTGCGGGGCGATACTTCGACACTCTGGTGCTCCACGAGACTCGACTGTGGTCGATGGTCGAACGCCGCCTCCGGGCGACGGAGGGCGCCGTCTCGCTGGGACGTTTCGAGGTGCTGCGCACCGTCGGCGGCGCCGACGGCGCCGCGCGAGTCCAGGACGTCGCCGCAGCCCTGCTCATCACCGTCGGAGCGGCGAGCCGGATCGTGGAGCGCCTCGTCGCCGACGGGCTGATCGAGCGAGCGCCGCACGAGACCGACCGGCGCAGCCACCACCTGCGTCTCAGCCCGGCCGGCAGACGCGCATCGGATGCCACGACCACCGCCTTCGACGCGGCGCTCGCCGACGCCTTCCGGGGGCTCGACGACGATCGGCTGGCTGCGCTCCACGAGCTGCTGCGCGAGGCGGACGACGCTCTCGCGCACCTCGGCGACGCGGACTCATAGCGCCGACCCGATCGGCGGCGCACCCGGCATCCCCCGTCGTGAGCGGACACCTCTGTGAGGGGTCCGAACCGACCCTCCCTCGCAACGGCGTTCCGTACTTACATGGAGGTGTCGCTGCACGGCGACGGTGCGCGAGGAGGATGAGATGAGCGAGATCCGCGAGTTCCTGATCTCACGACGTGCGAACGTCACGCCCGCACAGGTCGACCTGCCCGCGGGCGGCAACCGTCGCGTGCCGGGGCTGCGGCGCGAAGAGGTCGCGGTGCTCGCCGGCGTCAGCACCGACTACTACACGAAGCTCGAACGCGGCAAGATCACCGGCGCCTCCGAGAGCATCCTCAACGCCGTCGCGCGAGCGCTCCAGCTCGACGACGTCGAGCGCGCCCACCTGTTCGATCTCGCGCGGCCCGCCGTCCGGCCCGTTCGACGGACGACGGGCACGTTGCGCGAGTCGCTGCGACGGATGCTGGACAGCATGGCCACGCCGGCGATCGCCTACGACGCCGCGCAGGACATCGTCGGGGCGAACCTCCTCGGCCGGGCGATGTACGCGCAGCTCCTCGAATCCGACCGGCCGAACCTCTCTCGGTTCGCCTTCCTCGACCCTCGATCCCAGGAGTTCTACGACGACTGGCCCGAGGCGTGCAGCCTCAACGCCGCGATGCTCCGCTTCGAGGTCGGCCGCGATCCGCTCAATCCCGCGCTGACCGCCCTCGTCGGCGAGCTGTCCACGCTCAGCCCGGTCTTCCGGCGGCACTGGGCCGACCAGCACGTGCACGAGCACCGCACCGGCGACAAGATCTTCCACCACCCCGAGGTCGGGCCGCTCGCGATCACCTACGACGTGCTCGACGTGCCCGGTGAGCCGGGCCTGTCGATCACGAGTTACACCGCGGCATCGGACAGCCCGACGGCGGAGAGGTTCGCGCTGCTGGCGAGCTGGGCCGCCACCCAGGGGTACGCGAGCCGGCCCGTTCCCGACCCGACCCGCGCCACGTAGACCCGCACGCCCCCTCACCGGCGGCGTTCGCGCTGCCCACCGTCCGGGCCACCGAAGGGGCATCGGCGGTACCCCTCACGAGCGAGTCTCCCTCGTCGAGACGAATCGTGATGACCTCGATGACGATCCCGAACGGAAGCACACCGCATGACACAGCACAAGGCCGACACTCCCGAGACCGAACAGCGCGAGCGCGCGCACTGGGGCGCGGTGTTCGCCATGTCGGTGTGCGTCTTCGCGCTCATCGCCTCGGAGTTCATGCCCGTGAGCCTCCTGACCCCGATCGCCGCCGACCTCGGCGTCACCGAGGGGATGGCGGGGCAGGGCATCGCGATCTCCGGCGCGTTCGCGGTGCTCACGAGCCTGTCGATCTCGTCGCTCGCCGGCAGCATGGACCGCAAGACCGTGCTGCTCGGAATGACCGGCATCATGGCCCTCTCCGGAGCGCTGGTCGGGATGGCTCCGAACTACCTCGTCTACATGATCGGGCGGGCGCTCATCGGCATCGTCGTGGGCGGGTTCTGGTCGCTGTCCGCGGCGACCGCGATCCGACTGGTCCCGGCGCGCGACGTGCCGCGCGCCCTGGCGATCTTCAACGGCGGCAACGCCCTGGCATCCGTGCTCGCCGCCCCGCTCGGCAGCTACCTGGGCTCGATCGTCGGCTGGCGCGGCGCGTTCTACGCCCTGGTGCCGATCGCGGCGATCGCACTGGTCTGGCAGTGGATCACCCTGCCGTCCATGCCGGCTCCCGAGCGCGCCGCGGGTTCACGCACCGTGTTCCACGTCTTCACGGCACTGAAGCGGCGACCGATCGCGCTCGGCATGGCCGCGTGCGGCCTGTTCTTCATGGGGCAGTTCGTGTCGTTCACCTACGTGCGGCCGTTCCTGGAGACGGTGCCGAAGGTCGACGAGGCGACGCTCTCGCTCGTGCTGCTCGTCATCGGCGCGGCGGGCCTCGTCGGCACGGCCCTCATCGGCGGGTTCATCGCGCGCGGCCTGTACCGCACGCTCGTCGTCATCCCGATCCTCATGGCGGCCATCGCGGTCGCGCTGATCCCGTTCGGACCATGGATCGTGCCCGTCTTCGTGCTGCTCGGCCTGTGGGGACTGCTCTCGACGTCAGCGCCGGTCGGCTGGTGGAGCTGGGTCGCGCGAGCGATGCCCGACGACGCCGAAGCCGGCGGCGGGCTGATGGTCGCGATCATCCAGCTCTCGATCGCACTGGGATCGACGCTCGGCGGCGTGCTGTTCGACCTGGCCGGCCACCGCGGCACGTTCCTCGCCAGTGCCGCCGTGCTGCTGGTCGGCGCCCTCGTGACGGTCCTGACCGCGCGCGCGGCGGCATCCCGGCCCTAGAGACGCAGCACCTCGGTGATGCGCACGACGGCGGAGCCGGCCTCGACGGATGCCGCGAGGTCGACCTCACCGCGAATGCGCCAGTCGTGGTCGCCGGCCGGGTCGTCGATCGTCTGCTCGACGCGCCACACGCCCGCACCCGCGGCATCCGCCGGCGACTCGTCGATGTCGACGAGCCGCGGCGAGCGCGCCGGGCCGCCGGTGAGGATCTCGTCGTGCTCCTCGAAGTACGCGTCGAGCGCCACCGGCCAGTCGACGTCGGGGTCGAGGGCCACGAGCTCGTCGTCGCGCTGGAGGGCGGCGAGCTGCACGCGCCGGAACAGCTCGTTGCGCACGAGCACGAGGAACGCGCGCCGATTCGTGAGCACTGACGGCGGAGCCGGCGGCACCACGGGTTCATCGGCCGTCGCGACCGGGTTGATCAGGCTCTCCCACTCGTCCACGAGGCTCGAGTCGACCTGCCGGACGAGCTCGCCGAGCCACTCCACGACGTCGAGCAGCTCCGTGGTCTGCGCCTCGGCCGGCACGGTCTGCCGGATCGCGCGGTACGCGTCGCTCAGGTAGCGGAGCACCAGCCCCTCGCTGCGTGCGAGCTGGTAGAACGAGATCAGCTCGGCGAACGAGAGCGCGCGCTCGAACATGTCGCGCACGACCGACTTCGGCGACAGCGCGAAGTCGCGCACCCACGGCTGGCTCGACGCGAACACCTCGAACGACTGCGCGAGGAGCTCCGCGAGGGGCTGCGGGTACGTCACGCCCTCGAGCGCGTCCATCCGCTCGTCGTAGTCGAGCCCCTCGCGCTTCATGGCGGCGACCGCCTCGCCGCGGGCGAGGAACTGCTGCTGCGACAGGACCGGCCGCGGATCGTCGAGCGTCGCCTCGATGACGCTCACGACGTCGAGCGCGTAGTGCCCCGTGCCCGCCGCCCCGGGCCGGTCGTCGGGGTCGAGCAGCCCGATCGCCGCGAGCGCGAACGGCGAGAGCGGCTGGTTGAGCGCGAAGTTCGGCTGCAGGTCGACCGTGAGCCGCACCGTCGTCGCGGCGCCCGCCGCATCCACCCCCTCTGTCTCGACGAACGTCGCAGAGTCGCGCGAACTTCGCAGGATCTCGGCGGAATCCTGCGGAGTTCGTTCGGTTCTGCGAAGTTCGTGAGCGAGAGCAGGGGATGCCGGCCCCGCCGCAGGCTCGGCCACGACCTCGACCACACCCGCGGCCTTGAGCGTGCGGTAGATCTCCAGCGCCCGTCGGGCGAGCGCGTATCGCCGCGCCGGCGGCTCGTGGTTGTCGAACACGAGCGAGCGCACGTGCGCGAAGGCATCCCCGCCCCGCGCGATGACGTTGATGAGCATCGCCGCGGTGAGCTGCAGCTGCGGCTCGAGCGGCTCGGGCTC
>NZ_JBDIAB010000195.1:0-5271 GCF_039812165.1 Microbacterium sp.
CGGCGGCGACGACCTCGGCGCCCCGCGCGTGCGCGAGGCACTCGCGCACGACGCGTTCGATCGCGCGCTGCGCGACGGCGGGATCGGCCGCCGCCGCCGCGCCCATCTTCGCGCGGGCGCGTGTGCCGGGCAGGATGCCGCCGTCGTCGGCGACCAGCGCCGCCTCCACCTTCGTGCCGCCGAGGTCTATCGCCAGTGCCGTTGCCACCCGCTCATCGTAGCGACGGGACGGCACGCCGAGGTGCCGGAGAGCTGCGCGACGTCGGAGATCTGCACAAGATCGGAGCGCACCGGCATCCGACGTCCGAAGATACGCCGATCTCCGACGAGACGCCGCGGCGAGAGGCGGCGCCGGCTCAGTGCGGTCCGCGCCAGATGCGCTCGAACGGCAGGCGCCACGCGTGCGGCGTGATGAGCTGGTGGATGGAGTTGGGCCCCCACGAGCCGGGCGCGTACTGCTTGACCGCGGGCGGGTTCTCCAGGAGCGGCGCCGACCGCTCCCACAGCGACTCGATGCCCTCCGCCGTGGTGAACAGCGTGTGGTCGCCGCGCATGGCGTCGAGGATGAGGCGCTCGTAGGCCTCGAGGACGTCGCCCGCGCGGCTGGTCTCCTTCGTGGAGAACTGCATCGAGAGCTTGTCGAGGCGCATGCCGGGCCCCGGCCGCTTGCCGTAGAACGACAGCGACACCTTCGACTCGTCGGCCAGATCGAAGGTCAGGTGGTCCGGTCCCTGCGAGCCGATGCCGGAGCCGGACGGGAACATCGACTTCGGGGCCTCTTTGAAGGCGATCGAGATGATGCGCATGCCCTCGGCGAGCCGCTTGCCGGTGCGCAGGTAGAACGGCACGCCCGCCCAGCGCCAGTTGTCGATGCGGGCGCGCAGGGCGATGAAGGTCTCGGTGTCGGAGTCGGGATGCACACCGGGCTCGTCGCGGTAGCCGGTGTACTGGCCGCGCACCGCGTCCTCGGGGAGGATCGGCTCGAGCGAGCGGAAGACCTTGTTCTTCTCCTCGGAGATCGACCGCGGCTCCAGCGCCGTCGGCGGCTCCATCGCGACGAAGGCCATCACCTGGAACAGGTGCGTGACGACCATGTCCTTGTAGGCGCCGGTGGGCTCGTAGAACGCGGCGCGGGCGTCGAGGCCCAGCGACTCGGGCACGTCGATCTGGATGTGGTCGATGAAGTTGCGGTTCCAGATCGGCTCGAACAGGCCGTTCGCGAAGCGGAACGCCAGGATGTTCTGCGCCGCCTCCTTGCCGAGGAAGTGGTCGATCCGGAAGATCTGCTTCTCCTGGAAGGTCCGGTGGATCTCCGCGTTGAGCGCGACGGCGCTCTCGAGGTCCTCGCCGAACGGCTTCTCCATGATGACGCGGGAGCGCGCCACGAGCTCCGACGCGCGCAGCGTCTCGATCACCTTCGACGCCGCCTGCGGCGGGACGCTCAGATAGTGCAGCAGCCGCACGCCCTTGCCGAGCTCCTCCTCGGCCGCCGCGACCTTCTTCGCGAGCGCCTCGGGCCCCGCCGACTGGGGGATGTAGGAGAGCATCGGCGCGAAGACCGCCCACTGCTCGTCGGTGAGCTTGCGCGCGCCGACCGCCTCGATCGACGTGCGCGCGAACTCGCGGAACTCGTCGTCGGTCAGCTCGTCGAGCGACGTGCCCACCACGCGCAGCCCCGCGGTCAGGCCCGACGCCGCGAGGAAGCCCAGACCGCACAGCAGCTTGCGGCGCGCCAGGTCGCCGGTGGCGCCGAACAGCACGACGACGTGCGCGCCGGCCTCGGTCGCCTCCTTGCGTGGTCGCGCATGAGCACTCGGATAGGCGATCGACTGGGCGGCGGGGTAGGCGATCGTCTGGGCGGCGCGGGTACCATCGGCGGCTTTGCTCATCGCACCATCGTGGTGGGCGCGGGCATCATAATGCAAACCCGGTTCGGGATCCGGCTCGCACGCGCCGGAATCCGGCCGGCGCCGCCCCGATTCGGGCTCGGGCCGCACGATTCAGGCCGCGATCTCCTGGTACGCGGCGTACAGCAGCGACTCGTCGGGCGCCTGTAGCACGGTCGGGCGGCCGACCTCGTCCAACACGATGAAGCGCAGCATGCCGCCGCGGCTCTTCTTGTCGCGCTGCATCGTCGCGAGCAGCTGCGGCCAGGCGCCGGCCCGGTACGTCGTCGGCAGCCCCAAGAGCTCGAGGATGCGCCGCTGGCGGTGCACCGCGGCATCCGACAGCCGACCCGCGAGCCGCGACAGCTCGGCCGCGAACATCATGCCGACCGAGATGGCGGCGCCGTGCCGCCAGCGGTACCGCTCCGCGTGCTCGATCGCGTGGCCGAGCGTGTGCCCGTAGTTGAGCACCTCGCGCAGGCCGTTCTCGCGCAGATCCTCCCCCACGACCTGGGCCTTCATCTCGATCGCCAGCTCGATGCAGCGCCGGAAGGCCGCGCTGTGCGGGTCGACGACGGCGACCGGGTCGACCTCGATGAGATCGAGGATCTCGGGATGCCGGATGAACCCGGCCTTCACGACCTCGGCGAAGCCGGCGACGCGCTCGTTCGGCGACAGCGTGTCGAGGAGGTCGAGGTCGCACAAGACCGCCCGCGGCGGCCAGAACGCGCCCACGAGGTTCTTGCCCTCGGCCGTGTTGATGCCGGTCTTGCCGCCGACGGCGGCGTCGACCATGCCGAGCACGGTCGTGGGCACCTGCACGACCGCGACGCCCCGCAGCCACGTCGCGGCGACGAAGCCGGCGAGGTCGGTCACGGCGCCGCCGCCGAAGCCGACGACCGCGTCGGTGCGCGTGAAGTCGGCCTGGCCCATCACCTGCCAGCAGAACGCGGCGACTTCCACGCGCTTGCCCTGCTCGGCGTCGGGCACCTCGGCCAGCAGCACCTGGCGCTCGTCGCCCAGGCTCGCGCGCAGCTCCTCGGCCTGCGCGGCGAGGGTCGGCGGGTGCACGACGAGCACCTTGCGCGCCTCCGGCGGCAGGGCGCCGGCGAGCAGGGGCAGGATGCCGCGCCCGATCGTGATGTCATAGCCCGGGTCGCCGATCACCGTGACGACGGTCGACTCACTCATGGCTGCCTCCTCCGGCCCATTCGGCCACTCGGTCGACGACGTCCTGGAGCGGTCCCGAGGACGTGTCGAACACCGCGTCGGCGAGACGCTCGTACAGCGCGCGCCGCGACTCGAACACCTGCTGCCAGCGCGCCACGGCGTCGGTCTCGCCGCCCTCGCCCGCGCCCTGCAGCAGCGGACGCCGCGTGCCGCCCACACGGCCTGCGACGACCCTCGGCGACACCGTCAGCAGCACCACGCGATGGCCCGCGAGATCGGCCTGCGTGTCGGGGTCGAGCACCGCGCCGCCGCCCAGGGCGACCACGCCGCCGCGTTGCAGGCCCGCGCGCACCGCGTCGCGCTCGAGCGCGCGGAACGCCGCCTCTCCCCGCTCGGCGAAGATCGTCTCGATCGGGCCGTGCGCGGCGACGACGGCGGCGTCGCTGTCGTAGAACGGCATGCCGAGCGCCTTGGCCACCCGCCGTCCCACGCTGGACTTGCCCGCGCCCATCGGACCGATGAGCACGATCGCCGGCGCGCTCATCCGAGCGAGTCGTCGCTGTCGGATGCCGTCTGCAGCGTCTCGGGGATGGCGGCGAGGTAGCCGTCGAGGTTGCGGCGGGTCTCGGCGACGCTGTCGCCGCCGAACTTCTCCAGCACCACCTCGGCGAGGACGATCGCGACCATGGCCTCGGCCACGACGCCCGCGGCGGGCACCGCGCACACGTCGGAACGCTGGTGGTGCGCGGAGGCGGCCTCGCCGGTCGCGGTGTCGATCGTGCGGAGCGAGTGCGGCACGGTCGCGATCGGCTTCATGCCCGCGCGCACGCGCAGCACGGTGCCGGTGGACATGCCGCCCTCGGTGCCGCCGGCCTTGTCGCTCGAGCGGGCGATGCCGTCGGCGGTGACGAACAGCTCGTCGTGCGCCGCCGAGCCGCGGCGGCGCGTGGTCTCGAAGCCGTCGCCCACCTCGACGCCCTTGATCGCCTGGATGCTCATGAGCGCCTGCGCGAGCTTGGCGTCGAGGCGCCGGTCCCAGTGCACGTGCGAGCCGAGGCCCGGCGGCAGGCCGTAGGCGAGCACCTCCACGATGCCGCCGAGCGTGTCGCCGTCCTTGCGGGCGGCGTCGACCTCGGCGACCATCGCGGCGGAGGTCTCGGGGTCGAAGCAGCGCAGCGGATCCGCGTCGAGCGCGTCGACGTCGTCGGGCGCGGGGAGAGCGGCGCCGTCCGGCACCCGGACGGGGCCGATCGACAGGGTGTGGCTGACGAGGCGGATGCCGAGCTCGCCGAGGAAGGCGCGGGCGAGGGCGCCGAGCGCGACGCGCGCGGCGGTCTCGCGGGCGCTGGCGCGCTCGAGGATGGGGCGCGCCTCGTCGAAGCCGTACTTCTGCATGCCCACGAGGTCGGCGTGGCCGGGGCGCGGGCGCGTGAGCGCCGCGCCGCGGCCACGCGAGCGGTCGGTCAGCTCGACCGGCTCGGCGCTCATGACCTCGACCCACTTCGGCCACTCCGTGTTGCCGATGCGCAGCGCGATGGGGCTCCCGAGCGTGAGCCCGTGGCGCACACCGGAGGAGATCGTGAGCTCGTCCTCCTCGAACTTCATGCGCGAGCCGCGGCCGTAGCCGAGCTTGCGGCGGGCGAGGTCGGCCTGGATCGCGGCACGCGAGACCGGGACGCCGGCAGGGAGGCCTTCCATGAGGGCGACGAGTTCGGGGCCGTGCGATTCGCCGGCCGTCAGCACGCGGAGCATCCGTCTAGTCTCCCACGAGCGCGCGGCGCATCACCGCGACGACGCCGTCCTCGTCCGGCAGCGGCTCGTCGACGTCGCCGGTCGCGAAGAGGCGGATCTGCAGCACGGCCTGGTGCAGCAGCATCCCGGCGCCGCTCAGGGCACGCCCGCCGGCGCGCTCCCACGCGGTCGCGAGCGTCGTCGGCCAGTGCCCGTAGACGACGTCGAACAGCGTGCCGCCGTGCTCCGCGAGCGCGAGCGTCACGTCGGCCGGCAGCTCGGTGCCGCCCGGGATGGTCGAGATCGTCAGCGGCACGTCGGTCGCCGGAGGCTGTGCGAGCGGCGCGGCGGCCAGCGACAGGCCGTAGCGGTCGGCGACCGGGCGGAGCGCCTCGACGGCCTCCGGTCGCCGCGCGGCGACCTCGACGTCGCGCGTGCCGCGCTCGGCGAGCGCGACGAGGGCGGAGGTCGCCGTCGCCCCGGC
>NZ_JBDIAB010000196.1:0-5240 GCF_039812165.1 Microbacterium sp.
TGCAGGAGGAGCTCCCCGGCGAGCTCGCCCGACTGATCGCCGAGGCGATCGGGAACGGATGAGGCCATGTGGACGTTCATGTCATCGGATGCCACGGCCGCTCGCCGCGGATCATATGCTGTAACGCGCATCGAGTCCGCAGGCGGGTGACCTGCCCGTCCGCCCCTCGTGAAAGGACGTCTCGACATGCTTCGACGCACCGCCCTCGCGGCCGCCGCCCTGGTCGTCACCGGAGCGCTGCTGCTGACCGCCTGCTCGGGCGGCTCCGAGCCGGAGTCGACGGGCTCCGCCGGTGCGCCCGACACCGACGCCTCGGTCACGATCCGTCTGGTGCTCGAGCCGTCCAACCTCGACATCCGCGAGACGGCCGGCGCCGCGCTCGACCAGATCCTGATCGACAACGTCTACCAGGGGCTCGTCGCCCGCACGCCCGAGCAGGAGATCGTGCCCTCGCTCGCGAGCGACTACGAGGTCTCGGGCGACGGGCTCACCTACACGTTCACGCTGCGCGAGGGCGTGACCTTCCACGACGGGCAGGAGCTCACGCCGCAGGACGTCGTGTGGTCGCTCAACCAGGTCAAGGACAACGCGGCCTACCGCGACTCGGCGCGCCTGGCCGGCATCTCGTCGATCGCGGCGGACGGGCAGGAGATCACGATCACCCTCGCCCAGCCCGACTCGTCGTTCCTCTGGAACCTCAGCGGCCGCGCGGGCCTCGTCCTCAAGGAGGGCGACACGATCGACCGCAAGACCAAGACCAACGGCACCGGTCCGTTCACGCTCGCCAGCTGGAAGCAGGGCGACAGCATCACGTTCGAGCGCAACGACGACTACTGGGGCGACGAGGCGAAGGTCGCCGAGGTCGTCTTCGACTACATCCCCGACAACCAGGCGGCGCTCAACGCCGCCCTCGCCGGCGAGATCGACGTGGTCACGGGCTTCGTCGCGACCCTCAAGGACCAGATCGAGGCCGGCGGCGACTTCACGGTGAACTTCGGGAAGTCCACCGACAAGGGCACCCTCGCGATGAACTCGACGAAGCCCGCGCTCTCCGACGAGCGCGTGCGTCAGGCCATCCGTCAGGCGATCGACCACGACGCGCTCGTCGAGGCGCTCGAGTCGGGACAGACGCTCTACGGGCCCATCCCCGAGCTCGACCCGGGTTACGAGGACCTCTCCGACGTCGCGCCGTACGACCCGGATGCCGCGAAGGCGCTGCTCGCCGAGGCCGGTGCCACGAACCTCAGCCTCACGCTGACGATCTACAACGGGTACCCGACGATCATCCCGCAGATCCTCGTCTCCGACCTCGCCGCCGTCGGCATCGAGCTGAAGGTCGACTCGGTCGAGTTCCCGACCTGGATCAACGACGTCTACGCCAACAAGAACCCCGAGGAGAACCCCACCACGTACGTCAACGACGGCTGGGACCTCAGCTTCGTGCTGCACACCGAGGCGCGCGACTTCGAGAACTGGACCAACCCGGCGTACTACTTCGGGTACGACAACCCCGAGGTGCAGCGCCTGTACAAGGAGTCCCTCGCGGCCACCGACGAGGCGAAGGCCGCCGACCTCCTCGCCCAGGCCGCACGGATCGTGTCGGAGGACATGGCCGCCGACTGGCTGTTCAACGGGGCGTCGGTCGTGGCATCCACCGCCGACATCTCGGGGATGCCGGCCGACAACGTCAACGAGCGCCTCAACCTGGCCGAGCTCGCCAAGAGCAAGGGGTGATCCGCTACGCGCTGACGCGACTGTCCCTGCTGGTGCTCGGACTGTTCGTCGCCAGTGCGCTGATCTTCCTCACCCTCCGCGTGCTCCCGGGCGACGTGGCGCAGCTCATCGCCGGCGTCGGCTCGACGCCGGCGCAGCTGGCCGCGATCCGGGAGCGTCTCGGCCTCGACGACCCGCTGCCGCTGCAGTACACGACGTGGATCGGCGGCGTGCTGCGCGGCGACCTCGGCACGTCCATGCTCACCGGCACGCCGGTGGCGACCGAGCTCGCCGAGAAGGCGCAGGTCACCGTGCCGCTGGGCCTGCTCTCCCTGACGATCGCGCTCCTGATCGCCGTGCCGCTCGGGGTGCTCTCGGCGATGTGGCGCCGCCGCGCGGGCGGCACCGCGCTGAGCGTCGGGGCGCAGGCGATCGCCGCGGTGCCGGTGGTGTGGGCGGGCATGATGCTCGTGATCGTCTTCGCGGTGTGGCTCGGCTGGCTGCCCGCGCAGGGGTTCCCCCGCGACGGCTGGGAGCGCCCGGGACCGGCACTGCGCTCGCTCCTCCTCCCCGCGCTGACGATCGGCATCGTCGAGGGCGCCATGCTGCTGCGCTTCGTGCGCTCGGCGACGCTGCAGGCCGTCGGCCAGGACTTCGTCCGCACCGCCGCCGCGAAGGGGCTGACCCGCAACGCGGCGCTCGTGCGGCACGGCCTGCCGAGCGTGGGGCTGTCGATCGTCACGGTCCTCGGCCTGCAGATCGCCGGCATCGTGGTCGGCGCCGTCGTGATCGAGCAGCTGTTCACGCTCCCCGGCATCGGACGGATGCTGGTGGCCGACGTCAGCAACCGCGACCTCCCGAAGGTGCAGGGCGAGCTCCTCGCCCTGACGAGCTTCGTGCTGCTCGTCGGCTTCGCCGTCGACCTCGTGCACCGGCTCATCGACCCCCGGCAGCGGGAGGCCGCATGAGCGCGGCGTCCTCGGGCGAGCCGGGATCCCGGTCGGTGGCGGCACCGGTGCCGTCGGGCGCGGTGTCCGCCGGCGTGGGAGCGCCCTCGCGGTGGGCGTGGCTCGCGCGCCTGTGGGGCGTGTCGACGGGACGGTTCGGCCTGATCGTCGTCGCCGTGATCGCGCTCGTCGCGCTCGTCGCCCTGTTCTGGACGCCGTTCGACCCGCAGCACGTGGACGTCTCGGCGCGCTGGTCGCCGCCCGGCTGGCCGCATCTGCTCGGGACGGACGCCTCGGGGCGCGACATCGCGAGCCTCCTCATGATCGGCGCGCGCACCACCGTGTGGGTCGCGGTCGGCGCGGGCGCGATCGCGACCCTCGTGGGCGTCGTGCTCGCCGCACTCGGCGCGCTGACGCCGCGCTGGACGCGCGAGTCGGTCGCAGTGCTCGTCGACATCCTCGTCGCGTTCCCGGTGCTGCTGATCGCGATGATGATCTCGGCGGTGTGGGGCGGCTCGCTGTGGGTCGTGGTGGTGTCGGTCGGCATCGGCTTCGGCGTCAACGTCGCGCGGGTCGCCCGGCCCGAGCTCCGCCGCGTGCTGCACGGCGACTTCGTGCTCGCCGCGCGCGCGAGCGGGCTGGACTCCGCGCAGATCCTGTGGCGGCACCTCCTCCCCAACATCGCCCCGGTCTTCATCGTGCAGCTGTCGTGGGCGATGGCGGTCGCGGTGCTCGCCGAGGCGGGGCTGTCGTACCTGGGTTTCGGCGCGCCGGTGACCGAGCCGTCGTGGGGCCTGCTCCTGCGCGACCTGCAGTCGTTCATCTCCGCGCACCCGCTGACCGTGGTGTGGCCGGGACTCGCGATCACGCTCACCGTCCTGGGATTGAACCTGCTCGGCGACGGGCTGCGCGAGGCGACCGACCCCACGCTCTCCCGCCGCGCCGCGGCCGCGCGGGCTCCCCTTCCGGCGGTGGTCGCATGAGCCTCCAGGTGCGCGACCTCGTGGTCGAGATCGCCGGGCGGCGCGTGGTCGACGGCGTGTCGTTCGACGTCGCCGACGGCGCGCGGGTGGGGCTCATCGGCGAGTCCGGCTCGGGCAAGTCGCTCACCGCGCTCGCGATCCTGGGACTGCTGCCCGACGGCGCCGCGGCGACCGGCTCGGTGCGGTGGGACGGCCGCGAGCTCATCGGGCTCCCCGACCGCGAGCTGGCCGAGCTGCGCGGCGACGAGATCGGCATCGTGTTCCAGGAGCCGCGCACCGCGCTCAACCCGATCCGCACCGTCGGGCGTCAGATCGCGGAGTCGGTGCGCATCCACACGCGGGCCACGCGACGCGAGGCGCTCGCGCGGGCGGTGGCGGAGGCATCCCGCGTGCATCTGCCCGATCCCGCCGACATCGTCGCCCGCTATCCGCACCAGCTGTCGGGCGGGCAGCGTCAGCGGGTCGCGATCGCGATGGCGCTCGCGTGCCGGCCGCGGCTGCTCATCGCCGACGAGCCGACCACCGCCCTCGACGTCACGATCCAGGCGGAGATCCTCGAGCTGCTGCTCTCGCTCGTCGAGGACGACGGCATGTCGCTCGTGTTCATCACGCACGATCTGGCGGTGCTGTCGCAGATCGCGACGCACGGCGTCGTGCTCGAGGACGGCCGCGTCGTCGAGGAGGGCTCGGTGACGCAGCTGCTCACCGCTCCGCGCTCCCCCGTCACACAGGGCCTCCTGCGCGACGCGACCGCCACGCTGTGGCGCCCGGGAGGTGTGGATTGAGCGTTCGCCCCGCCCTGCCGCACGACGCGCTGATCCGCGCGCGCGGGCTCACGCGGCGCTACCGCGTGCCTGCCACGCGCCTGTTCGAGCCGAAGCGGTTCTCGACCGCGCTCGACGACGCCGACCTCGACGTGCGCGAGGGCACGGCGGTCGGGATCATCGGCGAGTCCGGGTCGGGCAAGTCGACGCTCGTGCGGCTGCTGCTCGGGCTCGACACTCCGACCGCGGGCACCGTCGCGTTCGATGGCAGAGAGGTGGATGCCACGGCATCCGCTCGCTCGCTGCACTGGCTGCGCCGTCAGACCGGCATCGTGTTCCAGGACCCGTACTCGTCGCTCGACCCGCGCATGAGCGTCGGGCGCATCGTCGCCGAGCCGCTGTGGGCGCTGGGCATCGAGGGCGACCGGCGGGCGCGCGTGCGCGAGGTGCTGGTGCAGGTGGGCCTCGAGCCCGACATGGCCGATCGCTTTCCGCACGAGTTCTCCGGCGGCCAGCGTCAGCGGATCGCGCTCGCGCGGGCGATCGCGCACCGACCGCGCGTACTGGTCGGCGACGAGCCGCTGTCGGCGCTCGACGTCACGGTCCGCGCGCAGATCCTCGCGCTGCTGCGCGAGCTGCGCCGCAGCGAGGGGCTCACGCTGCTGATGGTGTCGCACGACATCGGGGTCGTCCAGAACCTGTGCGACGAGGTCGTCGTGATGAAGGACGGCCGCATCGTCGAGGAGGGTCCGACCGAGAAGGTGCTGCTGGAGCCGCAGGTCGCCTACACTCGGCGACTCCTCGCCTCCATCCCCGTCATCGGGCCCGGGCCC
>NZ_JBDIAB010000197.1:0-5205 GCF_039812165.1 Microbacterium sp.
ACCACGCCGGCGACCTCGTCGGGCGTCGCGAACCGGCCCGCCGGGATGTTCTTCTTGTAGTCGGCCTGGGTCTCGTCGGGGAGGGCCGCGGTCATGTCGGTCTCGATGAAGCCGGGCGCGACGACGTTCGCGGTGATGCCGCGGCCGCCCAGCTCGCGCGTGAGCGAACGCGCGAAGCCGACCAGGCCGCTCTTCGACGACGCGTAGTTGATCTGACCCGGCGAGCCGTAGAGCCCCACGACACTGGAGATGAGGATCACGCGCCCCCAGCGCGCCCGCAGCATGCCCTTCGCGGCGCGCTTGACGACGCGGAACGCACCGCCGAGATTCGTGGCCACGACCGAGTCGAAGTCGTCCTCGGTCATGCGCAGGAGCAGCGTGTCCTTCGTGATGCCGGCGTTCGCCACGACGACGCCGACCGGGCCGAGCGTCTGCTCCACCTCGGTGAACGCGGCATCGACGGACGCGGCATCCGTCACGTCGGCGCGCACGGTCAGCGTGCCCTCCGGGCCCTCGCCCGAGCGCGCGGTCACGGCGACCTTGTAGCCCTCGGCGACGAAGCGCTCGGCGATGGCGCGGCCGATGCCGCGATTGCCTCCGGTGACCAGGACGACACGATCGACGGACATGCTGCTCCCTCTGTGGCGGACGGCGACGCGTCGGGCGCGTCGGATCCGCCCCAGCCTATCCGCGCCGCTCCGGGCTCCCCCGCGCGACACGTGCCGCGACGTCGTCCCGACGCCCGGCGTCCGACCCGCGATTAGGCTGGAGACCGACGCGAACGAAGGAGACCCATCATGAGCGGCTCGACCCCGCCGCAACCGCCGGCCGGCCAGCCCGGCCCCACGCCGCCGTCCTACGGCACGACCCCGCCGCCGTACGGTGCGACGCCGCCGCCGTACGGACAGCCGCCCGCATACCAGGGACAGGCCTACCCGTCGGCCCAGGGACAGGCCTACCCGACGGCCTACGGCTACGGCGCCTACCCCGCCGGACCGAAGACCAACACGCTCTCGGTGTTCGCGCTGATCGCCTCGATCGCCGGCTTCATCTGGCTGCTCCCCCTCATCGGATCGATCGCCGGCGCGATCATGGGCCACCTCGCGCTGGGACAGATCAAGCGCACCGGCGAGAAGGGCTACGGGATGGCCCTCGCGGGCGTGATCGTGGGCTGGGTCGGCGTCGCGCTCGCCGTCATCGGCGTCGTCATCATCATCGGCTTGATCGGCTGGTCGGTCGAGAACGGCGCCCGGTACGGATCCTGATCCGGCCGCCGCTTCCGGGCGTACTCTGGAAGCACCGTGAACCACACTCCCCGACACCAGTCGGCGACCTCGCTCCCCCGTGCACCGCGCGACGACGCGAGCCGCCGCATGGCGAAGTACTACATCATGATGTCCGTGCGCGTCGTGTGCTTCGTGCTGATGTTCGTGATCACGCCGTACGGCTGGTACACGTGGGTGCTCGCGGTGGGCGCGATCTTCCTCCCCTACCTCGCGGTCGTGATCGCCAACGTGGGCCAGGAGAGCCGGGCGCCCCGCGCGACACTGCCGGAGCGTCAACTGCCCGCCGGTCCGAGCACGCCACCGGCGACGACGCCGCCGCCCACGGTGCTGCGCATCCACGAGTCCGACCAGAAGCCGCCGGCCGACTCGTGAACGTCTGCTCGCGCGCCGGCTGCCGGTCGGAGGCGACGTGGTTCGTCGTGTGGCGCAACCCCCGCATCCACGCCGCCGACCGTCGCAAGACCTGGGCGGCGTGCGACGAGCACGTCGCCTACCTGCGCGACTACCTCGCGGCGCGCGAGTTCCCCGTCGACGTGGTGCCCGTCGGCGCGCACACCGAGGCGGATGCCTCGTGAGGCGGCGGACGGCGGCCCGCTGGCTCGTCTACGGCGGCGTCGCGGTCGTCTTCGCGATCGCGTGCGCGTTCCTGTCGAACTGGCAGTTCACGCGCAACGCCGACCGCGAGCGGCAGCTCGCGCTCATCGCCGCCAACTACGAGGCCGCGCCCGTCCCGCTCGCCCAGCTGATCCCGGCGGGCGACGAGTTCGATCCGGCGGATCAGTGGCATCCGGTCGTCCTGCGCGGCGAGTACCTCGCCGACGAGCAGCTGCTCGCCCGCAACCGCGCGCACGGCGGCACGAGCGCGTACGAGGTGCTCGTGCCGTTCCGCACCGACGACGGCCGCATCGTCGTCGTCGACCGCGGGTGGGTGCCGCCCGGGCAGGAGCAGCCGGAGCCGGATGAGATCCCCGCCCCGCCGGACGGCGAGGTGACCGTGATCGCGCGCCTCAAGCCCGGTGAGCCGCTGCCCGGCTCGGGCCGCACCGCGCCCGAGGGCCAGGTGCCGACGATCAACCTGCCCCTCGTGGCCGACACGGTCTCGACTCCGGGCGACGTGCTGACGAGCGCCTACGGGCTCATGGTGTCGGAGGACCCTGCGCCCGCGACGCGCCCGCAGGCGTTCGAGTCGCCGAGCGAAGACCCTGGCCCGCACCTGTCGTACGCCATCCAGTGGATCCTGTTCGCCGTCATGGCGTTCGTGTTCCTCTGGTACATGATCCGCACCGAGCGCAAGCACCGTCGAGAGGATGCCGAGGACCGGGCCACGGCATCCGCCCCCCGACGTCGTCGCGACCGCGACATGGAGGACGAGGACGCCCTGCTCGACCGCGCCGGCGGCTGAGCGGCGCCCGCCGCGCCCGCCGCGCAGCGCGACGCCGGGTCAGAGCCAGCCGCGCTCCTCGGCGAGGAGCACCGCCTGCTGCCGGGTCTGCACCGAGAGCTTGGCGAGCACCGCCGACACGTGGTTGCGCACGGTGCCCGGGGCGAGCGACAGCGCCCGCGCGATCTGGCCGGTCGTCTCGCCGCGCCGGCCGGCGCGCAGCACGTCGAGCTCGCGGTCGGTGAGCGGGCAGCGCGCGTCGCTCAGGGCGTCGGCGGCGATCTCGGGGTCGACGTAGCGGGCGCCGCCCGCCACGCGACGGATGACCGCGGCGACCTCGTCGGCCGTGCGCGACTTGGGCAGGAACCCCGCGACACCCGAGGCCAGCGCGCGGCGCAGCACGCCGGGCCGGGCGTGCCGGGTCACCACGACGCACCGCGTGGCGACGGTGCGACGCAGGCGCTCGGCGACCTCCACGCCGTCGAGCCCCGGCATCTCGACGTCGAGGAGGCACACGTCGGGCTTCAGGCGAGCCGCCTCGCGGAGCGCCTCCGCACCGTCGGCGCACTCGGCGACGACCTCGAGATCGGGCTCGAGCCGCAGCAGCGCCGCGAGCGCCGAGCGGATCATCGCCTCGTCGTCGGCGATCAGCACGCGGATCATCGCTCGCCCCCGCCGCGCGCCGACACGACCACGTGCGCCGGCACGACCACGACGACGGTGAAGCCGTCCGGCTCGCGGCGGACCTCGAGCGTGCCGCCCACCGCACCCACGCGGCGCCGGATGCCCTCGAGCCCCGACCCGTCCGCGTGCTGCCCGGCCGGCCGGGCGGGAGCGGCGTCGTTCGACGCCTCGAAGCGCCACGACCCGCCGTCGCGCACGAGCGACAGCCGCGCCCGCCGCCCGCCGCCGTGACGGAGGATGTTGGTCGTCGCCTCGCGCACGACCGGCCCGATGACGGATGCCGGGGCGTCATCGGCGTCCGGAGCGATCACCGCCTCGGCGGTCATGCCGGCGACCCGCAGGAGGTCGACCGCGTTGGCGAGCTCGTCGTGGATCGGCACCGAGCGGAAGCGCAGCGCGAGGTCGCGCGTGCCCTGCCGGGCCTCGTCGACGCTGGCGCGCGCGGTCCTCAGATGGGCCAGCGCCGCGACGTCATCCTGCCCCATCAGCCGCTCGACGAGCTCGAGCTGCAGGCCGATCACCTGCAGGTGGTGCCCCTGCAGGTCGTGTACGTCGGTGGCCAGGCGCAGACGCTCCTGCGTCGCGGCGAGACGCGCCTCCGACGCCCGCGCGCGGTCGAGGGCGACGAGCACGTCCCACCACCACAGCGAGAGCACGATCATGCCGGGAAGCAGCGTCGCGTAGAGCCCGAAGAGCATCCGGCCCCCAGCGTCCGGCGCGGGCAGCGCGTGCGCGTCGATCGCCCACAGCGCGCCGAGAACGACCGTGGCCGCCACCGCCAACCGCACGCGGATGCCGGCCGGCCACCGCAGCAGCATGAGCACCGCGACGACGGGGAACGTCGCGACCAGCCAGCTGCCGGTGACGAGACCGGCGAGCGCACCGTAGGCGAGCGCGACCGCAAGCGCCGTGAGCGCGCGGAGCGATCGCGACGACGAGCGATCCGCCCGGTTCCGATAGTCGAGGAGCAACGGCACCGTCGCCAGCACCCACACGGCGCTCGCCGTGCCCACCGCGACGACGAGGGGGACGCCCCGAACCGTCTCGACGATCGCCAGCGTCAGGACGAGCGCGAGCACCGACTCGATGAACACGATGCCGATGAACGTGTTCCACCACGTCGCGGCGATGCCGCGCGTCGGTCGCAGCGCGACGGGCGGGGTCGCCGTGGCGTCCGGCTCGGGCCGGGCAGAGGTGGACATGCGTCCACCATAGGCGCGTGACAAAAGTCATGCCCCCGGAGTGCGAAGCGCCCGGGAACAGGTGACAGGGCGGCACTTCTGGCGACCGTCCGGAGCCGGTGGACTGAAGGCATCCACTTCCCGCCGATCTCCAGGAGCCCGCCATGAGCCTCTTCGACACCTTCCAGGACCTCGTCGCCCACGTCCCCGACCTCGTGCAGCCGCTCATGGTCGCCGCCGCGGGGGCGATCCCGTTCCTCGAGGGCGAGGGCGCCGCGACGATCGGGATCATCGCCGGCATCCACCCCGTCGTCGCCGTCGTCTCGGCGGTCGTCGGCAACTTCGTGTGCGTCGCGGCGGTCGTGTTCCTCGGCTCGGGCGCCCGTCGCGCCGTCGTGAGCCGCGTACGGGGCCGTGCCGTCGCCACGGCCGGCGCCGGCACGACGGACGAGGCGCTCCTCGAGCCCGTGTCGCCGCGCAGGGCGAGGTTCCAGCGCGCGTTCGAACGCTACGGCGTGCCCGGGGTGAGCCTGCTCGGCCCGCTGCTGCTCCCCACGCAGTTCACCGCCGCGATGCTCGCCGCAGCCGGCGTGGGCCGTGCCCGCATCCTGATCTGGCAGGGGATCGCGATCGTCGGCTGGACGACCGCCGTCGCGATCATCGTCGCCGGCGC
>NZ_JBDIAB010000198.1:0-5140 GCF_039812165.1 Microbacterium sp.
GAGGCCACCGGCGGCTACCTCGTCGAGGGCTACGGGCTCTCGGAGTGCTCCCCCGTGCTCATGGCGAACCCCGTCGCCGACAACCGGGTGCCGGGCACCGTCGGGCTGCCGCTGCCGGGCACCGAGTGCCGCGTGGTCGACCCCGAGGAGCCGACCCGCGACGTCGCCCCGGGCGAGCGCGGCGAGCTGCTCGTGCGCGGCCCGCAAGTGTTCCAGGGGTACTTCGACAGGCCGGACGAGACGGATGCCGTGTTCGTCGACGGCTGGTTCCGCACCGGCGACATCGTGCAGATCGACGAGGCCGGGTTCGTCCGCATCGTCGACCGCATCAAGGAGCTCGTCATCACCGGCGGCTTCAACGTGTCGCCCACCGAGGTGGAGAACGCGCTGCGGCGGCATCCGGACGTCGCCGACGTCGCCGTCGTCGGACTCCCCAGCGGCCACTCGGGCGAGGAGGTCGTGGCCGCGATCGTGGCCGAGCCCGGCCGCGGCGACCTCGACCTGGAGAGCGTCCGCGCGTTCGCGCGCGACGAGCTCGCCGCCTACAAGGTGCCGCGGCGCCTGTTCGTGGTCGACGAGCTGCCGAAGTCGCTCATCGGCAAGGTGCTGCGACGCCGGGTGCGCGACCAGCTGCTGGAGCGCACGAGCGGCGACTGACCTACACCCGGATCTCGTCCCGCGGCATCGGGCGCCGACCGTTGCGCAACTCGCGAACCGGCACATCCGTCATGCGACCACCGCAGCTCTGCGTAGCCGTGCCCAGCAGATTCACGCTCGGAGGTCTCCCGGGCGCGGCTGCACCCAGCTCGGGTTCGCGCAGCCGTCGTCGATGGAAAGCGGCCCCACCGGTCGTCGTAGGTCAGCTCAGATCAGGCCGTCGCGCGCGACGGCCACGCGGTACGGGTGGAGGGTGGCGAGGAACAGCCCTCCCGCGATGGCGGGGTCGGCGTCCGTGACGGCCCGTGCGGCGGCCTCGTCCGGAGCCTCGAAGATCGCGATGCCGAACGGCTCGGGCTCCTGCGTGCGTCCGGCGAGGATCAGGATGCCGCGCTCCTGCAGCGCCACGAGGTAGTCGAAGTGCGCGCCGGCGAGGGCGGCCTCGTCCGGCGTCGGGTCCTGAGCCATGCCGGGCCGCGCGGGCACGATCCGGTACAGCCACTGCGTGTGCTCGCTCATGGGTCGATCATCCCGCGTCGGGCGCCAGGGCATCCAGCGCCTCGGGGCCCTGCTCGACGAGGATGCGGAACTGAGCCGCGTCGAGGATCCGCACGCCGAGCGTCTCGGCCTTCGCGAGCTTCGACCCGGCGCCGGGCCCCGCCGCGACGAAGTCGGTCTTCTTCGACACGCTCGACGCCGCCTTGCCGCCGGCGCGGATGATCGCCTCCTGGGCGCCCTCGCGCGTGTAGCCCTCGAGCGACCCGGTCGCCACGACCGTCAGCCCCTCGAGCACTCCCCCCGCGGCCGCCGCGGCGCCGGGGCCGCCGTGCCCGGGCGTCGCCAGGCGGGCGCCCGCCGCCTGCCATCGCTCGACGATGTCGCGATGCCACTCGACCTCGAACCAGTCGACGACCGCGTCGGCGATGATGCCGCCGACGCCCTCGACCGCGGCGAGCTCCTCGCGCGACGCCGCGCGGATCGCCTCGATCGACCCGAACCACTCCGCGAGCGCACGGGCCGCGACCGGACCCACGTGACGGATGTTGAGGGCGACCAGGAACCGCCACAGCTCCTTCGTCTTCGCCTTCTCGAGCTCGGCGAGGAGC
Organism: Microbacterium sp.; assembly: GCF_039812165.1. Classification (GTDB taxonomy): domain Bacteria; phylum Actinomycetota; class Actinomycetes; order Actinomycetales; family Microbacteriaceae; genus Microbacterium. The sequence continues at coordinate 1,764 of NZ_JBDIAB010000198.1, forward strand.
TTCACCGCGGCCTCGGAGGGCAGGACCTCCCGGTGATCCTTGCGGATGCCGGCGCTCCGTCGCTCCGCCGGGCTCATGCTCTCGGTGCCCGGCGGGTACGACGCGGGGCCGAGCTTCTGGAACGGCGTGCGCCGCACCGGCTCGCCGTTCTCGTCGACCTTGGGCTCGCCCGTCTCGGCGTCGCGCACCACGACCTCGATGGGCACGAGCTGCTCGAGCGTCAGGTCGAACAGGCCCGCCTCGGTCTCGAGCGGCGCCGCCGACGGGGGCTCGGCCTGCGTCAGCGCGGCCGCGGTGACCTCGCCGAGCACCTCGATGTCGAGCGCCCCGCGCGAGCCGATGTGCTCCACGCGTCCGCGCACCTGCGCGGGGCACGCCCGCGTGTTCGGACAGCGCAGGTCGATGTCGCCCTCCTTCGAGGGAGCGAGCGTCGCACCGCACTCGGGGCACAGCGTCGGCATGACGAACTCCCGCTCGGTGCCGTCGCGGAGCTCGGCGACCGGCCCGAGGATCTCGGGGATGACGTCGCCGGCCTTGCGGAGCACCACCATGTCGCCGATCAGCACGCCCTTGGCCTTGACCACGTCCTGGTTGTGGAGCGTCGCCTGCCGCACCACGCTGCCCGCCACGCGCGCCGGCGCCATCACCGCGAACGGCGTCGCACGGCCGGTGCGGCCGACCGAGACCACGATGTCGAGCAGCCTCGTGTTCACCTGCTCGGGCGGGTACTTGTACGCGATCGCCCACCGCGGGGCGCGGCTCGTCGCCCCCAGCTCGTCGTGGAGCGCGAGGTCGTCGACCTTCACGACGATGCCGTCGAGCTCGTGCTCGACGTCGTGCCGGTGCTCGCCGTAGTGCGCGACGAACGCGAGCACGCCGTCGACGTCGTCGGCGGTGCGGAAGTAGGGGCTCGTCGGCAGACCCCATCCGGCCAGCAGCCCGTAGATCTCGCTCTGCGACGCCACCGGCGGCGCCTGCCACGCGCCGATGCCGTGCACGAAGAGCCGCAGCGAATGCAGACGCGCCTCGCCCGCCTCGCGCTCCAGGCCGCGCTTCTTGTCCAGCTGCTGGCGGAGCCCGCCGCTCGCGGCGTTGCGGGGATTGGCGAACGCCGCGAACCGGCGGGCGGCGCTCCGCGTCGCCTTCTCCTCGTCGACGCCGCGCTCGACGCCCTCGGCGACCACGCGGTCGCGCATGCGCCCCTGCAGCGCGTTGAGCTCGTCGAACGCGGCCACCGGGATGAACACCTCGCCGCGCACCTCGACGAGCGCGGGATGCCCGCTCCCGGCCAGGCGCTGCGGGATGCCGGCGACGCGCACCGCGTTGACCGTGACGTCCTCGCCGACCCGTCCGTCGCCTCGCGTCGCCGCCGACACGAGCACCCCGTGCTCGTAGCGGAGGCTGATGGCGAGCCCGTCGATCTTGAGCTCGGTGAGCCAGCGGACCTGCGTTCCGGCGGCATCCTGCGCCTTGACGCACCACTCGCGGAGCTCGTCGGCGCTGAACACGTTGTCGAGGCTCAGCATGCGCTCGGCGTGCGTCACGGGCGCGAACAGCGAGCTCTCGGCCGCGCCGACCGTGAGCGTCGGCGAGTCCTGCCCCTGCAGCTCGGGGAACAGCCGCTCGATCTCCTCGAGCCGCCGCATCCACGAGTCGTAGGTCGCGTCGTCCACGATCTCGGCGTCGCGCCCGTAGTAGGCGTCGCGCGCGTCGAGGATCAGGCCGGTCAGGCGCTCGGTCTCGGGGCGCGCCTGCTCGAGCGTCAGTTCGGTGGCGTCGGTCACCCCGTCAGTCTAGGGACGGGCTCCGACATCGCGGCGCGGTGCGGGAGACGTCACGCGGGGACGGGCACGGCCGACACGGTGCGGTCGATCGTGAACTGGCCGATCACGCGCGTGCCGTCGTAGAGCACCGCCGTCTGCCCCGGCGCGACGCCGTCGAACGGATGCCGCGGCCGCACCGTCACGCCCCGCTCGTCGAGCACGGCCACCGCCGGCACCGGGTCGGCGTGCGCGCGGATCTGCGCCTCGCAGGCGAACCCGCCGGCATCCGGCGCCCTCCCCGCCCACGAGAACCGCTCCCCCGCGATCTCCGCCGTCGCGAGAGCCTCCTTCGGGCCCACCACGACCGTGTTCGACACGGGCCGCACCTCCAGCACGAACCGCGGCCGGCCGTCGGGCGCCGGCACCCCGAGGTTGAGCCCGCGACGCTGGCCGACCGTGAACGCGTGCGCCCCCTCGTGGCTGCCCACGACGGCGCCGGTGCGGTCGACGACCTCGCCCGCGGCCGGGCCGACGCGCTCGGCGAGCCACCCGCGGGTGTCGCCGTCGGGGATGAAGCAGATGTCGTGGCTGTCCGGCTTGTGCGCGACCGTGAGCCCCCGGGCCTCGGCCTCGGCCCGCACGAGCGCCTTCGACGGCGTGTCTCCGAGCGGGAAGAGCGTGTGGGCGAGCTGGTCGGCGTCGAGCACGCCCAGCACGTACGACTGGTCCTTCGCGGCGTCCGACGCGCGATGCAGCTCCCGTCCGTCCGGGCCGTCCACGAGCAGCGCGTAGTGGCCGGTGCACACCGCGTCGAACCCGAGCTCGAGCGCGCGCTCGAGGAGCGCGGCGAACTTGATCCGTTCGTTGCAGCGCATGCACGGGTTGGGGGTGCGGCCGGCCCGGTACTCCGCGACGAAGTCCTCCACCACGTCGTCGCGGAAGCGCTCGGAGAAGTCCCACACGTAGAACGGGATGCCGAGACGGTCGGCCGCGCGCCGGGCGTCCATGGCGTCCTCGATCGTGCAGCACCCCCGACTGCCGGTGCGGAGCGTGCCGCCCGCGCGCGAGAGCGCGAGGTGCACGCCGACGACGTCGTGCCCCGCGTCGACGGCCCGAGCGGCCGCGACGGCGGAGTCGACGCCGCCGCTCATCGCCGCCAGGATCCGCATCGGTCCAGTCTACGAGCGCGAGCCGGACCCGGCACCGGAGCCGGCGCCGGCCGCGACCGCGCGCCGGTACGCGTCCGGCAGCGCCGCCAGGAGCGCGTCGACGTCCGCGTCGGTCGAGGTGCGCCCGAGCGTGATCCGCAGCACCTCGCGCGCGGCGCGGTCGTCGTGGCCGAGCGCGCGCACGACGTGCGAGGGCTCGGTCACGCCGGCCTGGCACGCGGCGCCGGTCGAGACGGCGACCCCCGCGGTGTCGAGGAGGAACAGCAGCGTCTCCCCCGCGGCATCCGGGAACCGCGCGTGCACGTTGCCCGGCAGGCGTCGCACCGGGTCGCCGAGCAGCTCGGCATCGGGCACGAGGCGGCGGATGCCGTCGCGCAGCCGGTCGCGGAGGGCGCCGACGCGCACGGCCTCGGCGTCGCGATCCTCGAGCGCGGCCTCGAGCGCG
>NZ_JBDIAB010000199.1:0-5094 GCF_039812165.1 Microbacterium sp.
GCTTCGATGCCGCGCTCACTCTGGATCTCTGCAGCGACAGCTCGCGCGCGGGGTGTGACCGTGTCAACGGCGGTGGTGATCGCCCGCGCGATCGCCTCCGGCGTCGGAGCGCCTAGCGTCACAGCCACCCCGAGAGCCTCAGCCCTGCGCGACCAGAAGTACTGGTCGCCGAGGAACGGCTTGATCACCTGCGGAGTTCCCGAAGCAAGCGCAGCAGCGACTGTGCCGACGCCGCCGTGGTGCAGGGCGGCGGCTACGCGTGGGAACAGCCACGAGTGCGGCGCATGGTCAAGGGCGAAGATGTCGTCGCCGTGGGTCGGTGCAAGCGCACCCGAACCGGTGGCGATGATTCCCCGCCGCCCCGCGGCGCGAAGGCCCGCAGCAAGGGCATCCGTGAGTTCGGTCGGGTGCTTGTGAACCATGCTGCCGAAGCCGACGTAGACGGGCGCTTCACCGGCGGCGAGGAACTCCACCACGCTCGCGGGCGGCGACCAATCGGACTCGGGGAGCCGCCAGAATCCGATTGGGGCGGCATCGGCATCCCATTCTGACGGTGGAGCGAGCAGAAGCGGACTCCACACGTTGAGGGCGCCGTGATCGTGAATGTGTTGACCCATGCCGACGAGCGGCGTCGTGAGCATGAGCTTCTCGCGTTGAAGCTGTCGCAATCTCTTTCGCCAGGGGGCTTCAATCGCGGGCACGAGCTTCCAGGTGCCCCGATTCAGGAATCGCGGAACGCGGACAGAGATGACCGGAGCTGAGAATTCTGCCGTCGGCTGGTACAGCGGAATCAGCTGGGCGGCGATAGCGGGCACGCCCCGATGTTCGGCGACCATCGGGGCGGCAAGCGTTTTGGGATGGAACACCACGACATCGGTCGGCACGTCGATCAACGTGGCCACGTCGATCAGGAATCGCTCGAACGCCGTGCGAACTTTCGATGCCCCTGCGATGGCCCGGACCGCGCCGCCCGTCACGACCGCGTCCTGGAGGTCGAGCAGGCTGTCGTCGAGCGCGTGGAATGCGACTCGGTGCTCCCCCGCCAACGTGGCGAAGCGTGCGGGCGCCGCGACAGTCGGGACATGTCCACGGTCGATGAGACCCCGCGCAAGCGCAATGAACGGTTCAACATCGCCCCGGCTGCCGGTGGTGATGAGCAGGGCTTTCACGGTGACACTCTCCCAAGCCGTGCGGCACGCGGCACCCCCGCATCGCTGAGCGATGCCCAGAACCGGTTGGACGCAATCACCCCCGCATAGCCGCCCCCGACGATCACGACCTCGAACGTCATGACACCACCTCCGTAAGCGGGGCGGGGGCCGCGTCCGCGGCCCGCTCCCCCGCGACCCGCCAGGCGAACTCCTCGAACGGTGTGGCCGGGCGCCCGAGCATCCGTTCGGTGACGGCGAGGTCGGCGGACGAGGTCGGCAACCCGTACGTGCGCAGGCGCCGCAGCGACGACATCCAGTCCTCGCGGCGATACCCGCTCACGTGCTCGTGGATCGCCGCTTCGAGCACGGCGTCGTCGTCCCCGGCGTAGCGCACCTCGTGCCCCAGGGCATCCGCCCATACCCGCGCGCACTCCGGACCGGTCAGCGACCGGGGCCCGACCACCGGGTAGCGGCCCGTGGGGAACGCCGCGTCCAGGAGCACGGTCGCGGCGATCTCGCCGAGGTCGCGCAGATCGACGCGGTTGAGGCCCTTCTCGCTGATCGGGTGCACGAACAGTCCGCCTTCGATCGCCCCGAAGAGCACCTCGTCGTTCTGCATGAAATTGCTCGGCACAAGGATGACCGGGCCAGTCGCCGACCGCTCGACCATCCGCCCGATCGCGAACTTGCCCCGGTAACGCGGCATGAGCAGTTCACACATCCGGCGCGCGATCCACCCCGCGAGCGGGTTTGGCGACGCCACATGGATGCCGGCGAACACCAGCCGCGCTCGCTCGCGTTCACACGCGGTCACGACGGCACGCATGAGCGCGACCTCGTCGACCTCATGCGGCGAGATGGCGAAGACCACGTCGACGCCGCGCACCGCGGCGCGCAGGCTCGCCGCATCGCGCAGGTCACCGACTCGGATGTCGAGGCCCTCGCGGTACGGCAGCTTCGCTGGGTCGCGCACGAGCACGCGGGCGTCCGCGCCGCGGCGGCGGAGCGCGCCGAGCACCTCGCGACCCATGAGCCCCGTGCCGCCGAGCACGAGGATGGTCCGGTCCGAGCCGCTCATCGCCCGCTCCAGAGCGGGTGGTTCGAGCGGATGACGTCACTCGGGTCGACGCGCCGCTTGATCTCGCGTAGGCGCGGTAGCGCGTCGCCGTAGATCCGCTCGGCAGCCGCCGGCGACTCGGTGAAGTTCAGGTAGTCCGACTCTGATCTCCACGGGGCCACCGCATCGAGAAGGTCGTCGAGTTCGCTGCGCACCACCGTCGCACTCTCTCGCGTGGGAGCCATACCGCCGGCGAACAGCAAGTACGCGCCGCTCAGGCCCGACACGGCACCACCGTCCTCCTGCCCTGGCGCGAGCGCTGCACCCAGCAACCGAAACTCGGCGGACAGGAGAGACGCGCCGCGCGGTGTCGCCGCAACGCTCAGAAACGCCTCCATCGCCTCGTGCGACAACTCTCGAACCAGCGCGCCGTCCCCGACGCCCGGAACCGGTCCAGGCGGGTCCATGTGCAGCGCGCTCAGCGCCGGCATCGGCGTCGGGGCGAAGGTGTCGATCTCGGGCTGCAGCCGGCGCAGTTCGGCGAGCAACGCGTCGGCGGCGGCCGGGGCGTCCTGTAGCACCGCCTCGACGATGACGAACGCCCGCCCGCGCATCGGCTCGGGCATGTCGGGGATCGGCGGGAACTTCATGACGCGCGCGGCGGTCATGACGGATGCCGGGAGGTCGACCGTCCATTCGCGCCACGCGTGCATGACATCGGCGGCTCGCTCGATCGGCCAGAACAGCGCTCCCGAATACACGCTGGCCATCGGGTAGAGCCGGAACTCGAGCGCCGTGACGACGCCGAACGCTCCTCCGCCGCCACGCAGCGCCCAGAACAGGTCGGGGTCGGTCTGCTCGTCGACGCGGCGGAGCTCGCCGCCGGCGGTGACGAGTTCGATCGCGGTGACGCTGTTCGCGCCGAGCCCGTGCGAGCGAGCGAGCCAGCTCACCCCGCCGCCGAGCGTGTACCCGACGACGCCCACGTCGTCGGACGACCCGGCGAGCGCGGCGAGGCCGTGCTCCGCTGCGGCGGCGGTGACCTGGTGCCACAGCACACCCGCATCCACGCGGGCGATCATCCGCTCGGCGTCGATCGTGACCCCGCGCATCAGGTCGGTGCGCAGCAGCATGGTGTCGCCGAGGTCGCCGAGCGGCGCCGCGTTGTGCCCGGTGCCCTGCGCCGCGACGCGCAGCCGGTGCGCGACGGCGAAGCGCACCGCCGTGACGACGTCTTCTGCGTGTGCGGCACGAACGACGAGCGCGGGGCGCTGGTCGACGGCGAGCGCCCATGCGGCACGGTCGGCGTCCCACGAGGCATCCTGCGGAATCGTCACCGCGCCGTCAATGCGACGGTGCAGCTCGGACAGTGCAGGAGTGAGGTCGCGCGGGGCCTCGAGGGTCGTGACGTCGTTCATGTGTGTTCTCCATTCGTTCGATTGACGCGAGACCAGACTCGCCAGGCGGCGCGCGCCGGAACATCCCGCACTCACGGCGAATTGCGCACCCCCGACCCGGGTGCGGACATCACCCAACTATCTGGGGGTGACACCGCCGCGGCACCGAGAGGACAATCGAGGCATGCGGGAGTATCGGGCCGACAGCGCGCGTGCGGGGCTGGAGTCCCTCGCGCGCGCCGGGCTCGTGCTCGACGAGTACATGGACGAGGCGCTCACCCTCGTGCGCCGAGCCGTCCCGGCCGATGCCGTGTGCATCGCAACCGTCGACCCCGGCTCGGTGACGCTCAACGTGTCGCACCGGCACGACCTCGAGAACAGCGGCGGCTCGGACTTCTTCTTCTACGAGTACGCGACCGGCGAGGACTACGGCCTGTTCGCCGACCTCGCCCGGCGGCCGTTCGGGGTGGCGATCCTCGGCGAAGAGACCGACGGCGACGTTCGCAAGAGCGACCGATTCCGCAACGTCGTGCAGCCGCTGCTCGGCATGCAGCACGAGCTGCGCGGCGTCGCCCGTCGCCAGGGTGTGACGTGGGGCGCATTCGCCCTCTACCGCGGCGCCGACAGCCCCGAGTTCAACGCGGCCGAGGCCGAGTTCGTCCACCTGCTCGAGGGTACGCTCGCCGACGGTCTGCGCGCGGGGCTCGCCACCGCGACGGCGGAGTTGGCGCGTGCCGATCGGGGGCCGGCGATTCTCGTGTTCGACGCATCGGGAAAGCTGCAGTACGCGACGGATGCCGCGCGCCAACGCGTTCTCGGCTTCGATGGCGACCTCGGCTCGAACCTGACGACGCCGGTCGCCGCCGTGCTGTCGCAGTTGCTCCGCGGAGTCGAACACGTGCCGCGCCTGCGGGCGCAGCATCGCGACGGCACGTGGTACGTGTTCCAGGCCGCCCGCTTCCGCGACGGCGATGGCACCGTCGCCCAGTACGCGGTCACGATCGAAGAGGCGACCGCCCCCGAGATCGTGCCGCTGCTGATGTCGGCCTACGGCCTCACCCTCCGCGAGACGCACATCGTGCGTGCGCTGATGCGCGGATCGTCGACGCAGGCGATCGCCCAGTCTCTGCACCTGTCGCCCTACACCGTGCAAGACCACTTCAAGTCGATCTTTCTCAAGCTCGGCGTCTCGTCGCGCCGCGAGATCGGGGCGAAGCTGTTCCACACGCTGTACGACGACGTCACCCACTGAGCACGTCACGATCGTGGACGTACACGCTGCGGACCAGATTCGACGGGTACCCACCCTGTTGGGGAGCCTGTATGTCCGGATCGTGTCGGGACCCTCCTCAGCTGCAGGGACTGCCGTGCTCTGGCCGTCGGTATTCACCGATGGCCGCTCGTTCGACCGACTGGTTCCGCTGCTGTCGGCTCATCGGCGCCTCGTCGTCGTCGACCCGCCCGGGCACGGGCGGAGCGACCCGATGAC
>NZ_JBDIAB010000200.1:0-5056 GCF_039812165.1 Microbacterium sp.
CTCGCTGTGGGATCACCTCGCCGGGATCGCGCCGACCAACCTCGGCTATCTCGCGCCGGTCGATCTCACCGCCCACGTCCGAGAGGCGTCGCCCGCCGCGATCGCCCCGGAGGAGGGGCCCGACGACGCGCGTCGTGCACGCGCGTCGCGCGACGAGCTGCTCGAGCGCGCGCGTCGTGAGGCGGCGGAGGCGGCCGCGGCCGCCGCGCGCGCCCGAGCCGAACGCGCCCGCCCGGCGCGTCTGTGGCCCGAGATCGAGTGGATCGACTGACGGTCACGGACCGGGCGAGGCCGGGCAGCCGCTCGCTCGCAGCCGCACCGTCGCCGTGACCCGCGATCGGGAACGACCCCCCAGCGTCCCGCCTCCGACCCGGGGGCCGAGACCGGCCGACCGGCGTCAGCGCCGGTGGCGCAGTCCCGTCTCGATCACGATGCGGTTGCCCTCGATCACGCCGGGCCCGTCGCTCGGGATCGGAGCGGGCGCCGGCATGGTCTGCTCGGCGGTCCAGATCGCGCGCGCCTCGGCGGCGGTCGGACGCCAGATGTCGTCGAACCCGAGCAGCGACCCGGACGACAGGCTCGCCTCGCCGCGCGCCCGCTTGCGCCGCTCGTCGACGTAGCCCCACAGCATCGCGACCGGCATGATCGCGAGCATCGCGAGGAAGCCCCACATCATGATCGCCGCGAGCACGTCCATGCCCTCAGCGTAGGTCGGCGCGGGCGCGCGCGGCTCCGCCCCACGGGGGAGATCGCGTCGTGCGCGCCTACGGCATGTGCTCGCGCACCGCTGCCATGAAGCCGCCCAGGTCGTCGACCCACAGCCGCACGCGCGCGACCTCGTGCGCGCCCCCGCGTGGAGGTCGTCCGGGAAGCGTCACCCCCACCGACCGTTCGAGCTCGATCTCGACGTTGGTCTCGTTCTGCATGCGCACCGACAGCGTGCTCGTGCCGCCGGCATCCGTCACCCGCGGCGTCTTCGGCTCGTCGACGCGACGAGACCGGGCGACCGAGACGATGTCGTCCCACGACAGCGCGACGTCGGTCTCGAGCCCCTCCCGCACCTGGATGCCACGGGGCCCGACCGTGTGCGGGTACATGAAGAACGCGCACAGGAACCCGATCATCCACGTGAGGCCCCACACGCCCACGATCAGGAGGATCACGCGGACGACCGGCCACCGGTGCACGATGAGGTCGATGATCGGGATCTCGACCGCCGACAGCACGATGAAGATCACGAGGATCGTGAGGACCGGCCGATGATAGGTGAACGCGCGCGCACCGCGAGGGACGGCGGGGCGTCGCGCGATCGCGCGACCGATGCTCGCGTAGACGCGCGACTCCATGCGGGTCGCGCGCCGGAACAGCGCACGCGTGCGCGAGGTCCCCGGAGCGGACGGGGCGGTCGTCATCGCGGCATCCGTGCTCATCGGGATGCCGCGTCGTCGGCGGACTCGTCCGCCTCGGCGATCAGCTGCGCGAGCCGCACCGCGATCGCGTCGAGCCCGCGTTCGAGTGCCGCTCGATCGTCGCCGGCGACGGCGTCGAGGAGACGCGCGCTCAGCTCGGCGTGCTCGCGCGCGGTGCGGGTCATGAGCTCGACGCCGGCGCCCGTCAGCTCGACGAGGTGGGCGCGCCGGTCGGCGGGATGAGGTGCGCGCCGGACGAAGCCGGCGGTCTCCAGGGCGTCGACGAGCGCGCTGATGTTGCGGGGCGTGACGTCCAGCTCGGTGGCGAGGGCCTGCTGCGTGGCGGGGCCGGAGTGATGGACGACCCACAGCACGGCCATGCGCGCGCCGGACAGCTCGGTGCCGGCGAACGCGCGCGCCATGTCCCGCTGTAACACGTCTGCGATCAGCAGCAGTCGGTCGAGGAGGAGACGCTCGGGCATATGAGTACCTTACTTCATGATTACCGAATGTAACTATGTCGACGGCGCGCATCGGCGGGGGCGGTGCGGCGGATACGCTCGGACGGTGACATCCCGCACCCTGCCCGACGGCGCGATCCTCCGCGCCGGCCGACCGGGCGACGAAGCCGGCATCCTCGACTGCATCACCGCGCTCGCGGTCTACGAGCGCGAGCCGGATGCCGTCGAGAACACCGTCGTGGCGCTCACCGAGACCCTGTTCGGCCCCGACCCGCGCGCGTTCGTGCACGTGGTCGAGCGCGACGGCCGCATCGTCGGCATCGCGATCTGGTTCGTCACGTACTCGACGTGGACCGGTCGGCACGGGATCTGGCTCGAGGACCTGTTCGTCGGCCCGGAGCAGCGCGGACGCGGGTACGGGAAGGCACTCCTCGCGTCGCTCGCCGCGGTGTGCGTCGAGCGCGGCTACTCGCGGCTGGAATGGACGGTGCTCGACTGGAACGCGCCGTCGATCGCGTTCTACGACTCGCTCGGCGCCGTGCCGATGGACGAGTGGACCACACGACGCCTCGTCGGCGCCGATCTCGAGCTGCTCGCCGCGGGCGCCTGAGGCCTCGATGGCGCTCTGTGTCGGCGCCGGACGGGGCGGCGAGCGGATGCCGGGATGATGGCCGAGTCGAAAGGGCGCCGGCGGCTCGCTCAGTCCTCGCTCGAATGGAGCCCGTGCCGCGCCGAGAGCACGGTGACCTCGGGGTGCTCCTCGGCGAGCAGGCGCTCCGCGCGATCGAGCACGTCGCGCACGTGCGAGGCGCCCCCCGCCACCACCGACACGCCGATCGTCGCGCGCCGGTGCAGGTCGTGCGCGCCGACCTCGGCCGCGGCGACCTCGGTGCGCCGGCTCAGGTCGGCGATGATCGGGCGGAGGACGCCCCGCTTCTCCTTCAGCGAGTGCACGTCGCCGAGCAGCACGTCGAACTCGATCCATCCGATCCACACGTGTGCGAGTCTGCCAGGACCCCGCGACATCGGCGGCATCGGCCCCGCGCCGGTGCACGCGTGCCTACCATGGCAGACGGGGGCTGCCTCGACGGGAAGGGGGCCATCATGGTCCAGGCACGCATCGCCGGGCTCGCGGTCGACGCCGCCGGCCAGCACGTCCTGCTGCTGAAACCCATCGACACCCTGCCGGGCGAGGGCGAGGTCCTGCCGATCTGGATCGGGGGACTCGAGGCCACGTCGATCATGATCGCGATCCAGGGCGCACCTGTGCCCCGGCCCCTGGCGCACGACCTCATGCGGTCGCTCCTCGAGACCCTCGAGGCCGAGGTCGCCGGCGTCGCCGTCACCCGCATCGACGACGGCACCTACTACGCCGAGATCACGCTGTCCACGGCATCCGGATCGCACGTCGTGGACGCACGTCCCTCGGATGCCGTCGCGCTGGCCGCGCGCACCGGCGCACCGATCACGGTGGCCGACGACGTGATGGACGAGGCCGGCGTGCCCGACATGACCGCCGACGAGGACGACGACGAGCGGCTCGACGAGTTCAAGCGCTTCCTCGACGACGTCGAGCCGGAGGACTTCCGCGGCTGAGCCGTGCTCACCACCCGCTGCGGGTGGGCGTGTGTCCCTGCCGGGCCTCGTCGGGCATCGCCATCTCGGCGCGGACGCCGAGGAGGCGGACGGGGCGGTCGGGCTCGATCCGTTCGACGAGCCGCAGGATCTCGGCGGTCACCGTGTCGCGATCGAACGTGTCGGCGACCTTGTGGGTGAACGTCTTCGTGAGGAACGGCGCGTAGCGCACCTTCAGCCCGACGCCGACGACCGGCCGCCCCTCGGCCGAGACGTCGTCGAGCACCTGGACGATCAGCTCGCGCGCCGCCTGCTGGATCCCCGCGCGCTCGGTGAGGTCGCGCTGGAACGTCGTCTCGCGGCTGTGCCCGCGCGCCACCCAGGGCGTGTCGTCCACGACGGCGGAGCCCTCGCCCCGCCCGAGCTGCGCGTACCACGGGCCCATCCGCGGGCCGAACTCGGCGACCAGCACGCCGTCGTCGGCGGTCGCGAGCTGTGTGACGGTGCGGATGCCGTGGGCCGCCAGTCGCCGCGAGATCTTCGTGCCGACGCCCCACAGGTCGATCGTCGGCCGGTCGCCCATGACCTCGAGCCAGTTCGCGGCGGTCAGCCGGAAGCGTCCGCGCGGCTTGCCGAAGCCCGTCGCGACCTTGGCGCGCACGAGCGTGTCGCCGATGCCGATGCTGCAGTGCAGCGCCGTGCGGTCGAGCACCGCCCGCTGCACGCGCCGCGCGTACTCCTCCGGGTCGTCGGTCCGCACGCCGAGGAACGCCTCGTCCCACCCGAGCACCTGCACGACGGCTCCCGGCTGCTCCCGCAGGGTCGCCATGACCTCCTCCGACGCCGCGGTGTACGCGGGGCCGTCGACCGCGAGGATCACGGCGTCGGGCACCTTGCGGGCCGCGATGCGCAACGGCATCCCGGACCCGACGCCGTACGCGCGCGCCTCGTACGACGCGGTCGACACGACGGCCCGCTCGGTGGGGTCGCCGCGGCCGCCCACGATGACCGGCCGGCCGGCGAGCTCGGGTCGGCGGAGCACCTCGACCGCGGCGATGAACTGGTCGAGGTCGACGTGCAGCACCCACTGCCGCGGACCGTCGCTCATGCGGTCCAGTCTGCCGGGAACCCCTGACGACATCGACCCCGTGGACCGGGCGCGCCCGGCCGCCGCCGGGGCTCAGCCGGAGAAGCTGCCCTCGAACAGGCCCAGGAGGTTGCCGTCCGGATCCTCGAACACGGCCCACCAGCTGGTCTCGCTGATCGGGGCCTTCGCGAGCACGACGCGACCGCCGGACGCCTCGACCTTCGCGAGCACCTCGTCGATCGAGTCGACCTCCACGATGCTGCGCGGCTGCACGAACTCCTCGTTGCGCTCGACCAGCGCGCCGCCGGAGATCTTGTTCGGCGCCTGCCACATCGGATAGCCCTCGAAGCCCGGCGGCTCTGCGATCTGCCAGCCGAAGAGGTCGGCGTAGAGGCGGGACCCCGCGGCCAGGTCGGCGACCGGGATCTCGAGGTGGGTGATGTCTCCGTGCGCCATGACGGCTCCTCACGTCGTCGGGATTCTCTGCCGCGACGTTACGTCGGGCCACCGGCATCCGCAACGGG
>NZ_JBDIAB010000201.1:0-5041 GCF_039812165.1 Microbacterium sp.
CGACGCCGCCGCGAGCGAGCCGACCGACGCCGCGACCCAGACGCCGGCCGATGCCGGCGCCGCGGCCGAGGCCACCGCCGAGCAGGGCGAGACCGCCGCCGAGGGCGAGACCCCGAGCCGCAGCCGCAGCCGTTCGCGCAACCGCAACCGCAACCGCAACCAGAAGACCGAGAGCGGTCAGAACGCCCAGAACGGTCAGACCGGCGGCGAGCCCGCCAAGGCCGAGGCCGACGACGACCAGGGCTCCGCCAACCCGCGCAGCCGTCAGCGCAACAAGCGTCGCGGCCAGAGCGGTCAGGGCGACGAGTTCGAGACCGAGATCGGCGAGGACGACGTCCTCGTCCCGATCGCCGGCATCCTGGACGTCCTCGACAACTACGCCTTCGTGCGCACGACCGGCTACCTCGCCGGCCCCAGCGACGTCTACGTGTCGCTCGGCCAGGTCAAGAAGTACAACCTCCGCAAGGGCGACGCCGTCGTCGGCGCGATCAAGCAGCCGCGCGAGGGCGAGCAGTCCGGGCGTCAGAAGTACAACGCGCTCGTCAAGGTCGACGCGGTCAACGGCCTGTCGGTCGACGACGCCGCGAGCCGCGTCGAGTTCGGCAAGCTCACGCCGCTGTACCCCCAGGAGCGCCTGCGCCTCGAGACCGCGCCCGAGAAGCTCACCCAGCGCATCATCGACCTCGTCGCGCCCATCGGCAAGGGCCAGCGCGGCCTGATCGTCGCGCCGCCCAAGGCCGGCAAGACGATCGTGCTGCAGCAGATCGCGAACGCCATCGCGATCAACAACCCCGAGGTGCACCTCATGGTCGTGCTCGTCGACGAGCGCCCCGAAGAGGTCACCGACATGCAGCGCACCGTCAAGGGCGAGGTCATCGCCTCGACCTTCGACCGCCCCGCCGAGGACCACACGACCGTCGCCGAGCTCGCGATCGAACGCGCCAAGCGCCTGGTCGAGCTCGGTCGCGACGTCGTCGTGCTGCTCGACTCGATCACCCGCCTCGGCCGCGCCTACAACATCTCGGCGCCGACCTCGGGCCGCGTCCTCACCGGCGGCGTGGACGCCTCCGCGCTCTACCCGCCGAAGCGCTTCTTCGGCGCGGCGCGCAACATCGAGAACGGTGGATCGCTCACGATCCTCGCCACGGCGCTCGTGGAGACCGGGTCCAAGATGGACGACGTCATCTTCGAGGAGTTCAAGGGCACCGGCAACAGCGAGCTGCGCCTCTCGCGCCAGCTCGCCGACAAGCGCATCTTCCCGGCCGTCGACGTCAACGCGTCCTCCACGCGCCGCGAGGAGATGCTGCTCTCGCCCGACGAGGTCAAGATCACCTGGAAGCTCCGCCGCGCGCTCGCCGGCCTCGACCCGCAGCAGGCGCTCGAGGTCGTGCTCGGCAAGCTCAAGGAGACGCAGTCGAACGTCGAGTTCCTCGTGCAGATGCAGAAGTCGATCCCCGCGCCCGCCACCGGTCACGGCAACGGACACGGGCACGGTCACGACAACGGCATCCGCTGAGCCGTCCCCTCCGCGATGAGCGAGCCCGCGATGTTCGACTCGGTCCGAGGACTGCTCGAGGAGCACAAGGCCGTCCAGGAGGAGCTCTCCGACCCCGCCGTGCACGCCGACGCCGCGCGTGCCCGGCGGGTCAACCGGCGCTACGCCGAGCTGTCGAAGATCGTCGCGGCCCACGACGCGTGGGTCGCGGCATCCGCCGATCTCGAGGCCGCGCGCGAGCTCGCCCGTGAGGACGAGGCGTTCGCCGCCGAGGTGCCGGGGCTCGAGGAGCAGCTCGCCGAGGCGCACGAGCGCCTGCGGCGCCTGCTGATCCCGCGCGACCCCGACGACGCGCGCGACGTGATCCTCGAGATCAAGCAGGGCGAGGGCGGCGCCGAGAGCGCGCTGTTCGCCGCCGACCTGCTGCGCATGTACCTGCAGTACGCCGCGTCGAAGGGATGGAAGACCGAGCTGCTCGAGCGCAGCGAGTCGGACCTCGGCGGCTACAAGGAGGTCCAGGTCGCCATCAAGGGCTCCGGCTCCGACCCCGCGCAGGGCGTGTGGGCGCACCTGAAGTACGAGGGCGGCGTGCACCGCGTGCAGCGCGTGCCGGCGACCGAGTCGCAGGGGCGCATCCACACCTCGACGACCGGGGTGCTCGTCTTCCCCGAGGTCGACGAGCCCGAGGAGATCCAGATCGACCCGAACGACCTCAAGATCGACGTCTTCCGCTCGTCGGGCCCGGGCGGCCAGTCGGTGAACACCACCGACTCCGCGGTGCGCATCACCCACGTGCCGACCGGCATCGTCGTCTCGATGCAGAACGAGAAGTCGCAGCTGCAGAACCGCGAGGCGGGCATGCGCGTGCTCCGGGCGCGGCTGCTCGCGAAGCAGCAGGAGGAGCTGGACGCCGCGGCGTCCGACGCCCGCAGATCCCAGATCCGCGGCATGGACCGGTCGGAGCGCATCCGCACCTACAACTTCCCCGAGAACCGCATCGCCGACCACCGCACCGGATACAAGGCGTACAACCTCGACCAGGTGCTCGACGGCGCGCTCGACCCGATCATCGAGTCCGCGATCGCCGCGGACGAGGAGGCGCGCCTGGCCGCGCTCGGCTCCGACGCCTGACCGACGGCGTGCGTCGGGGCTAAGGTCTCCTCATGATCATGTTCCTGATCCGCTCGCTGATCTTCCTGGCGTCCGCGGCCGTCGGCCTGATCGTGGCCGACCTCGTGCTGCCCGGCTTCCGCATCGACTGGGCCGACTGGTGGGGGTTCCTCCTCGCGATCGTCATCTTCGCGGTGCTGCAGAGCGTGCTCGCGCCGTGGCTCGCGCGCGTCGCGCAGCGCAACGCCCCGGTGCTCCTCGGCGGCATCGGGATCGTGTCGACGTTCGTCGCGCTGCTGGTCGTCGTGCTGCTGCCGCGATCCGGCCTGACCATCGCCGACGCGATGACGTGGGTGCTCGCGCCGGTGCTCGTGTGGGTGGTCACGGCGCTCGCCACCCTGCTGCTGCCCGTGCTCCTCATCCGCAAGAAGGTCGAGGAGCGCCGCGACGAGCGGTGAGGCCGCGCGCCGCATCCGTTCGTCGGAGATCTGCGGTTCTTCGGACGATCCGCGCGCAACCGGTCCGACGACGCGCGATTCTCCGACGAAGCGCCGCGGGCCCGCGACGAGTGGATGCCGGCGGGACCCGCGTCAGATGTGGTACTCGGGCGCGGTGAGGAGCGCGCGCGTGTCCTCGTTGCCGAGACGCCGGCGCGGCTTGGCGGGCACCCCGACGAGCACCGAGTCCGGCGGCGCGTCGTGCGTGACCACGGCGTTCGCGCCGACGACGGTCCCGGCGCCGATCGTGATGGGCCCGAGGATCTTCGCGCCCGCTCCGACCGCCACGCCGTCCTCGAGAGTCGGATGCCGCTTGCCGCCGTCGCGCGTGCGGCCGCCGAGCGTCACGGCGTGGTAGAGCATGACGTCGTCGCCCACCTCGGCGGTCTCGCCGACGACGACGCCCATGCCGTGGTCGATGAAGAACCGCCGGCCGATCGTGGCGCCCGGATGGATCTCGATGCCGGTGAGCCAGCGCGTCAGCTGGGAGCCCGCGCGCGCGACGAAGCGCAGGTCGCGCCGCCACAGCCGGTGCCACACCCGGTGCGCCCACACCGCGTGCAGACCCGGGTAGAGGAGCGCGATCTCGAGGCTGGACCGCGCCGCGGGATCCCGCAGCTTCGCCGCCGCGAGATCCTCGCGGACGCGGCTCCAGACCGACACGTCAGTCTTCGCGCAGGTCGTCGAACAGCGCCGTCGAGAGGTAGCGCTCCCCGGTGTCGGGGGTGACCACGACGATGCGCTTGCCGGCGTTCTCGGGGCGCGCGGCCAGCTGCAGGGCGGCCCAGACCGCGGCGCCGCTGGAGATGCCGACGAGCAGTCCCTCGCGGGCGGCGACGTCGCGCGCGGTGGCGATGGCGTCCTCGAACTCGACCGTCACGACCTCGTCGTACACGCTCGTGTCGAGGATCGGCGGCACGAAGTTCGGGCCGATGCCCTGGATCTTCGCGGGCCCGGGCGTCCCGGTCGACAGCAGCGGCGACGCCGACGGCTCCACCGCGACGACGCGCACGTCGGGCTTGCGCTCCTTGAGCACCTGGCCGACGCCGGTGATGGTGCCGCCGGTGCCGACGCCGGCGACGAACACGTCGATGTCGCCGTCCGTGTCGCGCCAGATCTCCTCGGCGGTGGTGGTGCGGTGGATGAGGCGGTTGGCCTCGTTCTCGAACTGCTTCGCGAGGATCGCGCCCGGGGTCTCGGCCGCGATGCGCTCGGCCTCGGCGACGGCGCCCTTCATGCCGAGCGCGGGGTCGGTGAGCACGAGCTCGGCGCCGAACGCCTTCAGCAGCACGCGACGCTCCTTCGACATCGAGGAAGGCATCGTGAGGATCACGCGGTAGCCGCGCGCGGCGCCGACGAGCGAGAGCGCGATGCCGGTGTTGCCGCTGGTCGCCTCGACGATCGTGCCGCCGGGGGCGAGGTCGCCGGCGGCCTCGGCCGCGTTGACGAGCGCGATGCCGAGACGGTCCTTGACGCTCGAGCCGGGGTTGAAGAACTCCAGCTTGGCGAGCACCTCGGCGCCGGCGCCGTCGGTGACGTGGTTGAGCCGGACGAGCGGCGTGTTGCCGAACGCCGTCGTGATGTCGGAGTGGATGCCGGGCATGCGGGGGCCTTTCGGATTCGATGCTGTCGGGTACAGCGTAGGCGTGGGCGCCGCGGCGTGTCGGAATGTGACGAAGATCGGGGGCTACCCTGGAACCCGCCCATGGCCACGAACCCCGCCGCCCCCGCGCCCCTGACCGACGTCCTGCGCGCCGTGACGACGACCCTGGTGGATGCCGGCGTCCCCTCGCCGGGCGTCGACGCCGAGCTGCTCGTCGGGCACGTGCTGGGCCTGGGGCGCGGCGAGCTCGTGGCCGCCGCTCTGCGCGGGGCCACGGCATCCGCCGCCGACCTGTCCGCCGTGGCCGGGCTCGTCGGGCGCCGCGCCGCGCGCGAG
>NZ_JBDIAB010000202.1:0-4946 GCF_039812165.1 Microbacterium sp.
CTCCCGCCGCGAACTCCGCGGCCGCCACCCCTGCCGGCGCGGCTGTGCTGCCGGCCGATTCCCCACCCGTCGCGCACGCGCGCCGCACGCCCGAGCGGCCCCTGGCCGTCACTGCGACACCGACCTCAGAAGGACGCATCATGACCACGATCCAGACCCTCGACACCCCCGACGGCCCCTTCACGCTGCTCGCCGACGCCGAAGGGCGCGTGCTCTCCAGCGGGTGGACCGACGATCCGGAGCGGATCCTCGGGCGCCTCCGCGCCGCGGATCGCCCGCACGACGTGCGCGCGGGCGAGACCGAGGCCGCGGCCGCGGTCCGTGCCTTCTACGACGGCGACCTCGCCGCGATCGACTCCGTGCCCGTCGTGCAGCACGGCACCGAGCTGCGGCACGCCGGCTGGGCGGCCCTCCGGCGCATCGCGCCGGGGGAGCCGCTCAGCTACACCGAGTTCGCGACCGCGCTCGGCCGGCCGAGCGCGGTGCGCGCCGCGGCCTCGATCTGCGCGCGGAATGCTCCCGCGCTGTTCGTCCCCTGCCATCGGGTGCTGCGCGGCGACGGGTCGCTCGGCGGCTTCGCTTGGGGTGTCGAGGTCAAGCGCGCGCTCCTCGCCCGCGAGGCCGGCGCGCCTCTCTCCTGAACGGGTCCCGCGACCCCGCCTCGGGCGCGTCCGCCTGCCCGGGGCGGACTCGTCCGACGCACAACGGCGGAGTCCGCGGCGGACACACCGTGGACGGATGCCGTAGGCCGGGGTGTCGCGTCGGATCTCCGCCGTTGTGCCCCGGCTTCTGACCGCCGGTGCCGAAGAGGCGGTTGCGCCCGCGCCGCGCCGCACCATATTCTGTAAGGCTGTCGTGTCGCCCCGAGGTGACGTCCGACGCCGAATGCCACTCGAACCCTAGGAGGACGCCATGTTCCAGGCCGTCGTGATCGCGAAGCCCGCCACCACCGCCGTCCTCCTCCCGGGCCGTTCCGGCCGCAGCGCCTGGGCGCGTGGGACGGCAGCCGGCGCCCAGCCGCTGGACACCGGCCGCGTCGCGATCTCGCGCTAGCAGGCCCGTGCCCCGGACGGCATAGACCCGTCCGCTTCCGCGTTCACCCTCCACAGACGCCGGTCCACGACCGCGTCCGCGCCCGCGTCGTCGCGCGCGCGTCGCGACACCGGCATCCGCCCCGCGTTCCACGAGAACCACCGCACGAACCCACAAGGATCATGACCTCTTCCACCGACCACAGCCCCACCGAGGGTGGCGACACCGCACAGCGCCCGACCGCGCAGCTCTCGACCGCGCGAGCGCTGTTCCGGCTGCTGCCGTTCGCGCGCCCGGCGCTGCCGCGCCTGGCGCTCGGCACGGTCAGCGCGCTCGTCGCGAGCCTGCTCGCGCTGTCGATCCCGCTCGTGCTCGAGGCGCTCGTGAGCGGCCCGATCTCCTCCGGCGACCGGCTCCAGCTCGTGTGGGGCGCGCTCGCGGTCCTGGGCCTCGGCCTCCTGGAGGCGGCGATGGTGTGGGCGCGGCGCTGGCTCGTCATGTACCCCTCGACGACCCTCGAGTACACGATGCGGACGACGTTCTACTCGCGCCTGCAGCGGCTGCCGGTCGCCTTCCACGACCGCTGGCAGTCGGGCCAGCTGCTGTCGCGCATGATGCAGGACCTCGGCACGATCCGGCGCTGGTTCGCGTTCGGCCTGGTGCTGCTCGTGGTCAACGTGGTCACGATCGCCGTCGGCAGCGCGCTCCTGTTCCGCTGGCACTGGATGCTCGGGGTCGTCTTCCTCGTGACGAGCCTGCCGCTCTGGTACGCCGGGTACCGCTTCGAGCGCACGTACGGCGCGCTCACGCGCCTCAGCCAGGACCAGGCGGGCGACCTCGCGACGTCCGTGGAGGAGAGCGTCCACGGCATCCGCGTGCTGAAGGCGTTCGGGCGCGGCGGCCACGCTCTGCGGAAGTTCACGCGGCAGGCCGAGACGCTCCGCGCGACCGAGCTGGGCAAGGCCCGTGCGGTCGGCTGGATCTGGTTCTGGCTCGTGCTGCTGCCCGACATCGCGTTCGCGCTGTGTCTGGGCGTCGGCATCCTCCTCACCCAGTGGGGGCAGCTGCAGGTGTCGGAGCTCATCGCGTTCTTCGCGATGGCGACCGTGCTGCGCTGGCCCATGGAGTCGATCGGGTTCCTGTTCTCGTTCCTGCTCGACGCGCGCACCGCGACCGACCGCCTGTACGAGGTGTTCGACGAGGAGAACACGATCGTCGACCCGCCGAGCCCGCGGTCGATCGAGCGCCCCCGCGGCGCGCTCGTGTTCGAGGGCGTGCACTTCCGGTATCAGGATGCCGTCGACTCGGAGCGCGACCTCCTCGACGGCGTCGACCTGGTGCTCGAGCCGGGGGAGACGATGGCGCTCGTCGGTCTCACCGGCAGCGGCAAGACGACGCTCACGACGCTCCCCGCACGGCTGTACGACGTCACAGCGGGCCGTGTGACGCTCGACGGCATCGACGTGCGCGACCTCACGCTGCACGAGCTGCGCACGCACGTGGGCATGGCCTTCGAAGACGCGACGCTGTTCTCCCAGACCGTGCGCGACAACGTCCTGCTCGGGCGCGAGGACCTCCTGCCCGGCAGCCCCGAGGCGGAGGCGGTGCTGCGCGAGGCGCTCGCCGTGGCGCAGGCGGGCTTCGTCGACGACCTGCCCGACGGCGTCGACACCGTCATCGGCGAGGAGGGGCTGAGCCTGTCGGGCGGTCAGCGGCAGCGTCTCGCGCTGGCGCGCGCGGTCGCGGCCCGGCCCAGCGTGCTGGTGCTCGACGACCCGCTGTCGGCGCTCGACGTCGACACCGAGGCGCTCGTCGAGGACGCCCTGCGCGAGGTGCTCGCCGAGACGACGGCGCTCGTCGTCGCCCACCGGCCCTCGACCGTGGCGCTCGCCGACCGCGTCGCGCTGCTGCACGACGGCCGGATCGCCGCAGTGGGCACGCACTCCGAGCTGCTGCGGACGAGCGCCGACTACCGGCACGTGATCTCGAGCCTCGCCGAGGAACGCGATCGAGACAGGGAGAGGAAGGTGACGCTGTGAGCACGTCCGTTCTCGGCACGAGCGGCGAGGACCGCAGCGACTACACGCGCGCGGAGTCGCGGGCGATCCGCCGCCGTTCGCTGCGCCTGCTCGGCTCGCTCGTGGCGGGCCTGCGCGCCCAGCTGGTGCTGGCCGGCGCGGTGCTCGTGGTGTCCACGGCGCTGCGCGTGCTCGGCCCCGCGCTCGTCGCGTACGGCATCGACACCGCGCTCCCGGCCGTCATCGACGAGCTCGACTGGATGCCGACGATCCTCGTCGTGGCGATCTACCTGGTCACGGCGTTCGGCGGCGCCGCGCTCGTCGGCTGGTACGCGGTGATCGCGGCGCGGCTCACGCAGGCGGTCATGCTCGACCTGCGCACGCGCATCTTCCGGCACACGCAGCGGCTGAGCCTCGAGTTCCACGAGTCGTACACGTCGGGCCGCATCATCTCGCGGCAGACGAGCGATCTGGAGTCGATCCGCGAGCTCCTCGACGGCGGGCTCAACGAGCTCGTGTCGGGCGTGCTCTACGGCGGCTTCACGCTGATCGCCCTGATCCTGCTCGACTGGCAGTCCGGGGCGATCCTCGTCGTCATGGCGGTCCCGCTCGCGGGCCTGACCCGCTGGTTCTTCGTCAACGCGCAGCGCGTGTACCGCGAGTCGCGCGTGATCAGCGCGAAGGTCATCGTGACCTTCGTCGAGACGATGACCGGCATCCGGGCCGTCAAGGCGTTCCGCAAGGAGGAGCGCGACGACCGCGAGTTCGGCAAGGAGGCCGCCGACTACCGCGACGTGAACCTGCGCTCGATCCGCCTGTTCGGCACGTTCGACCCCGGCATGATGGCCGTGGCGGCCGTGTCGGTGGCGCTCGTGCTGCTGTGGGGCGGGCTCCGCGTCGCCGACGGGAGCCTCCTGATCGGCACCCTGCTCGCCGCCGTCCTGTACGTGCGGAACTTCTTCTCGCCGCTGCAGGAGGTCGTCTTCTTCCTGAACTCGTACCAGGCGGCGACGGCGGCGCTCGAGAAGGTGTCGGGCGTGCTCGAGGAGCGCCCGTCGGTGCCGGATCCGACCGAGCCGGTCGACCTGCCGCGAGCACGCGGGCACATCGAGTTCCGCGACGTCGAGTTCGGCTACGCGGGCGACCGCACGGTGCTGCCGCGGTTCGAGCTCGACATCCCCGCCGGTCAGACGGTGGCGCTCGTGGGCACGACCGGCGCGGGCAAGTCGACGCTCGCGAAGCTGGTCTCGCGCTTCTACGACCCTTCGCGCGGCCAGGTGGTGCTCGACGGCGTCGACCTCCGGCGCCTGCACCCGAAGGATCTCCGCCGCGCGATCGTCATGGTCACGCAGGAAGCGTACCTGTTCAGCGGCACGGTGGCCGACAACATCGCCCTCGGCAAGCCCGACGCGGCGTTCGACGAGATCCGGGCGGCGGCGCGGGCGGTGGGGGCCGATGCCTTCATCCAGCGCCTCCCGCACGGCTACGACACCGACGTCAACAAGCGCGGCGGGCGCGTATCGGCGGGTCAGCGCCAGCTGATCTCGTTCGCGCGCGCGTTCCTCGCCGACCCGGCGGTGCTGATCCTCGACGAGGCGACGGCATCCCTCGACATCCCGTCGGAGCGGCAGGTGCAGCGGGCGCTGCAGACCCTGCTGGCCGACCGCACCGCGATCATCATCGCGCACCGCCTCTCGACGGTGGCGATCGCCGACCGCGTGCTCGTGATGTCGGGCGGCGAGATCGTCGAGGACGACACCCCCGAGACGCTCATCGCCGGCGACGGCACGTTCGCGAAGCTGCACGCCGCCTGGCGCGAGTCCCTCGTCTGAGCCCCCGCGCTCCCGTCCGGACCGCGAGACGTTCCGGCGCTGCACCGCCCCGCGGTCAGGGGGG
>NZ_JBDIAB010000203.1:0-4918 GCF_039812165.1 Microbacterium sp.
CGTACTCGGGCGGTACGTCCGTGGCCCGGTCGAGCCGGACGCCCTCGGGGAACGACCGCGCGGCGGTGGCCGGGGCGGCGAGCATCTCGAGGGTGGTGGTCGTGACCTTCACGGGGCTCCCTTCGGCGCGGGCGGTGCGCACCGGCATCCGTCCTCGGCCAGGATAGGCCGCCCGCGCCGCGCCGTGGACGGAGCGGTGGGGCGACGTGACGGAGAGCCCGCGACCGGTTCAGTCGGCGGATGCCGTGACCCGCACCCGGATGCTCTTCATGAGCGGCTGGTCGCTCTGTGCGCTGTAGTCGGCGGGGCCGAGCAGCACGTTCAGCTCGGGCATGTAGCCCGCGGCGCTCCCGCGCGGCAGGTCGTAGCCGAGCGCGCGGAACGCGCGCACCGCGCGGTGCGAGCCGTCCTTCGAGGTCGCGACGATGTCGACGTGGTCGCCCTCGGCGAGGCCGCGGTCGCGCATGTCGCGCTCGTTCATGAGGATCAGCTCGCGGATGCCCCGCACCCCGCGATAGCGGTCGTCGTCGGAGTAGATCGTGGTGTTCCACTGGTCGTGCGAGCGCATCGTCTGCAGCACGAGCACGTCGGAGTCCTCCGGGATCACGTCGGGCAGGGGCGCGAGCGAGAACTCGGCGCGCCCCGAGGGCGTGCGGAAGTCGCGGTCGCGGGCGGGCTGCGGGATGCGGAACCCGTACGGCCGGCGCACCAGCTCGTTGAACCCCTCGAAGCCGGGGAGCACGCGCGCCATCGTGTCGCGGATGCGGTCGTAGTCGTCGACGTACGCCTCCCACGGGGTCGCACTGTCGGGCAGCGTCGCGCGGGCGATGCCGGTGATGATCGCCGGCTCGCTGCGCAGGTGCGGCGAGGCAGGGCGACGGGTGCCGATCGACAGCTGCACCGAGCTCATGGCATCCTCCGTCGAGACCCCCTGCGGTCCGCTGCGCTGCTCGTCGCGCTCGGTGCGGCCGATGCACGGCAGGATCAGTGCGGCGCGGCCGTGCACGAGGTGGCTGCGGTTGAGCTTGGTGCTCACGTGCACGGTCAGGCTGCACTGCCGCAGACCCTCGGCCGTGAAGACGGTGTCAGGGGCGGCGCGCACGAAGTTGCCGCCCATGCCGACGAACACCTTCACGGCACCGGCGTGCATCGCGGCGACCGTGTGCACGGTGTCGAGGCCCCGCGAGCGGGGCGAGCGGATGCCGCAGACCTCGTCGAGCCGGTCGAGGAAGTCGTCGCCCGGCTCGTGGTTGATGCCGCACGTCCGGTTGCCCTGCACGTTGCTGTGCCCGCGCACCGGCGACGGGCCGGTGCCGGTGCGACCGATGTTGCCGCGCAGGAGCAGCAGGTTCACGATCTCGCGGATCGTGTCGACGCCGTGCTCGTGCTGGCTGACGCCGAGGCACCAGCTGATCACGGTGCGCCCGGCGGCGAGGTAGACGCCCGCGGCGCGCCGGATGTCGGCCTCGGCGAGGCCGGACTGCTCGACGAGCTCGTCCCACCCGGTGGACTCGACGAGCGCGCGGTACTCGTCGAGCCCCTGCGTGTGCGCGTCGAGGAAGGCCTGGTCGAGCGCGTGCGGGTCGGTCTGCGCCGCTTCGAACACGACCTTGGCCATGCCGCGGATCAGGGCGAGGTCGCCGCCGGGGCGCACCTGCAGGTTGTCGGTGCTGGTCGCGGTGGTCTTGAACCGGGCCATGTCGAGGATCTCGTGCGGCACGATCGTGCGCGTCGCGCCGGCCTCGACGAGCGGGTTGACGTGCACGACCTGCGCGCCCCGGTGCACCGCGGCGGCGAGCGAGGTGAGCATGCGGGGCGCGTTCGAGGCCGCGTTGACGCCGAGGACGAACAGCGCGTCGCACGTCGCCCAGTCCTCCAGGTCGGCGGTGCCCTTGCCGGTCGCGAGCGACGCGTTGAGGGCGCGACCGGATGCCTCGTGGCACATGTTCGAGCAGTCCGGCAGGTTGTTGGTGCCGTACTCGCGGGCCATCAGCTGATATAGGAACGACGCCTCGTTGCCCAGACGTCCGGATGTGTAGAACGCGGCCCGGTCGGGGGTGTCGAGTGCGCGCAGCTCCGCGCCGACGAGGGCGAAGGCGTCGTCCCACGCGATGGGCACGTAGTGGTCGGTCGCGGCGTCGTAGACCATCGGCTCGGTCAGGCGCCCCTGGTCCTCGAGGGCGAAGTCGGTCCAGCCGGCGAGCTCGCTCACGGTGTGCGCCGCGAAGAAGGCGCGGTCGACGCGCTTGCGCGTCATCTCCCACGTCACGTGCTTGATGCCGTTCTCGCAGATGTCGAGCATGACGCCTGGGTCGTCGGGCCACGCGCAGCCCGGGCAGTCGAAGCCGCGGACGGGGTGGTTCATCGTGAACATCGCGCGGGTGCCGGCCACGGGTGCGCGCTGGCGCAGCAGCACCTGCCCGACCGAGAGCGCCGCGCCCCAGCCGGCGGCGGGGTGATGGTACGGGTGGCTCGACCACGCGCCGTCGGTGGCCGGGCCGTAGCCGCCCTGACGTGGGACGTCGGGCATGAGGCCGAGGGCGGTGCGCACGCTCGCGCCGTTCGCGAACCGATCACCGTTCGCGACCTCGGGGCCGGGGCTCCCGGCATCCGCCTCCCGTGCTCCCTCGGCCATGGCGCTCCTCCTCATCCGACGCCGGGCAGGTGCGCGGCGGCATCCTTCCTCATCCTGCGTCGGGGCCACGGGCGAATCAAGGGCCCCCGTGACGCCCGCGGCCGCGCGTGCGGCGGCTTGTCGCAGGCCGGGCGGCGGGGCAGACTGGGCCGGGGTGGCGGAAGCGAGGCAGGCATGGCGGGAACGGCGGACGAACGGGTGCCGATCGCGCCGCAACAGGTGGACGCACCCCTGACGCGGTCGGCCGTGTTCCTCGTGCTCGTCGTGGTCGACGGCGACGCGGCGATGGCCACCGCGCGCGACGTCGTCTCGGGCGTCGGCGACCTCGTGAAGACCGTCGGCTTCCGCGACCTATCGGCGCGGCTGTCGTGCACGGTCGGGATCGGCAGCCGCATCTGGCCCGACCTGACCGGGCGGCCGAGGCCCGGCGAGCTCCACCCGTTCCGCGAGTTCGCCGGAGCGGCCCACACCGCGATCGCGACGCCCGGAGACCTCCTCTTCCACATCCGCGCCGACCGTCAGGACCTCTGCTTCGAGCTGGAGCGGCTGCTGCTCGAGGCGTTCGGCGACGCCGTCACCCTCGCCGACGAGGTCTCGGGCTTCCGCTACTTCGACGATCGCGACCTGCTCGGCTTCGTCGACGGCACCGCGAACCCGGTCGGTCCCGACCTGCCGGCATCCACTCTCGTCGGCGACGAGGACCCCGAGTTCGCCGGCGGAAGCTACGTCGTGGTGCAGAAGTACACGCATCCCCTGGGCGCGTGGCAGGCGATCACGACCGAGCAGCAGGAGGCCATCATGGGCCGCCGCAAGGCCGACAACGTCGAGCTGCCCGACGCCACCAGCGGGCAGAGGTCGCACAAGACGCTCGCGACGATCACCGACGACCAGGGCGAGCATGACATCCTGCGCGACAACATGCCGTTCGCCCGACCTGCGCACGGCGAGTACGGCACGTACTTCATCGGGTACACGCGCCGGCTGTGGGTGCTGGAGCGCATGCTGGAGCGCATGTTCGTCGGCGATCCCCCGGGCCTGCACGACCGGCTGCTCGACTTCTCCACCCCGCGGACGGGGACCACCTTCTTCGCCCCGCCGGCCGACATGCTCGCCGCGATCGGCGACGGCGGCGACGCGGACGGCGACGCCTCGGACGTCGGCGCCGCGGACGCGGATGCCGCGGGGACGCCGTCGGCCACGGCCGAGGCATCCGTCGACCACTCACTCGCCATCGGCTCTCTCAGGCCCGCCACGGGCGGAAGGACGGCATCATGAACCACCTGCTGCGCGGGCTCGCCCCGCTGACCCCCGAGACCTGGGAGCTCGTCGACGCCGAGGCGAAGTCGCGCCTGTCGGTGGCGCTCGGCGCGCGTCGCCTCGTCGACTTCGCCGGACCGCTCGGCTGGCAGCACTCCGCCACGAGCACCGGACGGGTCGGCCCGGCGGTCGCCGCTCCCGTCGAGGGCGTCACCGCCCGCGCCCGCACGGTGCTGCCGCTGGCCGAGGTGCGCGCCGACTTCACGCTGTCGCGCGTGGAGCTCGACGCCGCCGCGCGCGGCGCGGTCGACGTCGACCTGTCCAGCCTCGACCAGGCGGCCCTCGCCATCGCCCGCACCGAGAACGCGACCGTGTTCGACGGCTGGCCGGCGCTCGGGATGATCGGGATCGCCCACGCCTCGCCGCACAAGCCGATCGCGGCGGGCGACGACCCGAGCCGGCTCGCGGCGCGCGTGGCCGCGGCCGTGGGCGTGCTGAAGCAGTCCGACGTGGGCGGCCCGTACGCGCTGGCGCTCGGCCACGACGCGTGGGTGAGCGTCGTGGGCGGCAACGACGCGGGCGGCGCGCCCCTGCTCGGACACCTGCGGCACGTCCTCGACGGGCCGGTCGAGTGGGTCCCCGGCATCGCGAACCCCGTCGTGCTGAGCCTGCGCGGCGGCGACTTCATTCTCGAGTGCGGCGAGGACCTCTCGGTGGGCTACTCCTCGCACACCGCCGACGCCGTGGAGCTCTACCTCCAGGAGACGGTCAGCTTCCGCGTCGCGACCCCCGAGGCGGCCGTCGCGCTCGTCTGATCCGCGCCGGCGGCGGGATGCCGTCAGCCGACCGCCGCGCGCACGAGCGCGGTGACCCGCTCCTCCACCGCGGGCGTCCAGGCGCGCACCGCGAAGCCGATCGGCCACAGGTCGCCGTCGTCGAGGTTCGCGCGGTCCTCGAAGCCGATCGTGGCGTAGCGCGTCTTGAACTTCTTCGCGGGCTGGAGGAAGACGACGATCTTGCCCTCGG
>NZ_JBDIAB010000204.1:0-4890 GCF_039812165.1 Microbacterium sp.
TGGCCGACGCCACGAGCGCGCCGATCGCCCCGGCCAGCACGTCGCCGGTGCCGGCGGTCGCGAGCCACGGGGTGCCGGCGGCGACGCGTCGGCACCAGCCGCCGGGCGTGGCGACGATCGTCACGGCGCCCTTCAACAGCACGGTCGCTCCGAGCACGCGGGCGGTCTCGCGCGCGGCCGCCTCGCGACCGGCATCCGACCCGACGGCGGGAAGGCCGAGCAGCTCGCGCAGCCGGTCGTGCTCGCGGGCGTGCGGCGTCACGACGACGGGGGCGGATGCCGTCGGCGCGAGGTCGAGGGCGCCGGCGTCGACGACGACGGGGTCCTCCCCCGCCAGGCACGACCGCAGGCCGTCGGTCACGGCATCCGTGCGCGCCGCGGCGTCGATGCCGGAGCCGATCACCCACGCCTGCACGCGTCCATCGCCGGCCACGACCTCGGGGCGGCGCTGCAGCACGAGCTCGCGCGCGGGCGAGGGACCGAGATAGCGCACCATGCCGACGCCGGTGCGGCAGGCGGCCTCGACGCCGAGCACCGCGGCGCCCGGATAGGCCTCGGAGCCGGTGCGCATGCCGAGCACGCCGCGCCGATACTTGTCGTCGTCGGCGTCGGGCAGGCGCACGTGCGCCGCCGCGTGGCGCGGAGCCCACTCCGCCGCGGGTGCCGTCATGGCGTCAGCCTACCCACGCGGCGTCCGCCGCCGGCCGGGTCCACCTGGCGCACTTCGTCGCGCCCGCGCCACGCAGCGACCCCTCGCGCCCGCTCGCGCAGAGATCGGCTCGCTCACCTGGCGCACTTTGCCGCCCACCCGCCCTCGCACGACCATTCGCGCCCACTCGGCCCGAGCCCGGTCCGTCGCCTGGCGCACTTTGCCCCCTCACCGCCACGCGACCCCTCGCGCCCGCTCGGCCCGAGCCGGCAGGGAACGGCGGGCGGCGTGCACGAGCGGACCGCACACAGGACGCCACGGGAATACTCGCGTCGCGACGCGGTTGAGCCCGAGCATGAGCCTGCTGTTCAGCCCGATCCGGATCCGCGAGGTCGCCGTGCGCAACCGGCTGTGGGTGTCGCCCATGTGCCAGTACTCGGCATCGGACGGCGTGCCGAACGACTGGCATCACGTGCACCTCGCCCAGTTCGCATCGGGCGGCGCGGGCCTCGTCATCGCCGAGGCCACCGCGGTCGTGCCGGAGGGGCGCATCTCGCCCGAGGACACCGGGCTGTGGAACGACGCGCAGCGCGACGCCTGGGCGCCGATCGCGGCGGCGATCGCGCGGCGCGGGGCGGTCCCCGGCATCCAACTGGCGCACGCCGGACGCAAGGCGTCGACGTGGTCGCCGTTCTCGGGCGAGCGCGGGTCGGTGCCGGCCGAGCGCGGCGGCTGGACGACGCAGGCGCCCTCGGCGGTCGCGTTCGACGGGTTCGCGATGCCGGACGCGCTCGACCGAGACGGCATCGACGCCGTCGTCGAGGCGTTCGGCGCCGCCGCGACGCGCGCGGTCGCGGCGGGCTTCGCCGTGCTCGAGGTGCACGCGGCCCACGGCTACCTGCTGCACCAGTTCCTGTCGCCGCTGTCGAACCTGCGCACCGACGAGTACGGCGGCTCGCTCGAGAACCGCGCGCGTCTGCTGCTGCGGGTCGTCGACGCCGTGCGCGCCGCGGCGCCCGAGGCGGCCGTGCTCGTGCGCTTCTCGGCCACCGACTGGGCCGACGGCGGCTGGGACGTCGCGCAGACCGCGACCGTCGCGGCATGGGCCGCGGAGCACGGGGCGGACTTCCTCGACATCTCCAGCGGCGGTCTCGTCGCCCACCAGCGGATCACGACCGGCCCCGGCTACCAGGTCGCGTTCGCACGCGAGGTCCGTCGCGCGACCGGACTGCCGGTGGCGGCGGTGGGCGAGATCACCGACGGGCTGCAGGCCGAGGGCATCCTCGCCGCCGGGGATGCCGACGCGATCCTCGCCGGCCGCGAGTGGCTGCGCGACCCGCACCTGGCCCTCCGGGCCGCGGGCGAGCTCGGCGAGACCGACGCGGCCCTGTGGCCGCAGCAGTACCGCCGCGCCCGCCGCTGAGCCGACGCCGGCTCGGACCGACGCCCCGACGCCCCGGCCATGCATCGCACCGCCGTGCTCACCCGGCTCGAACGGTCGCCCACGTCGAGCCACCCGGCGATTCGCGCCCGCTCGAGCGCCCGCCGTGATGGCTCACCTGACGCATGTCGTCGCCCGCGCACGGCTGCGCGACCGTTCGCGTCAGGCCGAGCCGTCGCCGAGCCGCAGCCGCCCGCATCGCCGCGACTGAGCTCCGAACGCGTGCCGTCAGAACCGCCGGCGGCGGGTCGCGTCGTGCACCTCGCCCACGAGCTCCTCGATGATGTCCTCCAGGAAGAGCACCCCGGTCGTCCTGCCCGCGGCATCCCGCACCCGCGCGAGGTGACAGCTCGAGCGGCGCATGAGCGCGAGCGCGTCCTCGAGGTCGGTCGTCTCCGACACCGGCACCAGCTGGTGGATGCGCTTGCGCGGGATGGGCCGGGTCACGGCATCCGTCTCGGCGTCGTCGACGTCGCGGAGGATGTCCTTCAGGTGCACGTATCCGAGCGGCTCTCCCGTGGCGTCGACGATCACGTAGCGCGAGAAGCCGTGCTTGGCGACCGCGCGCTCGATCTCGTCGGGGGTCGTCGACTCCGGCAGGGTCACGAGCGCCGACAGCGGCACGGCGCTGTCGCCCGCCTTCTTGTCGGTGAACTCCACGGCGGCCACGACGGTTCCCGACGCGTCGTCGAGCACGCCCTCGATGCGCGACTGGTTGACGATCGTGGCGACCTCGTCGAGCGTGAAGGTGGATGCCGCCTCGTCCTTCGGCTGCACGCCGAACAGGCGCACGATGTGGTTCGCGGTCCAGTTCAGCGAGACGATCACCGGGTAGAACAGCCGCGAGAACCACACCAGCGGCGTCGCGAGCATCAGCACGGCACGGTCGGGCACCGAGAACGCGAGGTTCTTCGGCACCATCTCGCCGAACACGACGTGCAGGTACGACACGATCACGAGGGCGATGACGAACGCGGTGACGTCGACGACCGTCTCGTCCCACCCGGTGAGCCCGAGCGGAGCGCCGAGGAGGTGGTGGATCGCCGGCTCCGAGACGTTCAGGATCAGCAGGGAGCAGATGGTGATGCCCAGCTGGCTGGTCGCGAGCATGAGCGTGGCGTGCTCCATCGCGTACAGCGCGGTGCGGGCCGAACGCGAGCCCTTCTCGGCGAGCGGCTCGATCTGCGAACGGCGCGCGGAGATGACGGCGAACTCGGCGCCCACGAAGAAGGCGTTGAACACCAGCAGGACCACGAGCCAGATGATTCCGGCGATCTCGCTCACGGCTGGTCACCTCCTCCGAGGGTCTCGGCTTCGGGGGCGCCCTCCGGCAGCGGATGCGGCACGAACCGCACGCGGTCGACGCGCCGCCCGTCCATGCGCTGCACGACGAGGGTGCCGTCCTCGATCTCGACGGCGTCGCCCACGGTCGGGATGCGCTCCAGGCTCGCCATGAGGAACCCGCCCACGGTGTCGTAGACCTCGCCCTCGGGCACGCGGATGCCGGTGCGATCGAGCACCTCGTCCGGCCGCAGGTCGCCGGGGAAGATGACCGCCCCGGCCGCCCGCACGACGCCCGCGCGGCGCCGGTCGTGCTCGTCGAGCACCTCGCCGACGATCTCCTCGACGAGGTCCTCCAGCGTCACGACGCCGGCGGTGCCGCCGTACTCGTCGACGACGATCGCCATCTGGTAGCCGCGGGCGCGGAGCTCGGACATGAGGGCGTCGAGGTGCACCGCCTCGGGCACGCGCAGCGGCTCCTCGGCGATCGCGGCCGCGGGCACGTCGGCGCGGCGCGCGCGCGGCACGCTGATCGCCTGCTTGACGTGAGCGATGCCGGTGATGTCGTCCATCGACTCGTCGTACACCGGGAACCGGCTGTGGCCGGTGCGCCGGGCGAGCTGGATGACCTCCTCGACGCTGTCGCCCGCGGCGACGGCGTGCACGCTCGGGCGCGGCGTCATGACGTCGTCGGCGGTGAGGCGCGAGAAGGTGAGCGTGCGGTCCAGGAGCGACGCGGTGTCCTGCTCGAGCACGCCGGCGCTCGCCGAGCGGCGCACGAGGCTCGACAGCTCCTCGGCGGTGCGCGCGCCCGACAGCTCCTCCTTGGGCTCGATGCCCATCGCGCGGAGCACCCCGTTCGCGCTGCCGTTGAGCAGGGCCACGGCGGGGCGGAACACGGTCGTGAACGCGACCTGGAACGGGAGCGCGAGCTTGGCGGTCGCGCGCGGCACCGCGAGCGCGAAGTTCTTCGGGACGAGCTCGCCGATGATCATCGAGAACACCGTGGCGATGCCGATCGCGAGCACCGTCGCGATCGGCCGCGACACGGCATCCGCCAGCCCCCACGCGGCGAACACCGGGCGGAGGAGGTTCGAGAGCGCCGGCTCCATCGTGTAGCCGGTCAGCAGCGTGGTGAGCGTGATGCCCAGCTGCGCGCTGGACAGGTGCGTCGAGGTGATCTTCAGCGCCTCGATCGTGAGCGCGAGGCGCGTCTCGCCGGCGGCGCGCCGGGCTTCGAGGTCGGCGCGGTCGAGGTTGACGAGCGCGAACTCGCTCGCGACGAACAGGCCGGTGCCGATCGTGAGGAGGAGCCCGACGCCCAGCATGAGGTAGTCGATCACGCGCGGCCTCCGATCGGACGGGAGGCGGGAACGTCGGGCGAACGTCTACTGGGAGGGTCGTCCATGGTGCGCACCAGTCTAAGGCAGGTCGGATGCCGGTGCCTCACCGGCATCCGTCCGTCTGGACCGCTGGTGCGCATGCGCCCCGCCCGGGTGCCTGCGGGGTGCTTGGCGGG
>NZ_JBDIAB010000205.1:0-4865 GCF_039812165.1 Microbacterium sp.
TCAGCAGGCCCGCTCCGCGCAGCAGCCCGCTGCCGGTCGGCCTCGCACCGCGGGCCGGCGCGCCTCGCACGCCGGCGGCGCGCCGAAGCTCATGGTGGGCTCGGTCGTCCGCCAGAACGGCGGCGGCCGGCGCAGCGGTCGCTGAGCCTCGGAGTCGACGAAGAGGCTCAGCCGCGCACGATCTCGGCGAGATATCCGGACGGGATCTTCTCGTCGGCGGGAACGACCCACAGCATCGTCTCCTCGTCGAGGAACCAGCCGTCTCCGGCCTCGACGTAGAAGTTCGCGGGGCTGGTCCGGCGGAACTCGGCGCTCGGCGGCGCCAGTCCCTCGGCCGGGCCCGAGAAGGCGTCGAGCTCGAGGACGCGGTCCGTGCAGAAGTCGCTGGCCCCGTAGCCGTATCCGCGATAGCGCGACTGCGCGTCGCCCGCCCGGATCATGACGTCCGTCACGTGCAGCGGAGTGGACGCCGTTCCATGCGTGTGGACGTGGACGGCTTCAGGCGCCCGCCCGCTCGAGTCCGCGCGCTCCAACGGCGCCGTGTTCAGCTGCACGACCGAGCCCCCCGGCGTGATGATCTCGGGTCGGAAGCCGGGAGCGCACGAGAGCACCGTGTACTGCACCGACACGTCGTTCTCGTCGCTGACCGTCGACACGATGTGGTCGCGTTGCAGGTAGATGCGCTCGACGTAGTCCTCGCCTCCGCGCCCGGGAATGTGCATCGAGGCGGCCGGAGAGCCCAGCACCGCATTGAAGTGCGCGACATCGAGGCCCGTTCCGAGGCGGTCCAGCGCCTGGTACTCGACCCGGTACGGGTTCGCCGCGGCGGCCGCGAGCTGTGTCCATCCGATGATCGTCGCGATCGCGGCGCCGAGACCGGCGAGCCAGACGATCCCCTTCGAGACGCTTCTCGCGGCCGTCAGCAGCGAGCCCTTCCGCGTCGGCGGGCGCGGCGATGTCTCAGCGGGAACGGTCTTCTCGGCGTCCATGGGCGTCCCTCGTCCACGGGCAGCTCTGCCCGTTGGCTGGAAGTATCCTCCGCCCTCGCGCTCGCGGCGCCTCAACCCGCCGAGCGACCCCGCCGGGGCCGCGGATGACACGCGGGACACGCCCGTGTGAACGTCAGATTTCCACGGCATCCGCATCGGCTCCGCGAACCGCTCGCTCGCTAGCGTGAGGCACGTCCCTAGCCAAGGAGTCCTCACCATGTGGAACCAGACGATCGATCCGACCGGGCAGCTGTGGCTGTCGGCGATCATCGCCATCATCCCGATCCTCGTCTTCCTGCTGTGCCTCGTCGTCTTCAAGCTGACGGGCATCAAGGCGGGCCTCATCGCCGTGGCGCTGCAGATCGTCGTCGCGATCTTCCCGTTCGGCATGCCGCTCGGCTCCATCGCCGGTGCCGGCCTGCTGGGCCTGCTCACCGCGATCTGGCCGATCGCCTACATCATCGTCATGGCCGTGTGGCTGTACCGCCTCGCGGTCGCGAGCGGACGCTTCGACGTCATCCGCGCGAGCATCTCGGGCATCTCCCCCGACCAGCGCGTCCAGGTGCTGCTGATCAGCTTCTGCTTCGGCGCGTTCCTCGAGGGCGCGGCCGGCTTCGGCGTGCCCATCGCGATCTGCGCGGCCCTGCTCGTGCAGCTGGGGTTCGGACCGGTCAAGGCCGCCATGCTGTCGCTCGTCGCGAACGTCGCCGCGGGAGCCTACGGCGCGATCGGCATCCCGGTCATCGTGGGCGCCCAGGTCGGCGAGGTCGACGTCATGCAGCTCAGCTGGTACATGGTGCTCGTGCTGCAGCTGCTCACGTTCTCGGTGCCGTTCATCCTCGTGCTGATCCTCGACGGCGTGCGGGGCGTCCGCGAGACGCTGCCGATGACCCTCGGCGTCAGCCTCGCCTACAGCGGCACGCAGGCGGTGATCCTCTTCACGCTCGGCCCGGAGCTGGCCGACATCGGACCGGGCCTGGTCGGCATGGCGACGGTGTTCGCGATCAGCCGCGCCTGGCGTCCCGCGCGCATCTACCGCGAGGACGGCGGCGAGGCACCGGCCCCGGTCAAGCAGGACTTCGGCGACGTCGTCGTCGCGTGGAGCCCGTTCTACATCCTCACCGCCGTGATCTTCGTGTGGTCGATCCCGTGGTTCAAGGCCCTGTTCGCTCCGGAGGGTCCGCTGTCGTGGCTCGTCTTCGCCGTCCCGATCCCCGGCATCACCGACGTGGTCGTGCCGGCGGGGAAGGATGCCGCCGTCACCGCCGCGTGGACCTGGGCGCCCGTGTCGGCGACGGGCACCGCCATCCTCATCGCGGTGGTGGTCTCGTACCTCACGACCCCCGCGCTCGAGAGCCGCCGGCTCTGGGGCGAGCTGCGCGCGACGATCGACATGCTGTGGAAGGCGATCGCCCTGATCGCCCTGATCCTGGTCGTCGCGAACATCGCGAACTACTCCGGCGGATCGGCGAGCATCGGCAACGCCCTGGCCGCGGTCGGCGTGATCTTCCCGCTGTTCGCCCCGATCATCGGCTGGTTCGGGGTGTTCATCACCGGCTCGGTCGTGAACAACAACACGCTGTTCGCCCAGCTGCAGACGGTCACGGCGCACCAGATCGGCGTCGACCCGACACTGCTCGTCGCCGCCAACACCGCCGGCGGCACCGTCGCGAAGGTCGTCTCGCCGCAGTCGATCGCGATCGCCGCCGGTGCGGTGGGGCTGACCGGTCGCGAGGGCGAGATCCTGCGCGCGGCGATCAAGTACAGCCTCGGCATGCTGGCCTGGATCTGCGTGTGGGTGTTCGTGCTCTCGCTCGTGCTGCCCGGCTCGGCGCCGGTCGGCTGAGCCGGCGTCGGACCGCGGGCGTCCGGGGGCTGAGCCGGGCGCCCTGTCGGCCCGAGCCGGGACATCCGCCCGCACGGGACGCGGATGCCGCCGGCTCCGGCCGACCGTCAGGCGTGGAGGTCGGCGATCACGAGCTTCTTCATCTCGAGCATGGCCTGGAAGGCGCCGGGGGCCTCCATGAGCTCGTCCATCCGCTCGGGCACGACCTGCCAGCTGACGCCGAACCGATCGACGCACCAGCCGCACTGCTCGGCCTCCGGCACCGACGACAGGGCATCCCACAGCCGGTCGATCTCGTCCTGGTCGGCGCACTCGACCGACAGCGAGTAGCCCGGGGTGAAGCCCTCCGACATCTCGGCCGCCGAGTCCATCGCGACGAACCACTGGCCCGCGAGCGTGAAGTCGGCGAACATCACCGCGCCCGCCGCGGCCGGACCGGACTGCTGCGGGTACTCCACGAGCGACCCGAGCCGCGAGTCGGGCAGCACCGACGTGTAGTAGTCGACGGCCTCGCGGGCGCGGTCCTGCGCGTCGCCGCTGAACAGGAACGCCGGCATGACGAACGGGCGCGGCTCGCCGGTCGGATCGGTGAGGATGAGCTGCCAGTTCACGCCGAAGCGGTCCTCGACCCAGCCGTAGCGCACGCTGAAGGGATATTCCCCGAGGGGCATGAGCACGCGGCCGCCGTCGGCGAGCTTCGCCCACACGTCGTCGATGCGTTCGCGCGCATCGGGATCGCTCGACGGGTCGAAGTTCACCATGAACGACAGCGACGGGTTCGGGCGATAGCTCGCCCCGGCGTTGATGAGCTGGATCCGGAAGCCGTCGATCTCGACCGACACGGTCAGGGGCTTGCCGGCGAACTCCCGCTGGAAGTCGGGCAGCCCCTCGTCCGGGTAGTACGACGTGGACACGACCCGGGCATTCGGAAAGGTCGACGCGTACAGCTCGGCGCCCTCCGCCGCATCGCCCGCGAACCACAGGTTGGGAGTGATCTTCTGCATGGCCCCAGCATGCGCCGGGCCTCCGACACCCGCAAGGAGGCTCAGGCCTTGACGGCCTCGACCACGCGGATCGTCTCGAGGGTGCGGGCCTGGTCGGTCGTGGCATCCGCCCCGTCGACGAGCGCCGCGAACCGCTCGACCTC
The DNA here is from genome assembly GCF_039812165.1 of Microbacterium sp. GTDB lineage: Bacteria > Actinomycetota > Actinomycetes > Actinomycetales > Microbacteriaceae > Microbacterium. The sequence goes on from NZ_JBDIAB010000205.1 coordinate 3,983, forward strand.
GTAGACCATGTTGTTCTCCACGCCGTCGAAGACGTGGTCGGTCGTGGTGCCGTCGAGGAGCGTCACGCGCGCCGAACGCGGCCGCGTGACGTGGTCGAACGTGAGCGTGCCCAGCTCGCCCTGCACCTCGTTGACGCGGTCGGACGCCGTGATCTTCGAGTACGACACGTCGACCACCAGTCCCGGGTAGACGGCGAGGGCGACCCCGGCGCCGTCGGCGCCCGTCGCGATCGGCACCGAGGCGGCCAGCACGCGCTCGGGCGCGCCGAACAGCTCGACCATCGCGCTCACGCAGTAGACGCCGAGGTCGTACGCGGCTCCGCCGTACAGCGCCGGGTCGAAGATGTTGACCAGCTCGCCGGCCAGCACGCGGTCGTATCGGGCGGAGCGCTGGCTGTAGCCGAGCGACGCGCGACGGAGCGTGCCGAGCCGCGGCAGCAGCGCCCGGATGCCGGCCATGCCGGGGTCGTAGACGTTGCGCATCGCCTCCAGCAGCACGACGCCGTGAGCCCGGGCGGCGGAGACGAGCGCCTCCCACTCCGCGGCGGTCGGCACCGCGGGCTTCTCCAGCAGCACGTGCGTGCCGGACTTCAGGGCGGCGAGCGCCTGCTCGACGTGGAGGCCGTTCGGCGAGGCGATGTAGACGGCATCCACCTCGTCCGAGGCGAGCAGCGCGGCGAGGTCGTCTGCCACGCCCGGGATGCCGTGCTCCCGCGCGTACCGTTCGCCGCGCGCGCGGTCTCGGGAGTACACCGTCGTCACCTCGACCTCCGGCACGGCGGCCGCCGCGTCGATGAGCCGTCCGGTGATCATGCTGGTGCCGATCGTGGCGAGTCGGATCACGCGTGCCCCTTCCGTCGCCCGCCGATCGTACCGCGGCACG
>NZ_JBDIAB010000206.1:0-4855 GCF_039812165.1 Microbacterium sp.
CGAGCACCCGCATCCCGCACCGTCGCACCCGGAGGCCGTGACCGACGACGACCTGGCCGGCGCAGAGGCGTCCCGCGACGACGCCCTCGCCGCCGAGCGCCGGGCGGCCGAGACGGCGCGGGCCGCACGGGAACGGCATGCCGAGGCCGCCGCGCGTGCGGGCGGGCGCGAGGTCGCCGTGCTCGATGCCGAGCTCGCCGAGGCGGTCGAGGCGCGTCGGACGGCGGAACGGGCCGTCGCCGAACGCGACGAGCTGACCGCGCGGCTCGCCGACCTCGCGGCCCTCGACGAGAACGCTCGCGGCCTGCGCGACGAGGCCACCGCCCGGCTCGGGGGCGAGCGCGAGGAGGCCGCCGCGCTGACCGCCACGATCGCCGCGACGCGGGCCGAGATCGTCGTCGCCCGCGGCGTGCACGACACGGTCGCCGAGCGCATCGAGGTCGCCACGGGCGTGCGCGACGCAGCCCGCGTCTGCCTGGCCGCCGACGAGGCCGCAGCGGAGCGGGCCCGGGCCCGGCGAGACGTCGAGACGACGCTGCGCCGGCTCGTCGCGGCATCCGACTTCGCCGACGCCGCCGACGCCGCCGCCGCGCTGCTCGACGATCCGGAACGGAACGCCGGCGAGACGCGCCTCGCCGAGCACGCCTCGCACCTCGCCGCGACGCGGGCGCGGCTGTTGCGACTGGAGCTGGAGGCCGCCGGCGGGCCGGACGACGCCGTCGACGTCGCGACCGCCGCCGCTGTCCTCGACGCCGCGGATGCCGCGCGCACCGCCGCGATCGCGGCGGAGAGGGACGCGCAGCACGTCGCCGAGACGCTCCGCGACCTGCTCGCCCAGGTCGACTCGGCCTACGCCGCGGTGGCGGCCGAGGCGGAGGAGGTTGCGGTCGTCATGCGACTGGCCGACACGGTGGCCGGGCGCGCGCCCAACACGATGAAGATGAACCTCGAGTCGTTCGTGCTCGCCGCCGAGCTGGAGGAGATCGTCGTGGCCGCGAACGTCCGGCTCACCGAGATGTCGGCCGGGCGGTACACGCTGCACCACTCCGATGCGCGCGCGGCGCGGGGCGCGGCATCCGGTCTCGGCATCGCCGTCCTCGACGCCCATACCGGACGACTGCGGCCACCGCAGTCGCTCTCCGGCGGCGAGACGTTCCTCGCGTCGCTCGCCCTCGCGCTCGGGCTCGCGGAGGTCGTGACCTCGCGCGCCGGGGGGCTGCGCCTCGACACGCTCTTCGTCGACGAGGGGTTCGGCTCGCTCGACCCCGACACGCTCGAGCTCGCGATGCGCACGCTCGACGAACTGCGCGCCGGCGGCCGCACGGTCGGCGTCATCAGCCACGTCGAGGCGATGAAGGAGCAGCTGCCCGCGCAGCTGGCCGTCGAGACGACCCCGGAGGGTCCCAGCGTGATCCGTCAGGATCTCGTCGTGCCCTACACGCCGTAGAGCTCCCGCACGCGATCGCGCAGCTCGACGCTGCAGGCGGCGACGGCGGCGCGCCAATCGGTGATCGCGTCGTCCTGCGCGCGGTCCGACACCGCCTTGAGCACGCGGATCGGCACGCCGTACTGCTGTGCGACCCAGATGTACGCGTACGTCTCCATGTCGACCAGGCTCGCCCCGAGCCGCTGGATCTCGGCGACCGTCTCCGCGTCGTCGACGAAGTGGTCGCCCGTCGCGATCGTCACGCCCGCGCCGCCGACCTCCACGCGTGCCGGCAGCGAGACGTGCTGCCCCGCGATGCCGTCGATGTCCGACACGTCGTGCTGGATCGCGGCGGCGACGTCGAAGACGCCGGCATCGCCGGAGATCGCCCCGGCGGTGCCCACGACGAGGATCTCGTCGTAGTCGCGAGCGTCGAGGGCGCGCGTCAGCGCGTAGGCGGCCTGCAGCTTGCCCGGACCGGTCACGAGCCGGTCGAACCCGTCCAGGTCGGCGGGGAAGGCCACGAGCTCGGAGTCGAGGGCGGCGACGAGAAGTCTCACACCTCCATCTTCGCCTGCGCCGGGGCGCCCCCGCGACGGGCACGAGCGCGCCCGCGGATTTCCCCGGTCATGGCGCTATCGGCGCGATCGGCGGGTAGGCCAAGATGAGAGTGTCGACGTCAACGAGGGAGCGATATGCAGACCGTTCTTCTGGACACACCGGCCGGGGTCTCCGCACGACTGGGCTGGGATCCGTCTCTGAGCGTGCACGACCGACGGCGCATGATCGCGAAGGAGCTCATCGCCGACCGGCTGGGCTGCGAGATCAAGGACATCGTGATCGTGCGCGAGGACCCGCGCGGGTTCGGCTACCACACCCGGCTCATCGCCTCGCGCGGCAGCGAGGAGCTGCCGCTGGCGATCCACACCGCGAGCTTCCGCGCCGCCACGGTGATCGCGATCAGCGAGCCCGGCATGCCGGTCGGCATCGACATCCGCGACCTCCACCCGGAGCCCGCCGATCTGCACCACATGCAGAAGCACTCGCACCTGCTCGACAAGAACAACGTCGAAGATCTCGTGCAGCACTGGGTGCGCGTGCAGGCCGTGCTCGAGGCGGACGGGCGCGGTGTGCGCGTCGCACCGGAGCACGTGCAGCTCAACTCTCCGCGGACCGTCGGCTGGCTGCCCGACCGCAAGGCGCACTACGCGCTGGCCGACCTGTCGCGCGACGGGTGGCTCATCACCCTCGCGCACGGAGACCACGCCCGGCCCTGAGCCGCGGCGGCCGGCGGACCGGCTGCCGGCGGGTCAGTCCGCGAGCGCCGCGTCGAGCTCGGCGAGCCACACGACGGCGTTGCCGTCCGACGGCGCGCGCCAGTCGCCGCGCGGCGAGAGCGAGCCCGCCGGCGACACCTTCGGCCCGTTCGGGATCGCGGAGCGCTTGAACTGCGCGAACCCGAAGTAGCGCTTGAGGAAGACGCGCAGCCAGCGGACGATCGTCTCGCGGTCGTAGCCGTAGCGGTCGTCGACGGGGAAGCCGGGGGGCCACGCCCCGGCATCCGGATCGGCCCACGCCTGCTCGGCCAGGAACGCGATCTTCGACGGCCGCATGCCGTAGCGGAGGATGTGGAAGAGCGCGAAGTCGTGCAGCGCGTACGGGCCGATCGTGTCCTCGGTCGACTGCACCTTGCCGTCCTGGCCGGCGGGCACGAGCTCGGGGCTGATCTCGGTGTCGAGCACCGACTGCAGCACGGCGACGGCGTCGTCGTTCACGCCCTCGCGGTGCGCGATCACCCAGCGGATGAGGTGCTGGATGAGCGTCTTCGGCACCCCGGCGTTGACCGCGTAGTGGCTCATGTGGTCGCCGACCCCGTACGTCGCCCAGCCGAGAGCCAGCTCGGACAGGTCGGACGTGCCGACCACGAAGCCGTTGTGGCGGTTGGCGAGCCGGAACAGGAAGTCGGTGCGGGCTCCGGCCTGCACGTTCTCGAACGTGACGTCGTGCACGGGCTCGCCCGCGGCGAACGGATGCCCGATGCCCTCGAGCAGCTGCATCGCCATCGGACGGATGTCGATCGTCTCGATCGTGGCGCCGATCGCCTCGGCGAGGGCGATCGCGTTCGACTTCGTGTGGTCGCTCGTGGCGAAGCCGGGCATCGTGTAGGCGAGGATGTCGCTGCGCGGGCGGCCCATGCGGTCCATCGCGCGCGCCACGACCAGGAGGGCGTGCGTGGAGTCGAGGCCGCCGGACACGCCGATGACGGGCTTGGGCGAGCCGATCGCGCGCATGCGCTGCTCGAGGCCCGACACCTGGATGTTGAACGCCTCGTAGCACTCCTGGGCGAGGCGGGCCGGGTCGTCGGGGACGAACGGGAAGCGGTCGAGCGGCCGTCGCAGGCCGATGTCGTCGGACCGCGGATGCAGGAACAGCTCGATCGTGAACGCGTCGTCGGCGGCGACGCGGTTGTCGTCGAACGTGCCCTGGCGGATGCGGTCCTGCCGCAGGCGGTCGAGATCGACGTCGGCCACGCTGTGCCGCGCGCCCTCGGGGAAGCGCTCGGTCTCGGCCAGGAGCGTTCCGCCCTCGTAGATCATCGTCTGGCCGTCCCACGAGACGTCGTTCGTGGACTCGCCCGTGCCGGCGGCGGCATACGCGTAGGCGGCGAGACAGCGCAGCGACTGCGACGCGCAGAGCAGCTTGCGGTCCTCCGCGCGCGCGATCGTGATGGGACTGCCGGAGAGGTTGAGCAGCACCGTCGCGCCGGCGAGCGCCGCGCGCGACGACGGCGGGATCGGCACCCATACGTCCTCGCACACCTCGGCGTGCAGCACCAGGCCGGGCACGTCGCGCACGTCGAACAGCAGGTTGTTGCCGAACACCGCCTCGTGCACGCCGATGCGGATGCCCTCGCCCGACCACGGCTCGCCGGGCGCGTACCAGCGGCGCTCGTAGAACTCGCGGTAGGTCGGCAGGTACGACTTGGGCGCGACGCCGAGGATCTCGCCGCGGTGGATCACCACGGCGCAGTTGTAGAGGCGGCTGCGGTGGCGCAGGGGCGCGCCCACGACGAGCACGGGGAAGAGGTCGACGGATGCCTCGACGATCCGCTCGATCGCCGCCACGACCGCGTCGAGCACGGGGTCCTGCATGACGAGGTCGTCGATGGCGTAGCCCGACAGGCACAGCTCCGGGAAGACGGCGACGGCCACGGCGTCCGCGTCGCACTCGCGCGCGGTCGCGAGGACCGCGTCGGCGTTGGCGGCGGGATCGGCGATCGCGAGCGGGATCGTGCAGGCCGCGACGCGTGCGAACCCGTGCCGGTAGGCGCTCTCGAAGGGCAGGCTCATGGTCACAGTCTGTCAGGTGCCGTGGCAGGTCGGTCGTCGGTTCGGCGGCTGCATCCCGTGGCTCGTCGTTCGGGGCGGA
>NZ_JBDIAB010000207.1:0-4832 GCF_039812165.1 Microbacterium sp.
GCAGGAAGGTGTCGCCAACAGCGCGGGAGGGGGGAGGTGCGGGAAGGGTGTCGGGGGCCGCGGCTATCGTCGTAGGCGGAAAGGGGACCATGCGGTACATCGAGGGCGAAGGGCGGGTCGTCTGGAGCGCGAGCGATCTCAAGGCGGCGGCCGAGTGCGAGTTCGCCTGGCTGCGCCAGCTCGACGCGAAGCTCGGCCGCGTGGCCGCCGTCGAAGACCCCGAAGACCTCACGCGCGAGCGCGCGGGGCGTCTCGGCACCGAGCACGAGCGCCGCGTGCTCGCGGCCTACCACGCGACCCATCCCGGCCGGGTCGTCGAGATCCCCGAGACGCGCTCGTCGGATGCCGCGGCGCTGGCCGACGCGGTCGCGCAGACCGACGCCGCGCTCGCGTCCGACGCGGCGGTCGTCTACCAGGCGGCGTTCGCCACCGACGAGTTCGTCGGGTTCGCCGACTTCCTCGTGCGCGAGGATGCCGCCGACACCGCCGGGCCGGCGCGCTGGATCGTGGAGGACACCAAGCTCGCGCGGCACGCCCGGGTCACCGCGCTCATGCAGCTCGCGGCATACGTCGATCAGCTCGATCGCCTCGGCGTCCCGCGCTCCGACCGGGTGGAGCTGCTGCTCGGCGACGGGACCGTCTCGACGCACGCGGTGCGCGACGTCCTGCCGGTGTTCGGCCTGCGTCGCGAGCGCCTGCGCGCGCTCATCGCCGATCGCCGCGTCGGCGAGGGCGCGGCCGGCGCTCCGATCGCGTGGGGCGACGAGCGCGGCGACCTGGGCGTCGTGGCGTGCGGTCGCTGCGCGACGTGCGACGCCGAGGTCGTCGCCAACCGCGACCTGCTGCTCGTGGCGGGCATGCGGCCCGTGCAGCGCGAGCGTCTGCGCGCCGCCGGGGTCGACACGATCGACGGGCTCGCAGGCGCTGCCGCGCCGCCCCCGCGCATGATGGCCGACACGTTCGCCGGCCTGCGCACACAGGCGCGCCTGCAGCTGACGAGCCCGGCGGGCGGCGTCGAGACGCCGCCGGAGTCCGGTGGCGCGACGCCGGCCGCGGGGGAGTCGGAGGCCATGTCGGCGACGGGGCGCGAGTCGGAGGCCACGTCGGCGACGGGGCCCGAGTCGGATGCCGTGCCCGCGGGACGCGCGGCGCCCGGGGACGTCATCGAGTCCCACGCCGCCGTCGTGCCGCCGGTGCCGACGTTCGAGGTCGTCTTCCCGACCGCGCTCGCGGCCATGCCGCGTCCCGATCACGGCGACGTCTTCTTCGACTTCGAGGGCGATCCGCTGTACACCGAGGCCGCGGCATCCCGTTCGGGAGCCGTCCCCTGGGGCATCGACTACCTGTTCGGCTGGGTCGACACGCGCGAGCGGTACACGGCGCTGTGGGCGCACTCGCTCGCCGAGGAGAAGGCAGCCCTCGAGACGTTCCTCGACATCGTGACGATGCGCCGCCGCCAGTACCCCGGCATGCACATCTACCACTACGCGCCGTACGAGCCCACGCATCTGCTGGCGATGGCGGCCCGCCACGGCGTGCGCGAGGCGGAGGTCGACCGGCTGCTGCGCGACGGCGTGTTCGTGGACCTCTATCCGATCGTGCGGCGCGCGCTCCGCGTCGGCTCGCGCTCGTACTCGATCAAGAAGCTCGAGCCGCTCTACATGGGCGCCGAGGTGCGCACGAGCGACGTGCAGCGCGGTGACGAGTCGATCGTCAAGTACGTCGAGGCGCGGGCTCTCGCCGAGGCGGGCGACGAGGTCGCCGCGAGGACGGTGCTCGACGACCTCGCCGACTACAACCGGTACGACTGCGTCTCGACCCTGCGACTGCGGGACTGGCTCGTCGACCGCGCCCGCGAGCACGGGCTGCGGCCCTCGGCCGATCCCGAGCCCGACGAGAACGTCTACGAGCCGTCGCCGCGCGCGGAGGCGCTCGTCCGTCTCGCCGCGGCATCTGCGGACGACGGTGACGAGCCGGCCGCCGAGGCGCTGCGTCTCGGCGCCGCCGCGATCGACTACTACCCGCGCGAGGCGAAGACGTTCTGGGCCACGCACTTCCTGCGGCTGCGCGAGCCGGTGTCGATCTGGGCCGAGACGCGCGACGTCGTCGTGGTCGACGCGGAGCGCAGCCGCGTGCTGACCGACTGGCACCGCCCCGACCGCGCGCGCGCCGACCGTCGCACCGTCGAGCTGCGCGGCGAGCTGGCGCCGGGCACGCGGTTGAGCGTCGACGCGACCGTCTACGCGCTCTACGAGATGCCAGCCCCGTTCCCCGCCGAGACCCATCCCCGGTGGATCCACGTCGCCCGCTCGGTCAAGATCGTCGACGTCCTCGACGACGGCGTCGTGATCGAGGAGAACGCGATCCAGGACGCCACGTGGCAGCGGCTCCCGGTCGCCCTGACGCCGGGCGCGCCGCCGCGTGCGGGCAGCCAGCAGGCCGCGATCGACGAGTGGGCGGATGCCGTCATCCAGGCCGCCCCGGCCCTTCCCGCCGACCCCGCGACCGATCTCTTGCTGCGCCGTCCGCCGCGCACCCGCAGCGGCGTGCTCGCACGCGGCGCGGGCAGCGACGTTGACGACATCGTGCGGTCGATCGCCGATCTCGACCGCAGCTACCTGGCCGTGCAGGGGCCGCCCGGCACCGGCAAGACCTACGTCGGCTCGCACGTCGTCGCGCGGCTCGTGCGCGAGCGCGGGTACCGGGTGGGGGTCGTCGCCCAGTCGCACAACGTCGTGGAGCACATGCTCGACGGCATCGTCGCGGCCGGCGTCCCCAAGGAGCTCGTCGCGAAGGCGCCGAAGGGCAAGCCCACCGGCGCCGAGTCGTTCACCGCGATCGCGAAGGACGGCGTGGCCGCCTTCACCGCGGAGCAGCACGGCGGCTACGTCGTCGGCGGCACCGCGTGGGACCTCACGCATCCGACCCGGGTCCCGCGTCAGAGCCTCGACCTCCTCGTCATCGACGAGGCGGGCCAGTTCTCGCTGGCGTCCACGATCGCCGTCTCGGTCGCCGCGCCCCGACTGCTGCTGCTGGGCGACCCGCAGCAGCTGCCGCAGGTGAGCCAGGGCACGCACCCCGAGCCCGTCGACACGTCGGCGCTCGGCTGGGTCATGGACGGAGCCGCGGTGGTCCCCGCTGACCGCGGCTACTTCCTCGCCCAGACCTGGCGCATGCGGCCCGAGGTGGCCGCGCCCGTGTCGCAGCTCTCGTACGAGGGCCGGCTCGCCGCGCACCCGTCGACGTCGCGCCGGACGCTGACAGGTGTGCCGGCGGGCGTCGTGCCGGTGCCGATGGCGCACACCGGCAACGCGACGCAGTCGGCGGAGGAGGCGGCGAAGGTCGTCGACCTCGTGCGCGATCTCGTCGGGCGCGCGTGGGACGACGGCACGGGAGAGTCGGGTGCGACGGCCGGGCATGACGGCGCGGATGGATCCGGCGGCGCGGCGGGACCCGGCGGCGTGGCGGGATCCGACGGCCCGGCGGGATCCGACGGCACGACTGGACCCGACGGCACGAGTGGATACGACGGCGTGGCAGGACGCGACGGCGCAGCCGGGCATGACGGCATGACCGGACCCGACGGCACGGACGGCCACGATGGCGCGGCCGAGAACGATGCCGTGGACGGCGCCGCCGCCACGGTCGGCCGCGCTGCCGCCACCGAGCCTGCCACGGTCGAGCGCGCCGCCACCGTCGGGCGCGGTGCCGCGGCGGGGCCCGGTGCGGTGCCCCGGCCGCTGCGGCCGCAGGACCTCATCGTCGTCACGCCGTACAACGCGCAGCAGGTCGAGGTCGAGGAGGCGCTCGCCGCGGCCGGCTTCCCCGACGTGCCGGTGGGCACCGTGGACCGGTTCCAGGGCCAGGAGGCGGTCGTCGCGATCGTGTCGCTCGCCGCCTCGTCGGGCCGCGACGCCCCGCGGGGGCTCGAGTTCCTGCTGCTGCAGAACCGCCTGAACGTCGCGGTCTCGCGAGCACAGCACACCGCTTACGTCGTGTACTCCACGGGCCTGCTCGACGACCTGCCGCGCACCCCCGAGGGCGTCGCGCGCCTGAGCGCCTTCGCGCGCCTCGTCGGCGCCGCCTGACGCGGTCGCCCGCCCGCGGCGTGTGCCACGCTCGACATCGCCCGCCCGCGGCGTGCGCCACGCTTGACATCGCCCCGCCCCGCGGCGTGCGCCACGCTTGACACCGGCCGCTCGCGTGTGCGCCACGACTGACACCGGCCGCCCGCGTGTGCGCGACGACTGACACCGGCCGCCCGCGTGTGCGCCACGCCTGACACCGACCGCCCGCGGCATCCGTCGCCTGGCGCGGAGCGTCCGGCGTGGCAGCGATGCCTGACGACGGGCGCCCGTCCGCGGCACGGCCGCCCGACGGCGATCGCTCCGCCCGCGGCATCCGCCGCCGTACGCTGGGGCCATGACCCTTCCCGTGCGCCCCTTGGATGAGCGTGCGATGGCTCGCGCGCTGGAGCTGGCGGCCGAGGCCGCCGCGCACGGCGACGTGCCGGTGGGGGCGGTCGTGACGGATGCCGCGGGCACGATCCTCGGCGCGGGGCGCAACCTGCGCGAGGTCACGCACGACCCCACGGCGCACGCGGAGGTCGTCGCGCTGCGCGAGGCCGCCGTCGCGCGCGGGTCGTGGAACCTCGAGGGCTGCACGCTCACCGTGACGCTCGAGCCGTGCGTCATGTGCGCGGGCGCGCTGCTGCAGGCGCACGTCTCACGGCTCGTCTTCGGGGCGTGGGACGACAAGGCCGGCGCGGCCGGCTCGGTGTACGACCTGGTGCGCGACCGGCGGCTGCCCACGCGCGCCGAGGTGGTCGCCGG
>NZ_JBDIAB010000208.1:0-4810 GCF_039812165.1 Microbacterium sp.
CCGAGCGACGACCACGCGCTCTCCTTGCCCTGCGCGGCGTGCTCGGCCGCGCGCACCGCGCGCTCGTCGGCCCACTCGTTGAGCACGTGCCCGCGGTGCCCGCGGACGTGCTCGAGCACGACGTCGGGGAGCCCCGCCGCCCGCCGCGCGTCGCGGGCCACGATGAGCTGCTCCAGGATGTCGCGGTTCTTCGTCGGCGACCCGGTCGAGGTCTTCCAGCCGCGGCGGCGGTGGCCGTCCATCCACGACGCGTAGGTGTCGATCGCGTACTTCGAGTCGGCCTGCACGATCAGCTCGTCGACGTCGGCGTGGTCCTCGATCGCGTGCAGCAGCCCGAGCAGCTCGCCGATGTTGTTCGTGCCCGAGGGGAGCGCGCCGGCGGCCCAGTGGCCGTCCTCGCCGACCCACGCCCAGCCGGTCGGTCCGGGGTTGCCCTTGCAGGCGCCGTCGGTGGCCACGATGTAGCGAGTGGATGCCGTCACCCGCTCCACGCTAGCCGCTCGCCGCGCCGCCTCCGGCGAGCCTGTGCCCCCGGCATCCGCGCACCACGCGCCAAGCCCGCGCGCCCGGCATCCGCCGCTCGGAGTTCTGCGAGGTTCGTGCAGGGCGGAGACCAGGGCAGGGGGCCCGGGCGGGTCACGCCTCGGAGCGGGTCGCCTGCCACTCGTCGACCAGCTGCGGCATGCGCGTCGCCAGGAACCGGAAGAACCCGGCGAGCTCCGTCGCCCGGTCGTGGGCGCCCGGATCGTCGGGGTGCTCCGCGGCGATCAGGTCGATGCAGTCCGCCATGCGCTCGTACACAGAGGTGTTCGAGGTGACCGAGGCGTAGAACGTGTCGCGCACGAGCTCGTAGCGATCCCGGCGGTCGCCCGGCCGCGACCGGCGCTGGATGATGTGCAGCTGCTGTAGGTAGCGCACCGCGCCCGACACGGCGGCCGGGCTGACCCCCAGTCGCTCGCCGAGCTCCGCGGCGGTGTAGCCGCCGTCGGGTGCGGCGACGAGGGCCATCATGACGCGCGCGGCCATGCGCGGCATCCCGGCGGCGGCCATGATCGCCGCCGCCCGCTCGGCCGGCTCGTGCGCCCGGTGCTCTCCCATCGCCGCCCACCCTATCCGCCCGCCGTGAGCTCGCGACGGCGCATGAGCGCGAGCGCCGCGGCGCCGCCGACGGCGACCGCGCCGAGCAGCCACCACAGCCCGCGCAGGTCGGTGTCGCCCTGCGCGACGACGGGCGTCTGCGTGAACGGCGACAGGTCGGTCGCCCACTCCGGCAGCCCGAAGAGCGGACCGAACATCCCGAGCATCGTCGCCACGACGATGAGCGCCCACGCGACCCCGATCGTCGCGCGGGGGACGAGGACGAAGACGAGCCCGGCCACGACGGTGAAGACGGATGCCGCGACCGCCTGCCCGAGCCCCGTCACCACGACGACGCGGTACAGCTCGGATTCTCCGCCCGCGGCGGCCAGGGCGAGGCATCCGGTCGCCACCGCGGCACCCACGACGACGAGCACGGCCCAGGTCGCGACGGACAGGTACCCGGCGAGCCATCGGACGCGTCCCACCGCGGAGGCCAGCACCGGCTCGGCGGTGCCGTGGGCCTCTTCCTGGCGGGCGTGCACGACGGTCTGCACCGCCGCGCACGCGGCCAGGATGCCGAGCATCGTGAAGAACACCGTGATGACCGCCTCGTCGAGCGAGCCCGCGCGGGCGATCTTCTCCAGGATCTGCCCCACCGCGGGGTTCTGCCCCGTGATCTGCCGGACGGCTCCGCTCAGCGTGGTCGCGAGGATGCCGGTGAGCGCACCGCCCACGGCCCAGCCCGCGAGGGCGCCGCCGGACAGCCGCCACACGAGCGCCGTCGGCGACGAGAGGGTCACCGTCGCACCGGCACGGCCGCGGCGCTCAGGGAAGAGGCTCGCGCCCAGGTCGCGCACCGACTGCAGCGCCGCGGCGACCACCGCGAGGGCGACCCCCACACCGATCCCGAGGGCGACCGGCCCCCACGCGTCGGCGTCGAACGGGCGCGCCTGCTCGGCCCACCCGAAGGGCGAGAGCCACGCGAGCCACGAGCTGTCGATGCGGGTCAGGTCGTCGCTCGGCGTGCCCGCCGCGTTGCCGAGCCCGCGCAGCAGGAACAGCGCCATGAGCGTCCACACCGTCAGCGCGTTCGCCCCGCGCGAGGTGCGCATCAGCTGCGCCGCGACGAGCCCGACGCCGAGGAAGACGATCCCGACCATGCCCGCCGCCGCTCCCGCCACGAGCGAGCCGGCCGCGTCGAACCCGACGCCGATCAGGGTGAGCGCGGTCGCGAGCCCGAGCACGAGATCGGCGAGCACGCCGTGCACGATCGTCGCGAGGATCGGCGCCGTGCGTCCGGCCGGAGTCGCCGAGACCGGCTCGGCGCGGCCCGCCTCCTCGTCGCCGCGCGTGTGGCGCACCGCGAGGAACGCGCTCATGAGGGCGGCGAGCATCGCCAGCCACGGCAGCAGCGTGAACGCGAGGAAGGCGCCCTCCGACGTGCCCGACGGCAGGCCGCGGAACATCAGGATCACCGGGTTCGCCATCACGGCCGCGAGGATCTCCTGGCGGTCGGCGACCGTGCCGTACGACTGCACGACGCCGGCGTAGCCGGCCGCGGCGAGGAGCGCCGTGCCCACGATCCACAGCGGCACCTGCACGCGGTCGCGCCACAGGCGCGCGCGCAGCAGCGCGATCATCGCCGCGCCCCCTCGAGCTCGTCGCCGTAGTGGCGGAGGAACAGCTCCTCGAGCGACGGCGGCTCGATGCGCAGGCCGCGCACGTCGCGGCTCGCGAGCACGGGCAGGACGGATGCCACCGCGTCGCTGTCGACGGTGAAGCGTGCCCGCCCGTCGCCGAACGACGCGTCGTGGGCGTCCGCGAGACCGTCGAGCGCCGTGGCATCGGCCGCCTCGAACGACACCTCGGTGCGGGTGAGGTGGCGCAGCTCGGCGAGCGTGCCGGACTCGACGATGCGGCCCGCGCGGATGATCGAGACGCGGTCGCACAGCAGCTCGACCTCGGAGAGGATGTGGCTGGACAGCAGCACGGTGGCCCCCGCGACGCGCAGGCGCTCGACCTCGCCGCGGAACACGACCTCCATGAGCGGGTCGAGCCCGCTCGTGGGCTCGTCGAGCACGTACAGCTCCGCGGGCACCGCGAGCGCCGCGATGAGCGCGACCTTCTGGCGGTTGCCCTTCGAGTAGGCGCGGCCCTTCGTGCGCGGATCGAACTGGAACGCGGCCATGAGGCGTTCGCGTTCCGCGCGGTACGCGGCGTCGCCCGTGCGCGCGCCGCGCAGGCGCGCGAGCAGGTCGATCGCCTCGCCGCCGGAGAGGTTCGGCCACACGCTCACGTCGCCGGGCACGTACGCGAGCCGTCGGTGCAGGGCCACGGCATCCCGCCACGGATCGCGGCCGAAGACGGTCGCCTCGCCGCTCGTCTTGCGTGCGAGGCCGAGGAGGATGCGGATCGTCGTGGTCTTGCCCGCGCCGTTCGGGCCGAGGAAGCCGTGGATCCGCCCGGCCTCGACGCTCAGGTCGAGACCGTCGAGCGCGCGGGTGCGGCCGTAGCGCTTGCGGAGGCCGCGGGTGTGGATGACATCGCTCATGCGCGGGATGCTACGCCTATTTCAGGAGTTTATGAATACTGCGTATGAAGGATGCCGTTGCCTCCCGGGCCGTTCGCCAGGTAAAGTGATATCACTTTCAGTGAATGCGAGGAGGGCGCCATGCAGGTCATGGACAGTGCGACACCCCCGACCGGTCCGGCGCAGGCGAGGGTCGACGTCGTGGAGCGTCCGGCCTGGAGGTCGGACGGCATCGTCTGGGCGATCATCGCCCTCGTGCTCATCGGCGCGAGCCTGGGCGTCCTCTTCGTCCTCCCGGAGTCGATCGTGTGGATCCTCCTGGTGCCCGTCCTCGCCGGCGTGCTGATCCTGTCGTCGCTCGTGGTCGTGCCTCCGGGTGAGTCCCGCGTGATCGAGTTCTTCGGCCGGTACGTCGGCACGGTGCGCCGCCCCGGTCTCTCGATCGTCGTGCCGCTCGCGCTGCGTCGCCGGGTGAGCGTGCGGGTGCGCAACTTCGAGACCGGCACGATCAAGGTCAACGACGCCGACGGCAGCCCGGTCGAGATCGCCGCGATCGTCGTCTGGCAGGTCGCCGACACGGCCAAGGCCACGTACGCGGTCGACGACTACCTGCAGTTCGTCCACGTGCAGTCCGAGTCCGCGCTGCGTCACACCGCGACGACCTACCCGTACGACTCGTCCAACGACGACGTGCCGTCGCTCCGCGGGGCGACCGACATCGTCGCCGCCGAGCTCGCGCGAGAGGTCGACGCCCGCGTCGGTCTCGCCGGCGTCGACATCATCGAGGTCCGCATCAGCCAGCTCGCCTACGCGCCCGAGATCGCGCAGACGATGCTCCGCCGTCAGCAGGCGAACGCCGTGGTCGCCGCGCGCCGGCGGATCGTCGAGGGCGCGGTCGGGATGGTCGAGCAGGCGCTCAACGACCTCAGCGACCGGCAGATCGTCGCCCTCGACGACGAGCGGAAGGCCGCCATGGTCAGCAACCTGCTGGTCGTGCTGTGCAGCGACCAGCCCACCTCACCCATCGTCAACACAGGGACCCTCTACTCCTCTTGACCGAACGCAAGCAGCTCCCGCTGCGCCTCGATCCGGCCGTCCACGACGCACTCGCGCGGTGGGCGGCCGACGAGCTGCGCAGCGTGAACGCGCAGATCGAGCTGCTGCTGCGCGATGCGCTGCGCCGCGCGGGGCGCCTGCCCC
>NZ_JBDIAB010000209.1:0-4809 GCF_039812165.1 Microbacterium sp.
CGGGCGGCGGCGAGACCGTCAGACGCGCCCGAGCGCCAGCTCGAGCAGCGAGGCGGCCATGCGCTCCACCGAGTCGAGCCGCGAATCCCACCCGGTGGCGACGAGCTGCTGGTATCCCACGACCGATGCGGTCACGGTGATCGCGCGGCGCCGAGCCTCCTGCTCGTCGAGCCCGAGGGCCGTGAGGATGCCGGCGATGTACGAGACGCGGCGCTCCGTCACGCGCGCCACCCGATCCGCCACCCCGTTGCGCTCCGCCGCCGCGTAGAGCGTCACCTCGCCGCCGCGCTGCGGGATCCGCTCGGTGACGATCCGGACGAGGTGCTCGAGTCTCTCCCGCGGCACGGCGGTCCGCTCGACCTCGGCGATCAGCGCCTCGGTCTGCAGGGTCTCCCATCTGTCGAGCACCGCGTCCACGAGCGCCGCACGGTCAGCGAAGTGCCAGTAGAACGACCCTTTGGTGGCACCGATCGCGCGAGCGACGGGTTCGACGGCGATCGCGTCGACGCCCTGGTCGGTGAACCGCTCATATGCCGCAGCGATCCAGTCGTCCCGCGTCAGCCTCGCCATGCCCAAACCCTAACGTGCAGCCCGCGCGGAGCCTCCACGTGGACCGGTTGATCACAACCATACTGTGGCGTATAGTCACGTACTGTACGCAAGCGTATGGTTATGGAAGGGCAGCGATGAACCTCCTCTGGCGGATGATTCTGGTGCACCTGCGCGCGACGTGGCGATTGCGCCGTGATGGCAGCATGCCGCTCACCGGCGTCTCCGTGATCAGGCTGACGACGCTGCCGACAGACATCGACATCCTGCGGCACATGAACAACGGCAGGTACCTCTCGCTCGCCGACCTCGGCCGCTGGGATCTCGTCGTGCGCATCGGCGTGTTCGCGCACACGCAGCGCCTGGGCTGGATCCCCGTGCTGTCGCAGGCGAGCGCGACGTACCGCAGATCGTTCGTGCTCGGGCAGCGCTTCGAGCTGCAGACGCGCATGATCGGCACCGACGATCGCGCCGTCGTCATGGAGCAGCGGTTCGTCCGCGACGGAGACATCTACATGCGCCTGATCACGCGCACCCGGTTCGTCAAGCGCTCGGGCGGCGTCGTCACGATCGACGAGCTCCACAAGGAGCTCGGCACCCTGCCCGACCGTATTCCGGAGTGGGTGCACGACTGGGCGGAGACATCGCGGCTCGCGTCGACGAAGCAGCGGTTGGTCAGCGACTGGGCGTAGGGGTCGGGCGGCTCGCTCGATCTCGGCGCCCGGCCCAGCGCACGCCGAGCTCGAAGCGCGTCGTCGCTCCGAGCTCGTCCATCGCCTCGGCGATGCGGCGGCGCACGGTCCGAAGGCCGATGCCCACGGCATCCGCGATCTGCTGGTCGCTGCTGCCCGCTTCGAGCAGGCGCAGGACGGGCTCCCACGCCGGCGCGCTCCCGACGCGGATCGGTGCCGCCCGTTCCCACAGCGTCTCGAAGTACGCCGCAGCCAGCGTGAGCAGGGGCGACGGGTAGAGCATCACCATCCCGGCGGGGTTTCCCTGCCCCCAGGTGAGCGGCACGCCGCCGATCACTCCGTCGTCGACGTAGAACCAGCTGGGCGGATCGATCATCCCCCGCGCCTCCACGCCCGCGGCGGCGAGGGTCTGCAGCCACTCGGGCGCCCTGCCGGCATCGTCCACGCACTCGTCGAGATCGAGGATGACGCGCATGTGATAGTCGCCGGCGTCGAAGTCGGCAGCGACTCGGTCGATGTCGGCGAGCACCTGGTTCTTGAGCATCACGGCGTCGGGCATGACGACCCCGGGGTTCACGGGAGCGGTTCTCGAGTGGCTCTCCCACCACTCCTGCCAGACGTGATCGTGGTCTCGGATGACCGCACCGATCATGTCGGCCCCCGGCGCGCTCCCGGCGGCGGTCGACTTGACCTTCGAGAGCAGGCCGAGCGCCTGCTGCGCCTCCTCGAACGCCTCCCTCGCGTTGACCAGTGCTGCGGTCGCGTTCCGTGACAGCGCCTGCACCGGGTCGATGATGCGGATGGCGTCGCCCCCGAGCTCGACGACACCGAGCTCGTGCAGCACGCCGAAGGCATCATCGGCATCCCAGCCGATCGCCTCCGAGACGTCCTCGAACTCTTGCCGGCTCTCCGGCCGTGCCGCGAGCAGACGGTGCAGCAGGGGCTGGATCGTCGGATCTCCGCGCGAGGACATGCTCTATTCTCGATGGCATGAAGCTGCCGTGTCAACCATCTGATGGCCGTTAGCTGCCAGCAAGCCGGTTTGGCCGCTCATCCAGAGGGTGAGACGCGCCGCCCTCACCGGCGCGCGACCCGTGCGACACGTCGCGCGGGTCGCGTCCAGACGGATGCCGTTCACCCGCTGTTCGTCTCGGAACGGGCAAGCGGGCACACGCGCTCGCTACCGTCGCGCACGCACCCGCGACTCCCCCGCGGGCACCGGTTCGGACGCATCGCCCGCGTCACCACGAGCAGGTGCATGCCCGGTGGACCCGAAGCCCCTCCGCCGGACCGAACCAGAAGGAAGACACTCCATGTCGACAACGACACGCAGACCGGCGTCCCGGTCAGCCCGCGCGCTGGTCGCATCCGGCGTCGTCCTCGGGATCGCCGCCTTCGGACTCGGCGCCGCACCGGCGTACGCCGACGCCGCCAACCCCGACCACGTCGCGCTGTTCGGCGAGTTCGGCACGTACTGGCAGGCCGAGACCTACGACCCGACCGACCACGACACGATGGCGGCCACGGCCTTCCGGGGCCAGGTCCTCGATGCGGGCCGCGACGTCCTGCGCGAGAACGACGAGATCCTGCAGCGGATCAACGCCGCCGGCGCCACCGACCCCGTGCAGTCGAAGCGCGCACTGGTCGACGCCGACCTCGACTGGAAGCAGACCTTCGCCGACGCGTTCGGCCCGGTGCTCGGCGCGTACTTCGTCGAGGGACTCGCCGACGGGTCGCTCCCGCAGACCACGGCGATGTACGACGCCATCGGTGTGAGCCTGGCGAGCACCGGCAGCGCCAAGGGCTACTACAACTACCCGCGGCCGTTCCTCGACGACCGGAGCTTCGGGTTGCCCGAGAAGCTCGACGGGCTCGACACGAACCTCGGCATCGTCAAGGTCGATCCCTGGACCGACCCCGAGACCGGCCTCACCCACGACGGCACCTACGACCTGGTGCTCGAGCACTTCAGCCAGGCCTTCCCGTCGGGTCACACCGCCTACGCGTACGGCGAGGGCATCCTGCTGGCCACGGTGCTGCCCGAGCTCGGGCCGGAGATCCTCACCCGCGCCTCGGAGGCGGGCCTCGCGCGCAACGTGCTCGGCGTGCACTACCCGCTCGACGTCATCGGCGGCCGCGTCTCGGGGCACGTCAACGTCGTCGCCCTCTACTCCGATCCCGCCTATGTGACGGACACGATCCTGCCGGCGCGCGCGGAGCTGACCGCGTATCTCGCGAGCCGGTGCACCACCGACGGGCACGGGACGACGCTCGCGGACTGCATCGACACGGTCGGCGCGAACGCCGACGGCGGCTACCAGAACGTCTTCACCGATGTCGTGTCGACCGCGCCCGTCACCGACCGCGCCTCGGCGCTGACCGCCTACGAGTCCCGCATGACCTATGGCTTCGGCCAGGTGGGCGAGGCCGGGCAGGCGCCGGTGGTGCCCGAGGGCGCCGAGACGCTGCTGGCCACCGCGTTCCCCGACCTGAGCGCCGAGCAGCGCCGTGCGGTGCTGGCCGCGACCGAGATCGACTCGGGCTACCCGCTCGACTCGACCTCCGAGGGCTGGCAGCGCATCAACCTGCCCGCCGCCCTCAGCTCGAAGGTGACCGTCGACGCCGCGGGAGCGGTCGTCTCGGCCGAGCCCGGTCAGCCCGCCGCGTCGGTCGTCTTCCTCGAGCCGGTCGACCCGAACCCGCCCGTCGACCCGAACCCGCCGGTCGACCCCGCGCCGGTCGACCCGGCGCCGGTCGGGCAGCCGCAGGCCGTCGACGCGAAGGGCGGGACGACCGGTGCGTCGAAGAAGCTCGCCAACACCGGCGGCGAGTTCGACCTGCTCGCGCCCGCGGCCGCGCTGCTGCTGATCGCCGGCGGCCTCACCGCCGCGATCATCGCGCGGCGGAAGGCGACGGCGGAGTAGCCGTTCTCCCTCCGGAGCGACCGAGGGGCGCATCCGCCGTCGCGCGGGTGCGCCCCTCGGCATCCCCGACCTCGTGCCGGCCTCTCGCAGGGCGACGGATGCCGCGACCACCGGTGCGCATGTCGGGGGTGCGCGCGACAATGGGGACATGAGCGCTCCGAAGACCGTGCCGACCGATGCCGACGTGTCCGAGTTCCTGGATGCCGCGACGCCCGCCCGCCGGCGTGACGACGGCCTGCGGCTCGCCGAGGTCTTCCGCGAGGTGACCGGTGCCGATCCCGTCATGTGGGGGCCGACGATGGTCGGCTACGGCAGCTACCGGTACATCTCTCCCGCCAACCCGCGCACGCGCGGCGACTGGCCGAAGACGGGCTTCTCGCCCCGCAAGTCGGCCCTCTCGATCTACGGTCTGAAGGACCGGCCCGAGGGCGCCGCACTGCTGCCGAGCCTCGGCGCCTACACCGAGGGCGCCGGCTGCGTGTACGTCAAGAAGCTCGACGACATCGACCTCGACGTCCTCCGCCGCCTGATCGCGATCGCCTGGGCCCGCCCCGACGACCCCGAGCCGGGCTGACGCGGCGCGCAAACGAGAGAACCCCAGCTGAGCTGGGGTTCTCGTGGCGGTGACGGTGGGATTTGAACCC
>NZ_JBDIAB010000210.1:0-4801 GCF_039812165.1 Microbacterium sp.
CCACGCGGTCGCGCACGCCGAGCTTGAGGAGGACGTTCGACACGTGCGTCTTCACGGTCGCCTCGCCGATGTAGAGGCGCGCGGCGATCTCGGCGTTGCTGAGCGCCTGGGCGAGGAGGCGGAGCACCTCGGCCTCGCGCTCGGTGAGCAGCTCCGCCTCCGGCGCGGGTCCGGGGACCGCGGCCGCCGCCGAGATCTGCTCGTGGGTCGCGTGCTGCGCGTGCGCGGGGCCGGACGCCGTCGCACACGACGCGTGAGCGGCGGGCCCAGAACCCGGACCCGATGCGTGGACGGCCGCCCCGGCTGCGGCAGGACCCGACGCGTGAACGGCGGCCCCCGGAGCCGCGACACCGACGCCCGTGGTCGCGGCGCCGGCGTCCGCACGGGCGAAGCGCTCGATCACACGACGCGTGACCTCGGGGGAGAGCAGCGCATCGCCGGCCGCCGCCACGCGAACGGCCGAGACGAGCTCCTCGGGCCCGGCGTTCTTCAGCAGGAACCCGCTCGCCCCGCTCGACAGCGCCTCGAAGAGGTAGTCGTCGCGGTCGAAGGTCGTGACGATGACGATCGCGGCACCGGCATCCGGGTCGGCGAGGATCTCGCGCGTCGCGGTGAGGCCGTCCATGTCGGGCATCTGCACGTCCATGCAGATGACGTCGGGGCGCAGGGCGGATGCCGCGGCCACCGCCTCGACGCCCGTGGCCGCCTCGCCGGCGATCTCGATGTCGCCCGCGGACTCGAGGATCATGCGGAAGCCCGCGCGCATGACGCTGTGGTCGTCGACCAGCAGCACGCGGATCGGCGCGACGTCCGCGGTCATGCCGGCACCGCCACGGGCTCGGCGACGGGAATGCGCACGCGCACGACGAACCCGCCGGCGCTCGGGCCCGCCTCGACCGTGCCGCCCGACGCCGCGGCGCGCTCGCGCATGCCGACGAGGCCGAGGCCGGCGCGGCCCGAGACCGGCGGTCGGCCGGTGTTGGCGACCTCCAGCTCGACGACGTCGCGGTCGTAGCGCAGCCGCACGTCGGCGCGCGCGTGCGGGCCGCCGTGGCGGCGGGCGTTGGTGAGCGACTCCTGCGCGATGCGGTACAGGTTCACCTGCGAGACGGCGGGGAGGACGACAGGCTCGCCGATGACGGTGAGCTCGGTGGGCAGGCCGTTCGCGCGCGCGTGCTCGACGAGCTCGGTCAGCGCGTCGAGGCGCACGGTCGACGGGGCATCCGGCTCGTTGCCGGGTGAGCGCAACGTCTCGAGCAGGTTGTGCAGCTCGTCGATGGCGGTGCGGGCGGATGCCTCGACCCCGGCGAGCGTCGAGCGGGCCGCGTCGGGATCGCGGGCGAGCACGGCGCGCGCGGCGCCGGCCTGGACCCCCATCGCCGACACGTGGTGGGCGACGACGTCGTGGAGCTCGCGCGCGATGCGGATGCGCTCGAGCGCCACGGCCTGCGCGGCGGTGCGCTCGCGCTCGCGCTCGAGTGCGTCCTTGCCCTCCTCGAGCTCCTCGCGCTGACGCGCGGCGGCCCACGCGCGGTCGCCGAGCACGTAGGCGCCCGCGAAGTACAGCACGTTGATGAGGATCTGCAGCAGCATGAACGCCGCGAACGGCGAGAACGCGCCCGCGCGCGACAGCCCCTCGCTCGAGGTGCTCGCCGCCTCGATGAAGATCACGACGAGGAGCCACACGATCATGCCGACGCTCAGCGCGATGCGGACGACGGCGGCCCGGCGGCGGTCGGCCGACCAGGCGCCGACGGTGTAGAGCGCGATGAACATCGCGATGTTGCCGGCGTAGATCTCCGGCACGCGGAGGCTCCCCGCGGCGAAGTACGCGACGCACACGACGATCGCGACGGTGGCCGGCCAGCGCCGGCGCACCGCGAGCGGCGCGGAGATCACGACCGCGTAGACCAGCGCATAGGCGAGCGGCGCGCGCTCGTCGTCGTAGATGCCGGCGACCGACAGCAGTCCGGCGCTGACGATCGCACCGACGAGCATCGCCGCGGCCAGGAGGACGTCGCCGCGCTGCTCCGCCGCGGTGAGGGCGCGCACCGGTGCGGCGCGAGGACGCTCCGAGGCCGGGGCGGTGCGCGGAGCGGGGGGTGACGGCATCCCTCCACGGTACGGGGGAGCGGATGCCTCGGCATCCCCCGCGCGACGGACTCCGCCCCGAGAGGTATCGCACTTGCTATTGACAAGCAAGCTTGTTATTTGCAAGTATCAAGCCATGACACACATCTTCGTGAACCTCCCCACGACCGACCTCGAGCGGTCCAAGGCCTTCTACACGGCGCTCGGCTGCGACATCAACCCCAACTTCACCGACGAGAACGCCGCGTGCATCGTGTGGGACGAGAACGTGTTCTTCATGGTCCTCACGCGCGAGTACCTGGCCACGTTCACCGACAAGCCCATCGTCGACCCGAGCGCGACCCTGCAGACCTCGGTCGGGCTCAGCCGCGACTCGCGCGCGCACGTCGACAGCACGATCGAGGCGGGCCTCGCCGCCGGCGGCGCCGAGCCCAAGCCCGCGCAGGACTACGGCTTCATGTACAGCCGCGACCTCGACGACCCCGACGGCAACAGCCTCTCGTTCCTCTACATGGAGCCGCAGGCCGCCGAGCAGGGCCCCGAGGCGTACCTGGCGGAGCAGGCGCAGCAGTAGTGGCATCCCGCAGCTACGGCCAGTACTGCGGGGTCACCACGGCCGTCGAGCTGATCGGCGAACGGTGGGCTCTGCTCATCGTCCGCGACCTGCTCGTCGGGCCACGTCGCTACACCGACCTCAAGCAGGGGCTGCCGAGGATCCCCACCAACATCCTGTCGACGCGGCTCAAGGAGCTGCAGGAGGCCGGCGTCGTCCGCCGCGTGCCGCTCGTGAACTGCGGGCTCGTGTACGAGCTGACGCCCTACGGGCGCGAGCTCGAGCCCGTCGTGCTCGCGCTCGGGCGGTGGGGGTTCCGCGCGATGGGCGAGCCCGACGAGGGCGACGTCGTCACGGCCGACTCGCTCACGATGGCGCTCCGCACGGCGTTCCAGGCGGATGCCGCGGCTCGGCTCCCCGCGGCCGACTACGAGCTGCACGTGGGCGACGTCGCGCTCCGTGCCCGGGTCGCCGGCTCCGCGCTCGCGGTGACCCAGCTCGCGCCGCCCGCGCCGCCGGTGGGCGGACGGCTTCCGGACGGGGAGCCCGATCTCGTGTTCGCGGCGGGTCCCGGCATCCGTCGCGTGATCTCGGGCGAGCTCGCGCCGCAGACCGCGGTCGACGACGGCGTCGTGCACGTGCTCGCCGGCGACGCCGCGCTCCTGGAGCGCTTCGCCGCGACCTTCCACATCGACCCCGGGAGCGACGGGACCGGCCCGTCGCCCGAAGAGAGGAGCCGGCCATGACCGGACGCATCGTGATCGACCTGTTCACCACCCTCGACGGCGTCGCCCAGGCGCCGGGAGGGCCGGAGGAGGACACGAGCGGAGGCTTCCGCTTCGGCGGCTGGCAGGCGCCGGTGTCCGACGGGATCGTCGGCGAGGCCGTCCGCGAGGGCATGGCGGACATGGACGCCCTCCTCCTCGGTCGGCGCACCTACGACATCTTCGCCGGGTACTGGCCGCACCACACCGAGGGGCGTCACGGCGACATCGGACGGCTCTTGGACCGGATCCCCAAGTACGTCGCCTCGCGCGGCGCGCCGCGCCTCGACTGGCGCGGCAGTGTGCAGCTCGGACCGGACCTGCGCGTGGAGATCGAGACCCTCCGCGAGCGGCACGAGAACGTGCACGTGATCGGCAGCATCGACTTCGCGCACGCCTTGCTCGACGCGCAGCTCTACGACGAGCTGAAGCTGTGGGTGTACCCGATCGTGCTCGGCCAGGGCAAGAAGGTGTTCCCGGACGGCGCGGCACCCGCGAACCTGCGGCTCGTCGCGCCGCCGCTCACGTCGGGCACGGGCGCGGTGCTGCTGCGCTACGCTCCGGCCGGCGTGCCCGCGACCGGCGAGATGTGAGACGCGACCGATCGGCCGGCGAGGAGTCCATCCCCGGTCGATCGGTCACCGCAGGCTGAAGCCCGCGGGCAGCGGGTCGCCGGCGTCGAGCTCGAACGTGCTGGCGCCGACGCGATGGGCGGCTCCCGAGACCTCGGGGACGACGCCTTCGGGCGTGTGCGCGGCCACGCGGGCCGTGAAGCGGGTGCCGATGATCGAGTCGTGCGTGAGCGTCTCGTGGTCGGCGAGATCGCCGGTGTGCGACAGCAGTGCGACGCGGGCGGCGGTGCCCGATCCGCACGGACTGCGGTCGACCTCGCCGTCGGCGAACACGGTGACGTTGCGCTGCCATGGCCCCGACTCCGTGCGCCCGAGGTCGTCGACCAGGATGGTGCCGTAGACGCCCGACAGCCGCGCGTCCTCCAGCTGGGCGGCGGGATGGTCGTTCAGCGCCCACTTGATCTCTCGTCCCAGCCGGATCAGCTCGGTGGCGTGCTCGGGCGCGACGCGCAGCCCGAGCGCCTCGGCGGGGAGGGTCGCGTAGACGGCGCCCCCGAACACGAGGTCCACGTCCACGTCTCCGCGGCTGGTCTTCAGACGGATGCCGCGATCGAGCACGCGGGAGGCGACGTTGCGGAAGACCACTCCGACCGTCCGCCCCGCGGCCCGCTGCACGCGCGCCAGGACGCGGCCGCTCGGGACGTCGATCGTCACGACGGCCTCGCCGTCATCGGGCGCCGCGACCCGTCCGGTGCGCACGGCCCACGCGCCGAGCGCCATCGTGCCGTGCCCGCAGGCGGTCGAGAAGCCGTCCTTGTGCC
>NZ_JBDIAB010000211.1:0-4682 GCF_039812165.1 Microbacterium sp.
CGCGCCGCTCGGCGGCCGCGGAGGCCCGATCACCGCCCTCGACGTCGCCGCGGCGCTGCCGCGCGCCGTGGGCGCGCTCCTCACCCTGCCCGTCGACTGACCGCACGGGCATCCGTCCCCGCCCGCTTAGACTCGACGGGTGTCGAGGCGCGTGGTGCTGTGGATCGCGTTCGTGGTCGCACACGCCGTCACCGCGTGGCTCGGGTTCGCACTGCCGAACCAGCCGATGGGCGACGTCTACCGCGTGTACGAGCCGTGGTCGTCGAGCGCGTTGCACGGCGGCGAGATCGTCGGCATCACCGCGGACTGGGTCTATCCGCAGCTCGCGATGATCCCGATGCTGCTCACGCACGCGATCGAGGCGCTCGTCGGCAACTACACGATCGCGTGGGCCGTCCTCGTGACGCTGGCGGATGCCGTCGCCTTCGCCGTCCTCGTCGGCGCCGGCCGCTCGGCGGGGCGTTCGCTCGCCGCCTGGTTCTGGCTCGCCGCGATCGTCGCGCTCGGGCCCGCCGGGATGTACCGGCTCGACGGCCTGACGGTCCCGTTCGTGATCGTGGGGTCGCTGTGGCTCGTGGGGCGGCCCTGGCTCGCGTCGATCGTGCTCTCGGTGGCCACGTGGATCAAGGTGTGGCCCGCGGCCGTGCTCGCGGCCGCGCTCGTCGTCGTGCGCCGTCGCGTCGCGCTCGTCGGCGGGGCGTTCGTCGTCTCGGCGGCGACGATCCTGGCGGTCGTCGCGGCGGGCGGAGCCGCGCACGCCTTCGGGTTCGTCGGCGACCAGGCGACGCGCGGCCTGCAGGTCGAGGCCCCGGTCGCGATGCCCTACCTGTGGGGCACGATGGCGGGCCTGCCCGGCTTCCAGGTCTACTTCTCGCACGACCTGCTCACCTACCAGGTGCTCGGATCGAACCTGCGTGGCGTCATCGCCGCGATGACCCCGGCGCTCGTCGTCGCCGTGGTCGCGATCTGGTCGCTCGGCGCCGTGCAGGCGACCCGCGGCATCCGCTTCGTGTCGCTGTTCCCGCCGCTGTCGCTCGCGCTCGTGACGGCGTTCATCGTGTTCAACAAGGTGGGCTCGCCGCAGTACCTGAGCTGGCTCGTGCCGAGCGTGGTCGTCGGCCTGGTCCTCGACCGGCGGGCGTGGCGACGGCCGGCGCTGCTCGTGCTCGTCCTCTCGGCGCTGACCCAGGCGGTCTTCCCGATCCTCTACGCCGGCGTGCTCACCGCCCAGCCCGTGCCGGTGGCCCTCCTCACGCTGCGCAACGCGCTGCTGATCGTGCTGCTCGTCTGGATGGTCGTGCGCATCGTGCGCCTGCGCGCTCCCGCACGCAGGCACGTCCTGTCCGCGAACGCCCCGCTCTGAACCCGGAGGTTCCCATGCTCATCGCCTTCTCCGTCGCCCCGAGCGGCACCGGCCGCGCCGACGGCTCCGTCCACGACGCGGTCGCCGCCGCGGTCGCGGTCGTCCGCGCGTCGGGCCTGCCGCACCGCACCACCTCGATGTTCACCGAGCTCGAGGGGGAGTGGGACGAGGTCTTCGCCGTCGTCAAGGCCGCGACCGAGGCCGTCCTGCCGTTCGGCTCGCGGGTCTCGCTCGTGCTCAAGGCCGACATCCGTCCCGGCTACACCGGCGAGCTCGACGCCAAGGTCGAGCGCCTCGAGGCCGCGATCGAGCGTCAGGACGACTCGGCCTGAGCCCCGAGCCCGGCATCCGGCGGACGCCTTCCCGTCCCGGCATCCGCCCGCTGTCTTCGGGCCCCGGTATCCGCCCCATTGCCTTCGGGCGCGGGCATCCGCCCCGTTGTCTTCGTGCCCCGGCATCCGCCCCGCTGCCTTCCGGTCCCGGCGTCCGCCCGCCGATTGGACGATGTCGGGATCCGCGCGTAGCGTTGTCGCGTGACCTCCTCGACCCGCTCGGGGGGCGCGGCGACGTGGACGCTCCTCTCCCTCGCCATCGGCAGCTTCGGCATCGGCATGACCGAGTTCGTCGTCATGGGCCTGCTGCCCGACATCGCGCAAGACCTCCTGCCCTCGCTGTGGGCCGCGCGTCCCGAGGACGCGATCTCGCAGGCCGGCTGGCTCATCACGCTGTACGCGCTCGGCGTCGTCGTCGGTGCGCCGACGATCGCGGGCTCGGTCGCGAAGTACCCGCGGCATCGCGTGATGGTGGTCCTCGCGCTCGCGCTGACCGTGTTCAACACGCTCACGTTCCTGCTCCCGGAGTTCGAGCTCGTCGCGGCGTCGCGCTTCCTCGCCGGTCTCCCGCACGGCGCGTTCTTCGGCATCGGCGCGCTCGTGGCGGCGGATGCCCTCGGCCCGGGCAAGCGCGCGAAGGGCGTCGCGTTCGTCCTCACCGGTCTGACCGTCGCGAACGTCGTGGGCGTGCCGCTGGGCACGTTCCTCGGCCAGCAGCTCGGCTGGCGGGCCGCCTTCCTCGTGGTCGCCGTGATCTTCGGCCTCGCGACGGCGCTCATCGCCGTGTTCGTCCCGGCGCACGCCGGAGACCCGGGACGCACGCTCCGCGCCGAGCTCGGCGTCTTCCGCATCGGCCAGGTGTGGCTCACCCTCGCCGTCGGCGCGATCGGCTTCGGCGGCTTCTTCGCCGCGTACAGCTACTTCGCGCCGATGGTCACCGACGTGGCCGGCGCGCCGACCTGGGTCGTGCCGCTCGTGATGGTCCTGATGGGGCTCGGCATGACGGCGGGCAACCTGATCGGCGGGCACCTCGCCGACCGCGACCTGCGACGCACGCTCCTCGGCGGGCTCGCGGCTCTCGTCGTCGTGCAGTCGATCCTGGCCCTCACGGCGTCGTCGATCATCGCGCTCGGCGCGATGGTGTTCGTCGTGGGGCTCACGTCGTCGGCCGTCATCCCCACGATCCAGATCCGGCTCATGGACGTCGCCGGCGAGAACCAGTCGATCGCGGCGGCCCTCAACCACTCGGCGCTCAACATCGGCAACGCGCTCGGCGCGTTCCTCGGCGGGGCGGTCATCGCGAGCGGGCTCGGCTTCGTCGCCCCGGTGTGGGTCGGCGTCGTGCTCGCCGCTGCGGGCCTGTGCCTGGCCGCGGTGAGCTTCGCCGCGGAGCGCCGCACGCGCCTGCGCGCCGCGCTCACCAGGCCGGTCTGCGTCCAGTCCTGATCCGGCGCCGGCTCAGGACCGGTCTGCTGTCCGGTCCTCCGGCGCCGGCTCAGGCCTCGAGCAGGCGGCGCAGGTGCGCGCCGACCGCGTGCGTCTCGATGAGGAAGCCGTCGTGGCCGAAGTCGCTCACGAGCACCACGGCGTCGTCGTCGAGCGTCGAGCGGATGCCGCGGGCGATGCGATGCTGCCCCTCCACCGGGAAGAGCCGGTCGGTGTCGATGCCGAGCACGAGCGTCGTCGCCGTCACGAGCGCGAGCGCGTCGTCGACCCCGCCGCGGTCCCGCCCGATGTCGTGCGAGTTCATCGCCTCGACGAGCGTGATGTAGCTGTTCGCGTCGAAGCGTCGCGTGAACTTGTTGCCGTGGAAGTCGAGGTAGCTCTCCACGGCGAACCGCCCGCCGTGCCCGAGCGGGCTCTTGCCCGACTGCCACGTGCGCTGGAACCGCTGGTTGAGCTCGGTGGGGCTCCGGTAGTTGAGGAGGGCCATGCGGCGCGCGAGCGCGAGCCCGCGGTGCGGCCCGTCGCCGTCGCCGGAGTCGTAGTACTCGCCGCCGTGGAAGCGCGGGTCGATCTGCACCGCGGCGAGCTGCACCGAGTTGAGCGCGATCTGGTCGGCGGTGCTGGTGGGCGGCGCCGACAGCACCGCGAGCCGCTCGACGCGGTCGGGCTGCCCGACGCCCCATTCCAGCGCGTGCATGCCGCCCATCGACCCGCCGATGACGGCCGCCCAGCGATCGATGCCGAGCGCATCCGCAAGTCGCACCTGGGCGGCGACCTGGTCGCGCACGGTGAGGTAGGGGAAGCGGGATGCCCACTCATACCCGTCGGGCGCGATGCTGGCCGGCCCGGTCGAGCCCTGGCATCCGCCCAGCATGTTCGGTGCGACCACGAACCAGCGGTCGGTGTCGATCGCGGCGCCCGGGCCCACGATGTCGCCCCACCAGCCGTCGGTCGGGTGACCGGGACCCGCCGATCCGCGCACGTGGCTGTCGCCCGTCAGCGCGTGCAGGATCAGGACCGCGTTGTCACGACGGGGCGCGAGCTCGCCCCACGTCTCGTACGCGAGGCGGATGCCGGGGAGCTCACGTCCGCCCTCGGTGCGGAACGCCCCGAACGCGGCGAACCGCCGGTCGCCGAGGGGGTCGCCGTCCTGCCATGCTCCGGTGGCCGGCGGACGGGCGCGCAGCAGGCGCGCGTCGGCCTCCGTGATCGGCGCGCTCGGCACCGTGTCCTCGGAGATCTGCCAGTCCATCCGTCCATTCTGTCTGGTCTGCGCGGGCAGGCGCCGGCGTGTTACAGGTCGCGGCAGGGCGGTGCGCCGTTGGCGACACCTTCCTGTGGTGGTGCTGTCGGTGGGTGTGCTGTTGGTGACACCTTCCTGCGGTGGTGCGGTCGGTGGGTGTGCTGTTGGTGACACCTTCCTGCGGTGGCGCTACCGGGTGGCTGTGCTGTTGGCGACACCTTCCTGCGATGGCGCTACCGGTGGCCGTGTGGGCGCCACTTCCCTGCGATGGCGCTTCATATATGTAGCGCCATCGCAG
>NZ_JBDIAB010000212.1:0-4681 GCF_039812165.1 Microbacterium sp.
CTCGGACGGCTCGGGGAAGCCGCCCGGTACTCCGCTCGTGTTCCGCATGCGACGCGCGTGCTGCGCGCATGCGACGCGATCGGCCGCGAGCTCGCCGACGCGATCCCCGCTTGCGCGGATCGCCGGCCGCTGCGACAATCGTCAGCGGACATGTGACTGGTCATGCAGGCAGGATCCGCGGTGGCGCCCAACGCTACCCCGGGTCCTTTTTTTGTGCCCGGGAACGCGTGCGGCGACGACGCTCGACGCGGTGTGTCCGGATTCGGAGGAGAGATCATGACCACGACGAGTGAGAGCGCCGCAGGCATCCTGGAACACATCGGCGGCTCCGCGAACGTCACCGCGCTGCAGCACTGCTCGACGCGCCTGCGCTTCACGGTGCGCGAGGACGCGAAGGTCGACGAGCACGCGCTGATGGCCGTGCCCGGCGTCATCGGCGTCGTCCGCGGACCGCAGACCCAGATCGTCGTCGGGACGAAGGTCGCCGACTTCTACCGCGAGATCGAGAAGCTGCGCGGTCCTTCGGCGGGGGGCGATGCTCCCCGGCAGCCGCTGACATGGCGCCGCGCAGGATCCACCGTCATGGACTTCGTGGTGAGCGTGTTCGTCCCGATCATCCCCGCGATCGCGGGCGCGGGCATCTTCAAGTCCCTCCTGGTGCTGCTCGCCGCGATCGGCTGGATGGACAACACCTCGCAGAACTACCTCGTCCTCTCGGCCTTC
Organism: Microbacterium sp.; assembly: GCF_039812165.1. GTDB lineage: Bacteria > Actinomycetota > Actinomycetes > Actinomycetales > Microbacteriaceae > Microbacterium. The sequence goes on from NZ_JBDIAB010000212.1 coordinate 724, forward strand.
GCCGACGCGGTGTTCTACTTCCTGCCGATCCTCGTGGGGTTCACCACGGCGAAGAAGCTGGGCGTCAACATCCCGCTCGCGCTCGGGATCGTCTCGCTCCTCGTCTTCCCCGCCTTCACGGGCCTCATCACAGCAGAGGGAGGGGCATCGCTCTTCGGCCTCCCGATCCCGACTGTCGCCTACAACGCGCAGGTCTTCCCGTCGATCCTCACCGTGCTGCTGCTGTCGGTGGTCGAACGGTTCGTCACGAGGTGGACCCCGGGTCCGATCCGCACGTTCTTCGTGCCGTTCATGTGTTTCCTCATCGTCTCGCCGATCATGATCTTCCTGCTCGGGCCGCTGGGGTTCTGGTTCGGAAGCATGCTCACGAGCGGGATGCTGTGGTTGTACGGCACGCTGGGATGGGTCGCCGTCGCGATCATGGCCGGCATCCTGCCCTTCATCATCTCGGTCGGCATGCACAAGACCTTCCTCCCGCCGACCATCGCGACGGTCGCGGAGCAGGGCAAGGAGTCGTTCTACCTCGTCGCCTCGTTGGCCCACAACCTGGCCGAGTCCGGGTCGAGCCTGGCGGTCGCGATCCGCACGAGGAACAAGACGCTGCGGGGCACCGCGATCTCGGCGGGCGTCTCCGCGTTCTTCGGGATCACCGAGCCCGCGCTCTACGGTGTGACGCTGCAGAACCGCCGCGCGATCATCGCCGTGATCTCCGGCGCTGTCACCGGCGGTGCGTACCTCGGCCTCACCGTGGTCTCGGCGTTCGTGGTCGTGAGCCCCGGCGCGGCCAGCATCTCGATGTTCATCGATCCGGGCAACCCGTGGAACTTCATCAACGCCCTCATCGGCTTCGTCATCGCGTTCGCCGTCGCCTTCACGGTGTCGCTCATCACTTGGCGCGACTCCGACTCCGGCACTCTGCGGGTGCTCGACAAGGAGGCCGGCGCCGATGAGCTGGCGAAGCCCGTGCTGACCGCCGGGGAGCCCGTCCAGGCGTTCGCACCGCTGGACGGCGAGGTGATCCCGCTCGACCAGGTGGACGACAAGGTCTTCTCCGCCGGGATCCTCGGCCCGGGCGTCGCCATCCGGCCCACCGGGAGCGCGGTGCGCGCGCCGATCGCGGGCGTCGTGAGCAGCCTCCTCCCGTCGAAGCACGCCGTCGGCATCGCCGGCGACGACGGGACGGAGATGCTCGTGCACGTGGGCATGGACACCGTCAAGCTGGAGGGGCGGCCCTTCGTCGCGCACGTGGCGCAGGGAGACCACGTGCATGCGGGGCAGCTCATCCTCGAGGTCGATCTGGAAGCGCTCGACGCGGCGGGCGTCGATGCGACCACACCGGTCGTCGTGCTCAACGAAGGAGCGTCCGTGGAGGCGCTCGTCGCCGCGGGACCGGTCGAGGCGGGGGCTCCGCTCCTCGCCGTCACGATCAAGGAGGCGACGGATGCCACTGCCTGACGGATTCCTCTGGGGCGGCGCTCTGGCCGCCAACCAGGTCGAGGGCGCCTGGCGCGAGGGGGGCCGTGGTCCCGCGGTGACCGACGTGCAGACCTACAAGCCGCACGCCGACCCCAAAGAGTACGCGATCCACCACGTGGTCACCGTCGACTCGATCGCGGAGGCGATGGCCACCGACGACGTCACGTACCACCCGAAGCGGCGCGGGATCGACTTCTACCACCGCTACGAGGAGGATCTCGCGCTGTTCGCCGAGATGGGCTTCCGCGTGCTGAGGGTCTCGATCTCGTGGACCCGCCTGTATCCGACCGGTCAGGAGCTCGAGCCCAACGAGGAGGGCATCGCGTTCTATCTCGGCCTGTTCGGCGAGATGCGGCGGCTCGGCATCGAGCCGCTCGTGACCCTCTCCCACTACGATCAGCCGCTCGCGCTCGCGCTCGAGAACAACTGCTGGCTCGACCGCGGCACCATCGAGCTCTTCGAGCGATATGCCCGGACGTGCTTCGAGCGGTTCGGGCACCTCGTGAAGCTGTGGCTCTCGTTCAACGAGATCGACAGCATCACGCGGCATCCGTTCACCTCGGGCGGCATCATCCCCGAGACGGTCGAGGGCAGCCTCGAGCAGGCGTGCTACACGGCGCTGCACCACCAGTTCGTGGCGTCGGCGCGGGTCACGCGTCTGCTGCACGAGCTGTGGCCGGACGCCCAGCTCGGCTGCATGCTCACGATGCTCAAGACGTACCCGAACACGTGTCATCCCGACGACGTCGCGGCGACACAGGCCAAGGAGCGGATGCTGTATCTCTGCACCGACGTGCAGGCCACCGGGGTCTACCCGAGGCTTGCGCTGAGGGCGCTCGAAGCGCGCGGCGTCGCCATCCCGTTCGAACCGGGCGACGCCGAGGTGCTGCGCGAGAACACGGTCGACTTCATCGCCTTCTCGTACTACATGACGATGACGGAGTCCGTGCGACCGGACGCCGAGCGCACGCCCGGGAACACCGTGCTCGGCGTGAAGAACCCCTTCCTGGAGTCCTCGGAGTGGGGGTGGCAGATCGATCCCGTCGGCCTGCGCATCTCGCTCATCGACCTCTACGACCGATACGGCAAACCGCTGTTCATCGTCGAGAACGGGCTCGGGATGCGCGATGAGGTCACGGCGGACGGCCGGATCCACGACGACTACCGCATCGACTACTTCCGGAAGCACTTCGTGGAGATGATCCGTGCGGTCGACGAGGGCGTGGACCTGATGGGCTACACGAGTTGGGCGCCCATCGATCTGATCAGCGCCTCGACCTCGCAGATCTCCAAGCGATACGGGTTCATCCATGTCGATCTGGACGATCTCGGCAACGGGACCGGTGAGCGCCGCCGCAAGGACTCGTTCTGGTGGTATCAGAGAGTCATCGGCTCCAACGGAACAGAGCTGGAATGACGTCACTCGTGGTGGGGTTACAGCGATTCAGTAGAGACCGGCATGCAGATCATCAAGAAGGTGCTCAACTCGAGCGTCGTGCTCGTCGAGGACGAGCGCGGCATGGAGCGCGTCCTCCTCGGCAAGGGCATCGGATTCGGCGCCAACCGCGGCGACCTCGTGCGCGAGGGCAGCACCGACCGTGTCTTCGTCGCGCTCGACGACATCGACCAGCGGAACTTCGTCGAGTTGCTCGCCTCCATTCCCGGTGAGTTCGTCGAGCTGAGCCGCACCATCGTGGCGGAGGCTGCGGCGGCCGGACTCGATCTCGACCCGCACGTCTACCTCGCACTGACGGATCATCTGCACTTCGTGGTCGAGCGTCACCGTCGCGGCATGCACGTCGTCAACCGGCTCGCCTGGGAGCTCAAGACGGTCTATCCCGTCGAGTACGGGATCGGACTGCGCGCCGTTCACCGCATGCGGGAGCGGCTCGTGCCGGGCCTGCGAGAGGAGGAGGCCGCCAACATCGCCTTTCACCTCGCGAACGCGGCGATCGGGCGCACGCGGGGCAACGCGCTCCAGGTGGCCGAGCTCGTGTCGGCGGTGACGACGATCGTGTCGAACAGCAGCGGGATCGCGCTCGCCGGCGAAGAGCTGCACGTCCGCAGGTTCCTCACTCATCTGCAGTTCTTCGCGGAGCGGCTGTTCGCCGGCTCCAGCCTGCCCAGCGATGGCGAGGACTTCCTCTACCGAAATCTCACCCAGAGCCACCCGCGTGCGATCGCCACCGCCGAGCGCGTGCGTGCCTTCGTGCGCGTCGAGCATGGCATCGAGATCTCCAACGAGGAGGTGTCCTACCTCGCCGTGCACATCGCGCGCGCGACGTCGTCGCCCTGACGGGATCTCGATCTCATGATCAGATCTCGACGTGACCGTGCCGCTGAGAGGGAGTCTTCTCGACGTCAGGCCGGATCGACCTCGTCCACGTCGGGATCGTCGCCGACGACGTGCGTGTGCATGCGCACGCCCTCGTGGTTGAAGATGCTGATCACCTGCGCGGGTCTGCCCGCCCCGGCCGACATC
>NZ_JBDIAB010000213.1:0-4633 GCF_039812165.1 Microbacterium sp.
GACGCAGCTGCTCGCCGCCGGCGCCGGCACCATGGCCGCCACGCGCCTCCTGCCGCCCACGGGCGCCGCGGCGGCGTCGCAGGCAGGGCCCCCCACGGCGGTCGGGCCGGCGGAGAAGCCGAAGAAGCCGCGTAGCCCGTGGACATGGCCGCTGGTCGCTCTCATCGTGATCCTGCTGGTCGTGCTGGGCGGCACCGTGTTCGCGCTGCTGAACGGGCAGACGCCCTCGCCGTCGCCCACCGAGAGCACGACGTCGACCGCGCCGACGCCGACGTCCACGCTCATCAACGTGGACGCGCTGAACCTCAAGGGCCAGGACTGCCAGACCGCTGTGCAGGCGGCCAAGACGGCCGGCATCCAGTCGGTGAGCGTCAACCCGACGCGTCCGGCGGCCCCGAACGGCGACTCGGTCGACAAGGTCGAGTCGGTCAACCCGCAGGGCGCCCTGCGGCCCGACCAGCAGCTGACCGTCACGTGCTACGGCGAGCAGGCCTCGATGCCCGACCCGGGGGCGCCGAGCCTGCCCGGCACGGTGCAGTCGGGCGCGATCGCCGACGTCATGTGGCCGAACTACACGTGCCCCGCGGGCACGCAGCTGGCGTCGTTCAACCTGCGCGTGACCAACGGCACGTTCGTGTCGAACGGCGGCGACTCCGACCAGTTCCAGGCGGGGGACCGCCCGGTGCAGGTGACCGTCACCGGCGAGGCCGACCAGCTCCTCACGGTGTCGTACACGGTGTCGTGCAGCGGCGCGAGCGGCGAGCTCACCTCGGGCTCGGCGGCCGCCGACACGCGCATCGTCGCGGCGCCGCCGGTCCCGACTCCCACGGGCGGCGAGAGCGACGACGACGGAAGCGCCGAGAACTGACACTCACCGTTCCCTCAGAAGCGCGTCGATTAGGCTGACGGTGTCCAGCCCAGGGAGTGAAGTGACAGTAGAGACTCGTGTGCTTTCCGAGCGCTATCGCGTCGACGAGCTCATCGGGCGGGGCGGCATGGCCACCGTCTATCGCGGCGAGGACCTGACCCTCGGCCGCTCCGTCGCGATCAAGATCCTCGGGCGCGATCTCGCCGGCGACAACGCCTTCCGCACGCGGTTCCGGCTCGAGGCCCAGGCGGCCTCGCGCATGGCGCACCCGATGATCGTCCGGGTCTTCGACGCGGGCGAGGACGTCGAGACGGATGCCGACGGCACCCGGCATCCGGTCCCCTACATCGTCATGGAGCTCGTGCAGGGTCGCACCCTCAAGGACGTCGCCGCCGAGGGTCCGCTGCCGGTGGACGCCGCCGTGCGCTACACCGACGGCATCCTCGAGGCGCTGGAGTACTCGCACCGCGCGGGCGTCGTGCACCGCGACATCAAGCCGGGCAACGTCATGGTCACCCGGACCGGCGACGTCAAGGTGATGGACTTCGGGATCGCGCGCGCCGTCTCGGACTCGTCGTCGACCGTCGCAGAGACCACGTCGCTCATCGGCACCGCCGCCTACCTCTCGCCCGAGCAGGCCAAGGGAGAACCCGTAGACGCGCGCGCCGACCTGTACTCGGCCGGCGTCGTGCTCTACGAGCTGCTCAGCGGGCGCGCGCCGTTCCGCGGCGAGACCCCGGTCGCCGTCGCGTACCAGCACGTCAGCGAGGCACCGGTGCCGCCGTCGGAGGTGCGCGACACCGTGCCCCGGGCGCTCGACGCCGTGACGCTGCGGGCGCTCGCGAAGGATCCGTTCCAGCGGTTCCAGAGCGCCGCGTCGTTCCGCGACGCGCTGCAGGGCGCCCTCGACGGCCGGGAGCCCAGCAAGCGTCAGCTCGGCGCCCTGTCGAACGAGCTCTACGGCCCCGACCCCCGGCACGCGGCCGAGACCGCGCGGTCGCTGCGCCAGCTGAGCAGCGACACCACGATGCGGCGCACGCAGGCGGGACCGCCTGCCGCGTGGATCTGGACCGGCGTGGCGGTGCTCGCGGTGCTCCTCATCTCGGTGCTGATCTGGGTGATGGCGATCCGGCCCGGTGCGCAGCTGCCGCCGGGGGCCCGACTGGTTCCCGACGTCGTGGACATGTCGTGGGAGCGCGCGAACAAGCTCATCGCCGAGAACGACCTGCAGGCCTACCAGATCTCCGAGAGCAGCGACACGATCGCGCCGGGCAACGTCGTGCGCACCGACCCGGTGCCGGGCACCTCGGTGTCGGCGGGGCAGGAGATCCGCGTCTACGTGTCGACGGGGCAGGTGAAGACGACGGTGCCGCCGCTCGTCGGTCTCTCCAGGGCGGATGCCGTCGCGGCGCTGCAGGCGGCGGGACTGACCCTCGGCACCGTGATCGCGCACAACGATCCCGCGCAGGCGGCCGATGTCGTGCTGTCGGCCGATCGCGACGAGGGCGCCGAGGTGGCCAAGGGCACGGTCGTCGACCTGATCGTCGCGAGCGGCAAGGTCACGCTCAACGACCTCACCGGCTACGCCGTGGAGGCCGCGCAGCGCGAGCTGGCGTCGGACGATCTGCAGCTGACCGCCGTCGTGGTGGACGATCCGTCGTGCAGCGCGGGGAGCACCGCGATCGTGAAGGCGCAGTCGCTCTCGCCGGGAGACGTGCCGATCCACTCGACCGTCGAGCTCACCGTCTGCACGGGTTCGTAGCAGCAGCGACGCACGCTCGCGCGGCCACGGGAGCCCCGTCGGCGATCGCTCACACCGTGCGGTGCGGGTGCAGGAGCGCGCCCCGCGCGGCGGCGCCCGCGACGCCGGTGCGCTCGAGCCAGTTGCCCACCATCCGGTAGCCGCCCTCGGTGAGCACGCTCTCGGGGTGGAACTGCACTCCCCACACCGGCAGCCGCGTGTGCGCGACCGCCATCACGACGCCCGTGTCGGTGCGCGCGGTGACCGCGAGCTCGGGCGGCAGGCTCTCCGGCGCGATCGCGAGCGAGTGGTACCGCGTCGCCCGGAACGGGGTCGGCAGGCCCGCGAAGAGCGCGTGGCCGTCGTGGTGCACCGCCGAGGTCATCCCGTGCATCGGCTCGGGCGCGTGGGCCACGCGCGCGCCGAAGGCCTCGCCGATCGCCTGGTGCCCGAGGCACACGCCGAGGAGCGGCATCCCGCACGCGGCGGCCGCGTGCACCACGGCGATCGACGCCCCGGCGTCGGCCGGTGCCCCCGGCCCCGGCGACACCACGACGCCGTCGTAGCCGCGCAGCGCGTGCGCGGCATCCGCCCCCGGCAGCGCGTCGGACTCGACGAGGTCGCACGCGGCGCCGAGCTCGCGCACGTAGCCGCACAGGGTGTGCACGAAGCTGTCGTGGTTGTCGACGACGAGGATCCGCGCGCTCACCCGATGGTCGACTCCTGCGGCGCGATGAACGTCGCGATCCAGGGGAAGGCGTAGAAGAAGAGCCCGTACACGACCGCCGCGGCGGCCACGAGCAGGACGAGCACGCGCAGCCACCACGGACCGGGCAGCACGCGCCACAGAGCGGCGTACATCAGGTGGCCTCCTCGAGGGTGAGGGATGCCGGGGGTCCGGCGCTGCGCGGCGTGAACGCGTCGAACACGGCGTAGGCGACGACGCGCTCGAGCACGTCGAACTTGGGCGCGCAGCTGGTCAGCGTGAGGTACCGCCCGTCGGAGGCGACGCCGATCGCCTGCGGCACGGGAAGCAGCACGTCGACCGCGGTGTCCTGCACGTACTCGAGGTTGCGGAACCGGTACGTGTACCAGCCGTCCGCGGTCTCGATGACGATCGCGTCGCCCACGACGAGCCGGTCGATGGGATCGAACGGCGCACCGGCGGTCCAGCGGTGCGCGGCGTAGGCGCTGTTGCCGACCCCTCCGGGCATCGCCGTGTCCGGGTAGTGGCCGATCTCGCCGACGTCGAGCACGTCCTCGCGCGACACTCCCCCGGCGATCGCGAACATCCAGGCGTCGCCGAAGCGCGGCACGCGCATGACGCCGAACTGCTCGGCGTGGCCGGCCGGCGGGAGCACCGGGACGGTCTCGGGCTGCACGGGCGGGGCGGACGCGGCGACGTCCGGCACGTCGGGCTCGACGGCATCCCACTTCTGCGACAGCGTCGCCGCCTCGGCCGACTTCTGCGCGCCGATGATGAGGTCGCCGATCCACAGCTGCCACACCACGTAGAGGAGCGTCACGACGCCCACCGTCAGCAGGATCTCGCCGAGCACGCTCATGAACGTCGCTCGCCGCCTCGGCACGGCCCGTTGCCGCGCGACCCCCGCCGTCACACCCACACCGGGGAGTCTAACCGGCGCGGCCTCTCCCTGAGCCTCCCGGAGCCTCCGGGTAGACTCTCTCGCATGGCACGTTCAGGAAAGCCCCAAGAGCCGCTCGCGGAGCGCAACGAAGGCGACGCGCCACCCAACCCGGTGTGGTTCAAGCCGATCATGCTGGGGCTCATGCTCCTGGGCCTCGTGTGGGTCCTCGTGTTCTACCTGAGCGGCAGCCGCTTCCCGATCCCGGGCATCGACGCGTGGAACCTCGTCGTGGGCTTCGGCATCGCGTTCGTCGGCTTCCTGATGACGACCCGCTGGCGCTGACGACGCCCGCGACCTCTCACCGGCCGGCGAATTACACGCGTGTGATTCATCCCCACCTGGGGATGGACCTGTGGATAACTCTGTGCCACCGAC
>NZ_JBDIAB010000214.1:0-4631 GCF_039812165.1 Microbacterium sp.
GTCATGGTAGCCGCCCCCTCAGGCCTCGTCGCGGAGCTCGGCGCGAATGCGCCGGAGGTCCTCCATGAGCGATCCGACGAGGATCCAGTGATCGGATGCCGGCGGCCGCACCACGAGCGGAGCCGTCAGCGCCGGGATCGCCGACGTGAGCGCCTCGGGCTCGGGGGCGAGCTCGGCCAGCTGCACCGCGAGGCGCACGTCGTGCCCGGCGCGGCGCAGCTGCTCGGCGATCGCGTGCACGGTGGGCTCGTCGCCGAGCGTCTCGTCGTAGTGGTCGACGCACGCGCGCGTCATGCCGATCAGCTGCGTCACGATCGGGCTCAGGCGGTCGACGAGGGCGCGCATCGCGCGCAGCTCGTCGCGATGCGCCGACCGCCTCGGGTTGAGGGCGAGGGACTCCTCGGCCGCCTTGATGGACGTGTCCGCGGCATCGCGCACCGGCCGGAGGAGGCGCGCCTCGACCATGAGCCCCTGCAGCTGACCGGGCGTCTGCGTCGAGGTGAGGGCCACGGCGAGCCGGTCGAGGCTCGCGGCGAGCTCTCCGCCGAAGAGCGCGAGGTCGCGCCGGGCCGGGGCCACGAGGACGGGCGGGACGATCAGGGCGTTGACGACGATGCCGATGACGGCGCCGATGAGCGTCTCGAGCACGCGGTCGAGCGCGTAGTCGGGGCTCGACGACCCGAGCGCGAGCACCAGCATCGCCGAGATCGCGACCTGGTTCGCCGCCCCCGGCGTGGCCTTGAACACCCACGCCACGAGCATCGCGACGACGACCGCGAGGAGCACGAGCCAGCTCAGCTGCCCGAACAGGAGCGTCAGCAGCACCGCGATCACGACGCCCGCGAGCACCCCGATGCTGCGCTCGATCGCCTTCGCGAACGACTGGTTGATGCTCGGCTGCACGACCAGCAGCGCCGCGATCGCCGCGAACACCGGCAGCGGGCCGGGGATCAGCCAGCCGGCGACGAGCCACGCCGAGATGGTCGCGACCGCCGACTTGAGCACCTGCAGCAGGGGTGCGCGCTTCGCGGAGCGGATGGCGGCGGTCATGCCCATGCCGCCCACGCTACCCGCACCGTCTCGGCGGGCCGGCGCGCGGCATCCGTCGCCGCCCGTCGAACCGGACCCGGCCGGCGCTCAGGCGGCGAGGAGCCGGGCGCCGGGCACCGGCCCGTGCACGTGGCGGGCGTCGAGACCGGATGCCACGAACTCCTCGCACAGGTCGGCCGCGGCGACCGGGCCGCCGGCCAGGAAGGCGAGCGTGGGCCCCGACCCCGAGACGATGCCCGCGAGCGCTCCCTGCGACTCGCCGAGGGCGACGAGCGCCGCGAGATCGGGCCGCAGCGAGAACGCCGCGGCCTGCAGGTCGTTGTTCACGGCGGCGGCGAGCGCCACCGGATCGCCGGCCCGGAGCGCCTGCAGCACGGCCGGAGCCACGCGGGGCTCCGCCTGCGGGCGGAGCGCGCGGCCGGCGTCACGCAGACGGTCGAGCTCGCGGTACACCGTGGGCGTCGAGAGGCCCTCGTCGCTCGTCACGAGCACCCAGTCCACGCGCCCGTGCGCGAGCGCGGGCGTCAGCACGTCGCCGCGCCCGGTGCCCACGGCGGTGCCGCCCAGGAGCGAGAACGGCACGTCGGCGCCGAGCCGCGCCGCCAGCCGGTGCAGGTCGGCGTGGGTCAGCCCGCCGCCCCACAGCGCGTCGCACGCGAGAAGGGCGGCCGCGGCATCCGCCGACCCGCCCCCCATGCCGCCGGCGACCGGCACGCCCTTGTGCACGTCGAGGTGCACGCCGCCCTCGTAGCCGAGCTCGCGCGCCACGAGCCGCGCCGCACGGATCGCGAGGTTGCGGTCGTCGCGCGGCACGCCGCTCGTGTCGACGTCGCCGTGCACCTCGATCGTGAAGCCGTCGGCAGGGGTGGCGACGACGTCCTCGAAGAGCGACACCGCCTGATACGCGGATGCCACGTCGTGATACCCGTCGGGCCCGGCCTCGCCGACCTGGAAGAAGACGTTGAGCTTGCCGGGTGCACGCACGTGCACCCGGCGCGCCGGCTCGGCGCTCACACCCGGGACGAGCTCGCCCACAGGTCGACGTCGATGCTGTCGGACAGGGCGTCGATCTGCTCGAGCTCCTCGATCGTGAACGCCGGCCCGTCGAGGGCCGCGAGGTTCTCGTCGAGCTGCTCGGGCCGCGACGCGCCGATGAGCGCCGACGTGACCACCGGGTCGCGCAGCACCCACTGGATCGCCAGCTGCGCGAGGGTCTGACCCCGCTCCTGCGCGATGACGTTCAGCGAGCGCAGGGCCGACAGCGCGCTGGCGCTCAGCCGTCCGTCCGGCAGCGACCCGCGCTTCTGCGCGCGCTCCGCGGTGCCGTCGGCGAGGTACTTGCCGGTGAGGAGGCCCTGCGCGAGCGGCGTGAACGCGATCGCGCCCATGCCCTCCTGCTTGAGCACGCCGGTGAGGCCGTCCTCGACCCAGCGGTTGAGGATCGAGTACGCGGGCTGGTGGATGACCAGCGGCGTGCCCAGCGACCGCGCGACGGCCTTCGCCGCGATCGTGCGCTCGGCGCTGTACGACGAGATGCCGACGTAGAGCGCCTTCCCCTGGCGGACGAGCGTGTCGAGGGCGCCGATCGTCTCCTCGATGGGGGTGACGGCGTCGGCGCGGTGCGAGTAGAAGATGTCGACGTAGTCGAGGCCCATGCGCGTGAGCGACTGGTCGGCGCTCGCGAGGAGGTACTTGCGCGAGCCCTGCGTGCCGTACGGCCCGGGCCACATGTCCCAGCCCGCCTTCGACGAGACGATGAGCTCGTCGCGGTACGGCGCGAAGTCCTCGCGCATCATGCGGCCGAAGTTCGTCTCGGCGGAGCCGTACGGCGGACCGTAGTTGTTGGCCAGGTCGAAGTGCGTGATGCCGCGGTCGAACGCGTGCCGCAGGAGCGCCCGCTGGTCGTCGAACGGGATGTTGTCGCCGAAGTTCCACCACATGCCGAGCGACAGCGGCGGCAGATACAGGCCGGAGTCGCCCACCTGGCGGAAGTCGGCGCCCTCGTAGCGGTCGGCGGCGGCGGTGTAGGGACGATGCGTGTCGCCGTTGCGGCACGCGGGGAAGCGTTCGGAGACTGTCACCGCTCCAGGCTAGCGACCCTCTCCGGTGTCGTGGGCGGATGCGCGGGCGATCGAGACGAAGTCGTCGATCGACAGCTGCTCGCCGCGCGCGGTGGGGTCGACGCCGGCGGCCTGCAGGATGCCGCTGGCCGCGGCCGCGGAGCCGCCGAGCACCCCGACGAGCGACTGCCGGAGCATCTTGCGACGGTGCTGGAAGGCGGCATCCACGATCTCGAACACGGCCCGGCGCTCGGTGTCGTCGCCGCGCGGAGCGGCGTCGCGCTCGAACGCGACGAGCACGCTGTCGACGTTCGGGACCGGCCAGAAGACCTGCCGCGAGACGGTGCCGGCGAGCCGCCACGACCCGTACCACGCGGCCTTGATGCTCGGCACGCCGTACACCTTCGACCCGGGCGGCGCGGCGAGGCGCTCTCCCACCTCGGCCTGCACCATGACGACGCCGCGCTGGAGGGCGGGGAACGTCTGCAGGAAGTGCAGCAGCACGGGGACACTGACGTTGTACGGCAGGTTCGCGACCAGCACGTTCGGGTCGCCGGGCAGCTCGGTGACGCGCAGCGCGTCGGCGTCCACGACGGTCAGCGCGCCGTCGGCGACGCCGTGGGCGGCGGCGGTCGCGGGCAGGCGCGCGGCGAGGCGGTGGTCGATCTCGACCGCGGTGACGGATGCCCCGGCCTCGAGGATCGCGAGGGTCAGAGACCCGAGCCCCGGCCCGACCTCGACGACGCGGTCGGCCGCGGCGACGCGCGCGACGTGCACGATCTTCCGGACCGTGTTCGCGTCGACGACGAAGTTCTGGCCGAGCTTCTTGGTCGGCGTGACGTCGAGGTCGGCGGCGAGCGCGCGGATCTCGGCGGCGCCGAGCAGGGTCACAGACACGGACTCACCGTACCCGCGATGCCGCAGTCGTCGGCATCCACACCCGGCCGCACACCCGCACCTGCTCCCGGATCAGGAGATCTGACGAGGACAGGACGAAACGGCCGGAATCGACCTGTCTCCGCCAGATCTCCTGATCTGAGCGCGCGGGCGGCGCCTGCACGCGCGGCGCCTGCACGGCCGGCACATGCGCGGCCTGCCACCGCCCGGGGGCGCCGCAGCGCGGGCAGGACGCATCCGCTCCCCGTCACGATGTCGCAGGGACGGCCGAGGCCGCGGCGGCGGCCTTCGCGGCGGCCGGGAGCGCGGCGACGATGCGGTCGATCGCGGAGTCGTCGTGTGCGGCCGTGAGGAACCACGCCTCGAACGCCGAGGGCGGGAGCGACACCCCGGCATCGAGCATGGCGTGGAAGAACGCGGCGTACGCGGCGGTGTCCTGGCGGCCGGCGGTCTCGTAGTCGGCGACACCGCCGGCGACCCGCTCGCCCCAGAACACGCTGAACAGCGTCCCCGCGGTCTGGACGACGTGCGGCACGCCCGCGGCGGCGAGTGCCTCGCCCACGGCGGTGCGGACGGCGACGGATGCCTCGTCCAGCCGCCGGTACACCGCGGCATCCGCGTGCC
>NZ_JBDIAB010000215.1:0-4583 GCF_039812165.1 Microbacterium sp.
GCCCGCGGTGGCGAGGGAGCCGGAGGCACGGCGCCGCGCGGCCGCCCGCTACAGTGGCTCGCAGGGGGATCCGCCGAGCTCGGGGAGCGGCTGTGACGTGGTTGGCCTCTGACATGCCGCCCGATGGGGACCTGCTGAGTCATCTCCAGACGCTCTGGGGGTTGTTCGGGTCGTTCGAGAGCCCGCCGTGGGAGATGTACGCGCTCGCGGCGCCGGCGATGTTCGTCTGGTTCGCGTGCATCGGCGCCGCACTCGGCGTCGCAGGCCGCGTGCCCGTGCTGCCGTCCGCGATCGTGGGCTGCTTCCCCTTCTTCGGCGTCGCGGCGCTCGGGCTGGTCGCCGGCGTCCGCAGGAGGATGGGATACGCCGAGAGCTACTCATGGCGCCCGCGGGCCGCTCCGGCGCCCTCGCGGAGCGCTGGCGCTCGCGCCGTCGTGCTGGGCGCGCAGCTCGCGATCGTGCTGGCGCTCGCCGGGGTCGTCGCGGTCGACCTCGCGTCGTTCTCGCACCCCTCGATGGGCGCCCAGTCGATCCACGGCTCCGAGAACCACATGTGGCAGTGGGTCGCCGTGACAGCGGCCCTGTGCGCCGCCGCCGGCGCGCTGTACGCCCTGCGTCATCCGCTCTGGGCCGCCGCGGTCGCGGTGACGGTCGGATGCTGGTGGTGGGCCAGTCTCATCCAGATGTCGTTCGCGTTGGACCTGCTGATGTCCGCGTTGAAGGCCGGCGGTGCCGTCTACGGCGAGCTGAGCTGGTTGCTCACGCTCGTGGGCATCGAGCTGTCGCAGGATCTCGGCGAGCTGGCGGCGGGCGCAGCAGGCATGACCCTGACGGCCGGACCGGGGTTCTGGCTTCTGCTCTCGGTCGGCGCCGCCTCCGCGTTGTGGGGCTGCGCCCTGATCGTGCTGGAGGTCGCGGCGATGCGCTGGGAGGACGTGGACCTGGGCGCACGGCATTGGGCGCTCACCTAGCTCCTCGGGGCGCGCATAGGCTGGGCGGGTGCCCGACCTCGCGACCCCGCTCATCGCGTGGTACCGCGACAACGCGCGCGACCTGCCGTGGCGGCGCCCCGGGTTCGGGGCATGGGGCGTCCTGGTCAGCGAGTTCATGCTGCAGCAGACGCCGGTGACGCGCGTCATCCCCCGCCTCGAGGCGTGGCTGGAGCGCTGGCCGACGCCGACGGCGCTCGCGACCGACGCGCCGGCCGAGGCGGTGCGGCAGTGGGCGAACCTCGGCTATCCGCGCCGCGCGCTGTGGCTGCATCGTGCCGCGGTCGAGATCCGCGACCGGCACGACGGCACCGTGCCCCGCGACGTCGGTGCGCTCCTCGCGCTCAGCGGCATCGGCGACTACACGGCGCGGGCGGTGGCGGTGTTCGCGTACGGCGACCGGCATCCGGTCGTCGACACGAACACGCGGCGCGTGCTCGCGCGCGCGGTCGAGGGGCGCAGCCAGCCGGGTCCGCCCTCGAAGCGCGACCTCGCGGCGATGGCGGCGATCCTGCCCGCCTCCGACGCGGACGCCGCGATCGTCAACGCCGCGACGATGGAGCTCGGCGCGGTCGTGTGCACCGCGCGAACGGCCCGCTGCGACGCCTGCCCGATCGCGCACGCGTGCGCGTGGCGGGCGGCCGGCTACCCCGACACCGGCGACGAGCGTCGGCGTCAGGCTCGATATGAGGGCAGCGACCGGCAGGCGCGCGGCGCGGTGCTCCGGGCGCTGCGGGATGCCGTGGACCACACCGTGCCGCTCGCGCACATCGTGCCCGACTGGCCCGACCCGCTGCAGCGCGATCGCGCGATCGACTCGCTCGTCGCCGACGGCCTGGCCGAGGCATCCGACGGCGCCCTGCGCCTTCCCCGCTGACGGGAGGCGCAGCTCGGCTCACTCGTCCTCGTCGGCCTCGCGGGGCTTGACGTACGGGTCGGCCTCGCCCGCGTAGGTCGCGCCGGCAGCGAGACCTGCCACGGCCTCGTCCCGCTCGCGCGCCTCGCGCAGGAGCTCGGCGATGTGGCCCGCGTTCTCGGGCAGCGCGTCGTGGATGAACTCGAGCGTCGGGGTGAGCCGCACGCCGAGCTGACGGCCGATGGCGCTGCGGAGCATGCCGGTGGCCGAGGCCAGCGCCTCGCCGGACGCGATCCGCTCCTCCTCGGTGCCGAGCACCGTGTAGAAGACCGACGCGTGCTGGAGGTCGCCCGTCACGCGCACGTCGGTGATCGTGACGAAGCCGAGGCGCGGGTCGCGCAGCCCCTTCTCGAGGCGCTCCGCGAGGAGCACGCGGATGCGGTCCGCGAGCCTCGCCTGTCGTTCCGAAGCCATCATCTTCCCTCTCTCAAGCTCTCGCCGGCACGCCCCCGCGACTCAGGCGAGGAAGGTGGCGGCGGAGGCGGAGGTGTGGGATGTCGTCCGAAGCATCGGGGTGCCCGCGAAGCGGGCGGGGCCCCCGCTCTGCTGAGGACGGCATCCCACACCGTAGCCGTAGCCGCAGCCATGGCCGCAACCAGCGCACAGCAGCCTAGCCGCGCGGCTTCTCCACCATCTCGGTCGTCTCGATCTCGTCGCCGATCTGGATGTCGTTGTACTTGCCCAGGCCGATACCGCACTCGAAGTCGGTGCGGACCTCGGTGACGTCGTCCTTGAAGCGACGCAGCGACTCGATGGCCAGGCCATCGGCGATGACGACGCCGTCGCGGATGACGCGCGCCTTGGCGTTGCGCGTGATCGTGCCGCTGCGGACGATGCAGCCCGCGATGTTGCCGAACTTCGAGGAGCGGAACACCTCGCGGATCTCGGCGACGCCCGAGCGCACCTCTTCGAACTCCGGCTTGAGCAGGCCCTTGAGCGACTGCTCGACGTCGTCGATCGCGTTGTAGATGACCGAGTAGAACCGGATGTCGACGCCCTCGCGCGCGGAGCGCTCACGGGCCTTCGCGTCGGGACGCACGTTGAACCCGATCACGATCGCGTTGTCGATCGTGGCGAGGTTGACGTCCGACTCGGTGATCGCGCCGACGCCGCGGTGGATGATGCGCAGCTGCACCGAGTCGTCGACCTCGATCTTCAGCAGCGACTCCTCCAGCGCCTCGACGGCACCGGACACGTCGCCCTTGATGATGAGGTTGAGCGACTCGACCTTGCCCTCTTCCAGCGCGCGCGTGAAGTCCTCGAGCGAGATGCGCTTGCGGGCCTTGGCCAGCTGGGCGTTGCGCTCGGCGGCCTCGCGCTTCTCGGCGATCTGGCGGGCCGTGCGGTCCTCCTCGGTCACGATGAACGTGTCGCCGGCACGCGGCACCGAGTTGAGGCCCTGCACCTGCACGGGGCGGGCGGGGGCGGCCTCGTCGACCGCCTCGCCGTTCTCGTCGATCATCGCGCGGACGCGCCCGTAGGCGGTGCCCGCGACGATCGCGTCGCCGACGCGCAGCGTGCCGGACTGGATGAGCACGGTGGCGACCGAGCCGCGGCCCTTGTCGAGCTTGGCCTCGATCGCGATGCCGCGCGCGGCCTTGTTCGGGTTCGCGCGGAGGTCGAGTCCGGCATCCGCCGTCAGCAGGACCGCGTCGAGCAGTTCCTGGATGCCGGTGCCCTGACGCGCCGACACGTCGACGAACTGCACGTCGCCGCCGTACTCCTCCGCCACCAGGCCGTACTCGGTCAACTGCTGGCGCACCTTGGCCGGGTTGGCGTCGGGCTTGTCGACCTTGTTGACCGCGACCACGATCGGCACGTTCGCGGCCTGCGCGTGGTTCAGGGCCTCCACCGTCTGCGGCATGATGCCGTCGTCGGCGGCGACCACCAGGATCGCGATGTCGGTGACCTGCGCACCGCGGGCGCGCATGGCCGTGAAGGCCTCGTGACCGGGGGTGTCGATGAAGGTGATGGCGCGCTCGATGTCCTCGTGCTCGGTCCACACCTGGTAGGCGCCGATGTGCTGCGTGATGCCGCCGGCCTCGCCCGCGACCACGTTGGTCTGGCGGATGGCGTCGAGCAGGCGCGTCTTTCCGTGGTCGACGTGACCCATGACGGTCACGACGGGGGGACGGATCTCGAGGTCCTCGTCGTCCTCGTCCTCCAGCTCCTGCTCGAGGTCGAGGCCGAAGCCCTCGAGGAGCTCCTTGTCCTCGTCCTCGGGCGAGACCATCTGGATCTTGTAGCCGAGCTCGGCGCCGAGCACCTCGAAGGTCGCCTCGTCCAGCGACTCGGTCGCCGTGGCCATCTCGCCGAGGTTGAAGAGGATCGTCACGAGCGTGCCGGGCTGGACCGTGTAGCCGCGGATCGCCTCGAGCTTGTCGGCGAAGTCGGCGATCGACGCGCCGCGACGCAGGCGGATGATCTCGCCGTTGCCCTTCTGGACGTTGACGCCGCCGACGACCGGCGCCGACCGCATCTCGAACTCCTGCCGCTTCGCCCGACGCGACTTGCGCTGCTTGGACTTGCCGCCGCCCTTGCCGAAGGCACCGGCGGTGCCACCGCCGGGGCCGCGGCCACGACCGCCGCCGCCACCGGGACGACCGGCGAAGCCGCCGCCCGCCGGGGCACCGGGACGCTGGAAGCCTCCACCGGCGCCGCCGGGACGGCCGGGGCCG
>NZ_JBDIAB010000216.1:0-4569 GCF_039812165.1 Microbacterium sp.
GACTGCGAGCAGCTGGGCGCTCTGATCGACGTCGCCGGCATCATGCAGGGCACGGAGTTCTACGCCGGCTATCCGACCGGATTCGGGCCCTCCGTGAGCCGCGAGATCCTCGAGCGCGAGGGCGTCACGGCCTGGTGCCCGTGGTACTCGTACGAGCTCGGCGGCATCTGGATGAGACTGTATCCCGGGTCGGGCTTCCAGTGGGCGGAGGTCGCGGGCACACCGGCGACCGTCGCCGGGGCCGTCGAGGCCGTCACGATCGAGGGACCCGGAGCGTCGACGCTCTACGCGACGGACGGGACGAACACCGTGTCGGTGTCGGAGGCGCCGATCCCGCGCGAGGAGCTGGCGGCGCGGGTGCTGGCGGCGCTGAACGGCTGACGGTCGCCGGGCCGCCCGGCGGGCCTCGGCCTCGGTCAGCTCGTCGCGTCGACCCTGCTGAAGGTCGACGTGCCGTCGGCGATCGACGTGGCATCCAGCCGCAGGCGCACCAACGCGCCGGGGGCGACGTCGAGCGCGGGCACCGAGACCACGATGGGCGGGCGTCGCAGCTGCACGCGCGCGGTCCCGCGGCGCACGCGCAGCACGGCGCCGGTGAGGATCTCGCCCTCGCGGCCGTGCAGCACGGCTGCGGCGACACGGTCGAGCGTGTCGGCGTCGAGCCGGCTCGCACGCTGGGCCGAGCGCGCCATCAGCCGCGGCAGCTCCGGCAGGCTCTCTCGCGCCCACTCGGGGACCGGGTGGCCGTTCGCGAGCGCCTCGCAGATCACGAGCGACCAGCGGTCGATCAGCCGGCGCAGCGGCGCGGTCGCGTGCGCGTAGGGCGCGCCGATGGCCGCCTGATCGGGATCGGCCGGCGGCTCGCCGTCGAACGCGACGTAGCCCGCCCCGCGGAAGAGCCCGGCCGCGGCCTCGCGGATCGCGCGCGGCACCGGGCCCCGCCCGAGCCGCTGCAGGTAGTCGCCGTACGTCACGTCCTCGCGCCACGGCTCGCCGAGCGCGACGGTCTGCGTGCGGAACGCGGCGACGTCCTCGGCGGATGCCGGCGGCATCGTGCGGAGGATGCCGATGCCGCCGCGGAGCATGATGTCGGCCGCCGCCATGCCGGTCAGCAGCGACACGTGCGCGTTCCAGTCCTCGATCGGGAGCCCCGGATCGCGCTCCAGCCGGTACGCCCCGTGCCCGTCGCGGATCTCGGCCGGCTCGTCGTCGCCGCGCGCGGGCGCACCCTCGGGCTCGGCCACCACGCGAGTCTCCGGCAGGTTGAGGCTCGCGCCGCCGCGCTCGCTCTCGCGCGCGGAGCGCTCGGCGCCGAACCAGGGGAGCGCCGCGAAGGCCTCCGGCGCGGTGCCGCCGTCGACCGCGGCCTGTGCGTCCGCATAGCTCCACTGCGCGCGCGAGCGGATCACGGCGCGGGTCAGCGTCGTCGCGGTGGGCCGCGCGCCGTCGTCGAGCTCGAAGCGCCACACGTATGCGCGCCGGTCGCGATCGGCGAGGAGCGACGCGGCATCCTCGCTGAGCACCTCGGGGTGCAGCGGGATGCGGCGGTCCGCCGCGTAGAGGGTCTGCCCGCGCTCGCGCGCCTCGGCGTCGACCGCGCCGCCCGGCTCGACGAACGCCGGCACGTCGGCGATCGCGTAGTGGAGCACGGCGCCGCCGGCGGTGCGCTCGAGGTGCAGGGCCTGGTCGAGATCGGTCGAGCCGGGCGGGTCGATCGTCACGAACGGGATGCCGCGCAGGTCGGCCAGTCCTGCGGCAGCGGGGTCGACCGGCACGGAGCGGGCCGCGGCATCGGCCTCGGCGAGCACCGCGGGAGGGAAGTCGTCGGGCAGATCCAGCTCGTCGTGGAGGGCCGTGAGGGCGGCCGCCAGCTCGTCGCGCGCCGCGGTCGGGACGAGCCGGGAGCGCAGGACGGGCACGACGCCAGTGTAGGCGGGGGTTCGGAGGCGCACGCCGACATCGGCGCGCAACATCCCGCGAGGAATGTCATGCGGATGTTACAGCGGCGAAACCGGCCCTCACTCGTGAAGCAATAGCTTCACGAGTGACGCATCGCATCGCCAGACCAAGGCCGGTCATGATCCATGACCGGCCTTTCGCCATCTCCCGCGAAAGGCACTCCCATGGCACGCAACACGGAAGCGGCATCCCCCACCGCTCCTCAGGACATCGTCGAGGCGGCCGGCATGCCGGTCGGCTCCGGCAACATGAAGCCCGAGTACGACACCCGACTCGCCAACGAGGATCTCGCACCGCTGCGCAGGCAGAAGTGGTCCTGGTACAACATCTTCGCCTTCTGGATGTCGGACGTGCACTCCGTCGGAGGCTACGTCACGGCGGGCTCGCTGTTCGCGCTCGGCATCGCCGCGTGGCAGGTGCTCGTGGCGCTGGTCGTCGGCATCGTGATCGTCCAGGTCTTCACGAACCTGGTCGCCAAGCCCAGCCAGAAGACCGGCGTGCCCTACCCGGTCGTCAACCGGGCGATCTTCGGCATCAAGGGCGCGAACATCCCCGCGATCATCCGCGGCATCATCGCGATCGCCTGGTACGGCGTGCAGACGTTCCTCGCGGCGCAGTCGCTGAACATCATCTTCCTGAAGTTCGTGCCCGGCAGCGCCGCGCTGCTCGAGCACGAGTTCCTGGGCCTGTCGGCGCTCGGCTGGATCTCGTACGCGATCCTGTGGGTGGCGCAGGTGGCGCTGTTCTGGAACGGCATGGAGGTCATCCGCCGGTTCATCGACTGGGCCGGCCCCGCCGTCTACGTCGTCATGATCGTCCTCGCGGTCTACCTCGTCTCGCAGGCCGGCTGGGAGAACGTGAGCTTCGACCTGTCCGACCCGAGCCAGCCCGACGTCGGCTTCTGGGGCTCGATCGGGCTCATGTTCATGGCGATCGGCATCGTCGTGTCGTACTTCTCCGGGCCGATGCTGAACTTCGGCGACTTCGCGCGGTACGGCAAGAGCTTCAGCG
Source organism: Microbacterium sp. (assembly GCF_039812165.1). Classification (GTDB taxonomy): domain Bacteria; phylum Actinomycetota; class Actinomycetes; order Actinomycetales; family Microbacteriaceae; genus Microbacterium. The sequence goes on from NZ_JBDIAB010000216.1 coordinate 2,971, forward strand.
CGGTCAAGAAGGGCAACCTCTGGGGCCTGCCGGTGAACTTCCTGTTCTTCTCGCTGCTGACCGTCATCACGGCCTCGGCCACGGTGCCGGTGTTCGGCGAGCTGATCACCGACCCGATCCACACCGTGGAGCGCATCGACACCCCGTTCGCGATCCTCCTCGGCGGCCTGACGTTCGTCACCGCGACGGTCGGCATCAACATCGTCGCGAACTTCATCTCGCCCGCGTTCGACTTCTCCAACGTCGCCCCGCACCGCATCTCGTGGCGCATGGGCGGCATGATCGCCGCGGTCGGCTCGGTGTTCCTGCTGCCGTGGAACTGGTACTCCAACGCGACCGCGATCCACTACTCGCTGGGACTCCTCGCGGCGCTCATCGGCCCGCTGTTCGGCCTGCTGATCGCCGGCTACTACGTCGCCGCGAAGCAGCGCATCAAGACCGACGCGATGTTCACGATGTCGGAGACGGGCGCCTACTGGTACTCGAACGGATACAACCCGAACGCGGTCAAGACGCTGCTGTGGGCCGGCATCCCGACGATCGTCCTCGCCGTCTTCCCGAAGATGTTCGCCGACCTCGGCATGGTCGACGTCTCGTGGATCGGCAACTTCACGTGGTTCATCGGCTGCGGTCTCGGGTACTTCTTCTTCGTGCTCTTCGAGCGCATGGACCCGCGCGTGCCGACGTTCGACGGCGAGACCGACGGCATCTCGGACGGCACGATCGACGGCGCCGCGGCGACCGCCGACTCGGAGCCGCCGGCGATCTCGGGCGAGATCCCGGTGCAGCAGGCCTCGTCGCGATGAGGATCACCCTCGTCAACCCGAACACCTCCCGGGCGATGACCGCGAAGATCGCGGACGCCGCCCGGGAGGTGGCCGGCCCCGACGTCGAGATCGTCGCGGTGTGCCCCGCCGAGGGCGCCGCGGCGATCGAGAGCCACGTCGACGAGGTGGCCGCCGCGCTCGCCGTGGTCGAGCTGATCGAGGCCGACCTGCGGGCCGGCGGCAGCGACGGCTACGTCGTCGCGTGCTTCGGGGATCCCGGGCTGGATGCCGCGCGCGAGCTCGTCGACGTGCCGGTCGTCGGCATCGCGGAGGCGGCGATGCACGTCGCCGCGCTCGCCGGACGCTCGTTCGCCGTCGTGACGACGCTCTCCCGCACGCTCGGCCGGGCCGACGACCTGCTGGCCCGGTACGGCATGCGGCGCGCGTGCGTGGCGCTCGAGGCCACCGGCATCCCGGTCCTCGAGCTCGAGGACACCGCCTCGCCCGCGGTCGACACGATCGTCGAGGTGTCCGCCCGGGCGGTCGCCACGGCGCGCGCCGACGTCATCGTGCTCGGCTGCGCGGGCATGGCCGACCTGTGCGCGACGGTGTCGCGGCGGGTCGGCGTGCCGGTCGTCGACGGCGTCGCCGCCGCGGTGGGGCTCGTCGCCGCGATGAGCCGCATGGGCGTCGGCACGAGCACGCGCGACGAGTACGCGCCGCCGCCTCGGCGGCCCGCGCCGGGTGTCGCGGCTCCGCCGGTCTCGACGTCGTAGCGGGCGATCTCCGGGTCGACGGTGCCGCCGGCACGTCGAGCGCCTGCGCCGGGGCG
>NZ_JBDIAB010000217.1:0-4545 GCF_039812165.1 Microbacterium sp.
GGCGGACGCCGGCGGACGCCGCCGGGCACCGCCGTCAGGGGCGGCGCGGGCGCGGAAAGCTAGGCTCGGGACATGTCGCTCGACCTCGAAGCCCTCTACATCGATCTGCACCGCCACCCCGAGCTGTCGTTCCAGGAGACCCGCACCGCGGGCGTCGTGGTCGCGGCACTCGCGGAGCTCGGCATCGAGGCGCACGAGGGCATCGGTCGCACGGGCGTCGTCGGAGTCGTGCGCAACGGCGACGGACCCGTCGTGTGGCTGCGCGCCGACATGGACGGTCTGCCCGTGCCCGAGCAGACCGGTCTGCCGTACGCGAGCACCGTGCGCGGCATCGACCCGCACGGCGTCGACGTGCCCGTCATGCACGCGTGCGGCCACGACATGCACGTGACCGCGCTGCTGGGCGCGCTCGAGCGGCTGGTCGCCACGCGCGACGAGTGGTCGGGCACCGTGGTGGCGGTCTTCCAGCCCGCCGAGGAGCACGGCGCGGGCTCGCTCGCCATGATCGCCGACGGCGTGCTCGACCGCTTCCCCCGCCCCGACATCGTGCTCGGGCAGCACGTCACGCCGCTCCCCGCGGGCGTGGTCGGCGTCCGCCCGGGCACGCAGATGGCGGCCTCCGACGGGCTGACGGTGCACCTCCTCGGCCGCGGCGGCCACGGCTCCCGTCCGCACGCGACGATCGACCCCGTGGTCATGGCCGCGGCGACCGTCATGCGCCTCCAGACGATCGTGTCGCGCGAGGTCGACCCGCGCGAGATGGCGGTCGTGACCGTCGGCGCCGTGCACGCCGGGCTGAAGAACAACATCATCCCCGCCGACGCGACGCTCGCCCTGAGCCTGCGCTACCCCGACGACGTCGCGCGCGAGCGCGTGATGGCGAAGGTGGAGCGGATCGTGCGGGCCGAGGCCGCGGCATCCGGCGCCGAGGAGGAACCGGCCATCACGATCGACCACACCCTGCCGCCCACGATCAACGACGCCGACGCGACCGCGCGCCTCACCGCGGCGTTCGATCGCGCGTTCGGCGAGGGCACCGTGATCGACCCGGGCATGTTCACCGGCAGCGAGGACGTGTCGTGGTTCGCGCGCGAGTCCGGTGTGCCGCTCGTGTTCTGGTTCTGGGGCGGCGTCGACCCGCAGCGGTACGCGGATGCCGTGGCCGCCGGCACGGTCGAACGCGACATCCCGACCAACCACTCCCCGCTGTTCGCGCCGGTGATCCACCCGACGCTCGAGCGCGGCGTCGACAACCTCGTCGTCGCAGCGCGCGAGTTCCTCGCCTGACGCCCCGCCCCCTCCCGCGACCGCGAGACCCCCGCGACCGCGGCCCGCGCGACCGCGGCCCGGCCTCCCTACGCTTCCCCGCCCTCCGCACCTCTCCCCCGAGTCACTGCCCTGGCACCCGCTCACTGTGCTCGAGCGCAGTGGGTCGCCCCTAAGGCAGTGACTCGGCGAGCCGGAGGCTGGCCTGCCCCTGCGCCCGCCCCATTGCGCGCGTGATCGCACGGGCGTAGAGTCGCGCGCCGTGACGCACGAAACGCGCGAGCCGGCCGACGAGACGCCGGTCGCCAAGCGCATCCTCCTCGGCGAGCCCCTCACGAGCGAGGCGCTCGACGAGCAGCTCCTCCCCAAGCGCATGGCGCTGCCGATCTTCGCCTCCGACGCGCTGTCGTCGGTCGCGTACGCGCCGCAGGAGCTGCTCATGATCCTGCTGGTCGGCGGCACCGCGTTCCTGGCGTTCAGCCCCTGGGTCGCCGCCGCGGTCGTGGCGCTCCTCATCGTCGTCGTGCTGAGCTACCGCCAGCTCATCAAGGCCTACCCCTCCGGCGGCGGCGACTACGAGGTCGCGCGTACGAACCTCGGCGAGACCGCGGGCGTGGTCGTGGCATCCGCCCTGCTCGTCGACTACATCCTCACCGTCGCCGTGTCGGTCGCCTCGGGCGTCGACAACATCATCTCGGCCCTGCCGGTCCTCGACCCGTGGCGCGTCGAGCTCGCCGTGGGCTTCGTCGTGCTCATCGTCGTGATGAACCTGCGCGGCGTGCGCGAGGCGTCGCGCGCGTTCGCGGTGCCCACGTACGTGTTCATCGGCTCGGTCGGCGTCATGGTGGTCACGGGCCTCGTCCGGTGGGCTCTCGGCGACGCGCCGGTGGCCTCGAGCGCGGCGTTCGACGTGCAGGCCGAAGAGCTCACGCAGGCGGCGACGATCCTCCTCATCCTGCGGGCGTTCTCGAGCGGATGCTCGGCCCTCACCGGCGTGGAGGCGGTCTCGAACGGGGTGCCGGCGTTCCGTACTCCGAAGATCCGCAACGCCCAGCTGACCCTCACCGCGATGGGCTCGATCGCGATCCTGCTGTTCGCGGGGCTGACGCTCCTGGCGCTCGTCGCAGGGGTCCACTACGCCGAGAACCCGTGCCACCTGGTCGGGTTCGACTGCGCGAGCGCGCCGCAGCCGAGTCTCATGGCGCAGGTCGCGGCCGCCACGTTCGGGGCGGGCTCGATCCCCTTCTTCGTCATCCAGGCGGCCACGGCGTGCGTGCTGCTGCTGGCCGCGAACACCGCGTTCAACGGATTCCCGCTGCTCGGCGCGGTGCTCGCGCGCGACGGCTACGCCCCCAAGTCCCTCAACACGCGGGGTGACCGGCTCGTCTACTCGAACGGCATGATCATCCTCGGGGCCGCCGCGATCGTCGTGCTCGTGATCTACCAGGCCAACCTCACGACGCTCATCCAGCTGTACATCATCGGCGTGTTCGTGTCGTTCTCGCTCGGCCAGCTCGGCATGGTGCGCCACTGGCGCGGCGTGCTGAGGGGGCGGCAGACTCGGCGCCACGAGGCCATCACCGGGCTCGCGATCAACGGGCTGGGCGCGTGCTTCACGATGCTCGTGCTCGTCGTCGTGACGATCACGAAGTTCACGCACGGCGCGTGGCTCGTCTTCCTCGCGATCCCCGTCCTCTCTGTGCTCATGATCGGCGTCAGCCGCTACTACCGCGACGTCGAGCACGAGATCGCGCTGGACGACCCGGTGCACTACGGCGCCACCGGCGACGTCGCGCTCGTGCTCGTCAACCGCCTGCAGAAGCCGGTCGCGAAGGCGGTCGACTACGCGCTCGCGGCCCATCACGACACGACCCTCGCGGTGCACGTCGCCGTCACCGCGGAAGAGGCCGACGCCCTGCAGCGTGAGTGGCACGAACAGCGGATGCCGGTGCCGCTCATCGTGGTCGAGTCGCCCTACCGCACCTATGCCTCCCCGATCATGGACTTCGTCCGCGCATATCGCGAGAAGCATGGGCCGTCGGTGGTCACCGTGTACCTGCCGCAGTACATCGTCGGGCACTGGTGGGAGAAGCTGCTGCACAACCGGCGCGCACGGCGCATCGCGCAGCAGCTCATGATGCTGCACGGCGTCTCGATCACGCTCGTGCCCTGGCTGCTCGACTCGTCGGAGCTCATCTACGGCCGCCGCTCGAGGCCGCTCCCGGGCGCCGACCGCTCCGGCCAGCCGCCGCAGGCCGGCTTCGGCCTCGTCGAGCACGTCGCCGAGCGCTCCGGCTCCGAGCGCTCCGGCTCCGAGCAATCCTGACCCGGCCGGCGCTGGCCGGCATCTCGCGCCGTATCGCGCACGAACTTCGCAGAATCGCACGGACTTCGCACGATCTCACCGGAATCCTGCGAGATCCGCACGAGACTGCGAAGCTCGTCAGTCGCGAGCGCGCCGCCCGACACCGCGCTTGTTGGCAGATCGTTACCCGTCCTGCCCGTCGCCGTCGGCGGCGACTGGAACGATAGAGGCATGCCCCGGACCCGAACCCTGCTCGGTGCAAGCGCAGCCCTCGTCGCCCTGTTGCTGACTGCCTGCGCTCCCGCCGCGACCCCGACGCCCACGCCCACCGCGACCGAGACGACTCCCGCGCCGACGCCGACGCCCACCCCCGACGCGAGCGTGGCCGAGATCCGCCTGGACGACACCGGCTTCGTGCTGCTCACCGAGGACGGCACCGCCGTGTTCACGTACGCGTGGGCCGATGAGGGCGAACCGGCCGTCGCCGCGCTCGAGGAGGCATTCGACGGCCCGCCGACGATCTCGACCAACCCCGGTGACGGCGGGCACTACCCCGACTACACGGTGTACCTGTGGGACGGGTTCACGTTCTACGACGAGCAGAACCTCGAGAAGCCCCGCGCGGAGTACATGCTGCCGTCGTTCGCGGTGTTCACGGCCGACCAGGCCCGCGGCATCCGTCTGACCACCTCGTCGGGCGTGGCGGTCGGCACCCCCGTCGCCGATGTGCTCGCGCTCGCTCCGCGCACGGTGGAGTGGGGCAACTACGGCACCGCGTATCTCATCGACGTGCCCGAGGGCGTCGATCCGACCGTGCCGGGGGCCGTCTCCGGCGCCGTCGCGGCGGTCTCCGACGCCACGAACACCACGATCATCGAGGTCCGCTACTTCGTCGAGTCCGGGTTGTGACGGCGGCTCGCGGGCTTCAACGACGCAGCCCGCGGCCGTCGCCCTTTCCCGCGCCTTCCGGCCGC
>NZ_JBDIAB010000218.1:0-4478 GCF_039812165.1 Microbacterium sp.
GTCCGCTCCGGTCACGAGCGCGCCCGCCGCACCCGTCGTCGAGACCGGGTCGCCGGAGCTCGACGGCGCGTTCCGGGCTCTCGTGTTCGCGCTCGACGCGCTCGCGCACGTCGGCACCGAGTACACCACGACCGACGGTGCGAAGTACTACGTGCCCGCGACCTGGCACGAGGGCCGCCCCCTCCTGATCTCCGGCAGCGGCTGGCTCGACGGCACCGCGACCCAGGGCTCGATCATCGCGGTCAAGCTCGACGAGGGCGGCGTCTCGACGAAGCTCGAGGTGACGCACCCGGTGACCGGTGCGGTGCAGCCGAACAAGACCATCTACGCGGTCGCCCAGGCCGACGCCACCGGGGAGTGGTCGGTCGAGCTGCCCTGGCCCACGCTCGCCAACTCCGACAAGGCCTGGGCCGCCGGCGAGACCCACGGCGTGCGCCTGCTCACCGGATCCATGCTGAACGGCGACGTGATCCGCACGGCCGCAGCCGACGTCACGACCGCCGAGGCGCCGCCCGCGGCCGTCGCTCCCGCCGTCAGCACTCAGCCGAGGGCCACGGCCGTGCCGGCGGGCACGGATGCCGTCTTCACGGCATCCGCGTCGGGCGATCCGTCGCCGACCGCCCAGTGGCAGTCGCGGACGCCCGGCGGCGAGTGGAGCGATGTCGCGGGTGCCACGGGACCCACGCTCACGATCGCGGCGGCCCCGACGACGCTGTCGGGCACGTCGTACCGCGCCGTCTTCACCAACGCCGCGGGCAGTGCGACGACCGATGCCGCGCGCCTGACCGCCACCTCGATCACGCTCGACAAGGCGAGCTACGCGCCGGGTGAGACGATCTCGTTCACCGGAGCCGGCTACGTGAGCGACGACGGCGCCGGCGGATCGCTCGTGTTCGCACGAGCGGACGGGCTGTCGGCGACGAGTGCGGTGGGCATCATCGAGGCGACCTGGGGCGGCCCGGACGCGGTCACTCCCGGAGTGTCGCCGACGGGTGCCTTCCCCACCTTCCAGACCCACGCCGACGGGACGTTCTCGGGCACGGTCACGCTGCGCGAGAACGTCTCGGAGACCGGCCCGGGCACCGACGAGAACGAGGGCAAGCACTCGCTCACCTTCGCGAGCAACCCCGTCTACGGCAACCCGATGCCCGCGACGAGCGCGCAGGTGTGGTTCTCGGTCAGCGCGGGGACCGGCGAGCCGGAGCCGGAGCCGACCGAGCTGCCCGCGATCACGCAGCAGCCGGCCGACCTGACGATGTGGTCGAACGCGACGGGCGCGGCGTTCGAGGCGCGCACGGGCTTGACCCCTGCGCCGGCCAGCGCGCAGTGGCAGGTCGATGACGGCGGAACGTGGCGCGACCTGCCCGGCAAGGAGCACCTCCTCACGTTGGACGGCTGGGACTTCCACGTCTCCGCGCTCTCGCTGAGTGCCGCCGACGCGGCGGACGCCGCGTACCTCGTCGACGGGGCGCGGTTCCGGGTGGTGTTCCGCAACGGCGCGGGGAGTGTCACGAGCGCGGCCGCGACGTTGACGATCAAGGCCGCCCCGGTCGTGACGATCGCCTCGGTGGGGCCGTATCACCGCGGCGACAAGGTCACCGTGTCGGGCAGCGGGTTCGTCCCCGACACTCGGGTCATCGTCGATCTCGGCAGCCCGTCGACCGGCGGCGTCGTGCGCGTGACGGAGACGGTCGAGGAGTTCGTCCGGGTCGGCGGCGACGGGTCCTTCTCGGGCGTCGAGCTCACCATCCCCCTCCTCCGCTACGTCGGCGTCGACCCCGGCGACGACGGCGCTCTCGCCGCTGCCGACGACTACGAGCTGCAGTTCAGCTCGTGGAACCAGAACCCCTCCGTGACCGTCGCGACGGCTCCGTTCGCGATCGTGGACCCGGCCGAGGGGGCGGCGCCGGGCATCCTGTCCCAGCCCCAGACGGTGACGACCACGGCGGGGACCCCGGCGACGTTCCGCGTCGAGGTGGCCGGCGATCCGACCCCGACCGTCTACTGGCAGACGAACGCCGGCGCGAGCCCGTACAACTGGAGTCCCATCTGGGCGGGCAACAGCGGCGAGACGTGGGTGACGAGCTCTCGCACGACGACGAATGTCAGGGCCGTCGTCGCGAACGCCGCCGGCTGGGTCGTGTCCGCCCCGGTGCAGCTCGTGATCGCACCGGCTGCCGCGCCCGAGATCACGACGCAGCCCGTTCACGTCACCGCCGAACGCGGTGCGGCGGCCGCCTTCACGGCGGCCGCGAGCGGTGTCCCCACCCCGACCGTGCAGTGGCAGTCGAGCGCGGGCGGCGAGTGGGCCGACGTGCCGGGCGCCACGACGACGACGCTCACCGTCCCGGTCGACGAGTCGACGGCATCCGGTGCGCGCTACCGTGCGGTGTTCACCAACGCCGGCGGCTCGGCGACGACGAGCGCCGCGACCCTCACGGTCGTGAGCGAGCAGGTCGCCCCGACCGTCACGGCGCAGCCGACGGACACGAGCGTCGAGGTCGGGCAGACCGCGCGCTTCACCGTCGCCGCCAGCGGGGCACCGGCCCCCGCCGTGCAGTGGTGGTCGAAGACGCCGACCGGCCAGTGGGCCGTGCTCGCGGGTGCCACCGGCACCGCGCTGACGGTGTCGGACGCCGCGCTCGCGCAGAGCGGCACGCAGTTCAAGGCCGTCTTCACGAACGCCGCCGGCAGCGCCGAGACGGATGCCGCGACGCTGACGGTCACCGAGGCGCCCGCCGTGCGCACCTACACCGTCACCGACGGCGCCGGGCGCGAGGTCACCTATACGGCGCCGACCACGATCACGCCGGGTCAGGACATCGTCGTGTCGGGCACGAACTGGCGGGTGCAGGACGGGTCGAAGGGATCGGTGTTCAGCGTGCTGATCGACGCGACCTTCTCGGGCGACCCGAACACCGTGTACACGAAGCGCGAGGTCACGAACCCGGTCACCGGGACGGCGACCGCCGACAAGCGTCTGCACGCGATCGTCGAGGCCGACGCGAACGGCGACTGGACGCTCACCGTGCCCTACCCGACCGTCGACAACGCGCGGCTGGCGGACGGGTCGTGGACCGACTGGGCGGCGGGCTCGAGCCATCAGATCCGCTTCCTCTCCGGCACGCTCGAGACGCGCGCCGCCGACGTGGTCCGCTCGCTCAACGCGACCTTCGAGATCGCGGGCGACGTGCCCGGCGAAGAGCCCGGCGCCGGCGACCCGCCGAGCTGGGCGCACGAGACGGTGACCTACACGGACGCCGCCACGGGCGGCACCGCGACGGCGTGGGTGCAGAAGGACGTGGACGCCGGCGACGGCAGCACCATCAGGATCAAGGGCACCGGCTGGGTGAACCGGGCCGGCACCGGCGCCTCGACCGTCGCCATCAAGCTCAACTCGGGAGCGACGACGCAGTACACGCGCTCCGGCGCGGGCGTGGTCGTGCATCCGTCGGCGACCGGCGACAACACGATCTGGACGCTGCTGGCGCCCTCGAACCCCTCGAGCCACGCGAACGTCATCGCGATCGACGCGGACGGCGACTTCGAGGTCGAGATCGACGCACCCGACGGCCTGACCGCGGGTCAGTACCTGAGCGTGCTGTTCCAGTCCGGCAGGTTCGACTCGGCTGACGTCCTGCGCACGGTGACGACCGGGTTCCTCACCGTGGGCGGCGTGCCGCACACCGGCGGGGGCACCGAGGAGGAGCCCACGTGCGTGCCGACGGGCTCCGCGCCCGCCATCACGATCGAGAACCCCGGCGTGGGTCTCGGCGGCACGCTGCACGTCACAGGCACCGGCTGGTGCCATCCGGCCGAGAAGCGCGGCGGCTCCGTCATCGCGGTCAAGATCGACGAGGGCGCGTACAGCCACCTCACGGCCGACCTGCATCAGAACCAGACCATCTGGGCGATCATCGAGGCGAACGCGGAGGACGGCACGTTCGACGCCGAGATCCGCCTCCCCGACGGAACCGCGACCGGCGCCGCCGGCTCGTCTCCGGCGTTCACCGAGGGCGCGCACACCCTGCGGCTCCTCACGGGCTCGCTCAAGTCGGGCGACACCGTGCGCACCGTGCAGTCCGCCGAGTTCGTCGTGGGCGCGTACCAGCCCAACGGCGCACCCGATCCGGTGGATGCCGCCACCCTGACCGACGCGAACGCGAACGGGGTCACGGTCGAGAAGCGGGCCACGGCGCTCGTCGTGACCGTGCCCGGTGCACAGGAGGGCGACTGGATCTTCCTGACGCCGTACACCGCCGACGGCTCGCCGCGCTACCCGTGGCTGGGCACGTGGTTCCAGGCGGACGCGTCCGGCGTCGTCGTGGCGCCGCTCGCCGGGGCGACCCTTCCGGTCGGCGCTCTCAAGGTCGTCGCGCAGTCGGGCAACCAGGGCGAGGTCGGAGAGCTCCTCGGCTGGGGCGCGCTGACCGTCGACGCCCCGCCGGCGCCGAGCGGGCCCGACGGCGGCACGATCG
>NZ_JBDIAB010000219.1:0-4474 GCF_039812165.1 Microbacterium sp.
CGTGCGGGCGATCGCGACCGTCTCGCCGACAGGCATGAGCGGTGACCCGGTGAGCCCGGCGTCGATGCACCGCGCGACCTCGGCGGCCTCGAAGCACAGGCCGTCCTCGGGCACGTGCTGCGAGAACTCCGCGCGCGCCGTCGGCTCCTCGCCGTGCCGGCGCACGGTCAGTCGTGGGGGCAGGTAGAACGGCGAGCCGACCTCGACGGTTCCCCGACTCCCGACGACGACCGCGCCGGTGGGAGTGCGCGCCTCGAGCGTCGTGTACAGATGCGCCTGACGTCCGTCCCGCCCGCGCAGGACGATCGTGGCCTGCGCGTCGACGCCCGTGTCGGTGAACGATCCGATGGCGACGACGGCATCCGGGCGTCCCAGCACGAGCGAGGAGAACGACACGAGATAGACGCCGAGGTCGAGCACCGCTCCCCCGCCCAGAGCCGGGTCGAAGAGCCGGTGTGCGGGATCGTACGGGAAGTGCTCCCCGAGGTCGGCCAGCAGCGCGCGCGGCTCGCCGATCAGCCCGTCGTCGAGCACCTGGCGAAGGACGTCGGCGGCAGGCAGGAAGCGCGGCCACATCGCCTCCATCGCGAACACGCCGCGCCGCGCCGCCGCCTCGGCGACGCGCTCGGCCTCGTCGGCGTCCATGGCGAACGGCTTCTCGACGACCACGTGCTTGCCGTGGGCGATCGCGACCAGAGCGCACTCCGCGTGGAACGGATGCGGGGTGGCGACGTAGACGACGTCCACGCGCGAATCCGCGGCGAGCTCCTCGTACGACGCGTGCACCGCCGCGATGCCGTGGCGACGCGCGAACTCAGCGCCGCGCGCCGCGGAGCGCGACCCGACCGCGACGAGACGCTGCGCGGTATGGGCCCGGAGCGAGGTCGCGAAGGCATCCGCGATGCGGCCGGGACCCATGACCCCCCAGCCGAGGGAGGGCGCGGTCCGCGGCGCGGGGACGCGCGAGACGGGGAGCACGAGCGGCTCGCTCATGCGCCGGCGCCCTCCAGCACGACCGGCCGCCCCTGCGCAGCCGCCCGCTCCGCCGCGTCGAGGATGCGCATGGTCGTCGCGGCGGCCGCGAAGTCGGAGTCCATCCGAGTTCCGTCGAGGATGCAGCGGAGGAACGCCTGGACCTGTGCGATGAAGGCCTCGCCATATCCGGTGCCGACTCCCCGGGACCGGAAGGACGAGACGTCCGGGTAGGCGCCGTGGAGCGGTCCGGTGATGACGCGCCGCGGGCCGTCGAAGCGCGCGTCGCCACCGGCGAGATGGATCGTGAACTGATTGAGGTCCTCGGTGCTGAACGACGCCGAGCCGTTCGCGCCGAACACGGCGATCTGCAGCGAGTTGGGCTTGCCGTGCGCGATGCGGCTGGTCTGCAGCGTGCCGGTGGCCCCGTCGCCGGCGACCATCAGGAGCGCCGCGGCGTCGTCGTTGGTCACAACGTGCCGGATGCCGCCTCGATCGGACCGCTCGGAGATCGCGGTCTGGAAGCGCGCCCCGACGATCTCGGTGATCGGACCCACGACGAACTCGACCGCGTCGATGGCGTGCAGGCCGAGGTCGATCAGCGCGCCGCCGCCGGAGGTCGCACGGTCGAAGCGCCACGTGAACGGGTCGTCGGGGTCGGCCGCGTGCGCGCAGTAGTAGGTCGTCTCGAAGTGGCGGATCGGACCGAGGATGCCGTCGGCGACGGCATCCCGCAACGCCGCGAGGCCCGGCAGCCGCCGGTACGAGAAGCCGACCGCGTCCACCGCTCCCTCGCGGCCGGGCGCGAGCGCGAGCTCGACGAGCTGCGCTGCCTGAGCGCCGTCCATGCCGAGGGGCTTCTCGGTCAGCACGTGCTTGCCCGAGGCGAGCACGCGGCCGAGCACGTCGAGGTGCTGGCTGTTGGGCAGAGCGACGCTGACGGCGTCGATGGTCGGGTCAGCCAGCAGCTCGTCGACGGAGGTGCCCCAGCGCTCGAACCCGTAGCGCTCGGCGACGTCCTGCGCGAGCGGGGCGAAGACGTCGACCACGTGCGCCAGCTCGACCCGCACACCGCGCAGGCCGTCGGCCATCGATGCGTTCCGGTAGCCGAACGCGTGGGCCTGACCGGCCATGCCTGCGCCGATGAGCCCGATGCGGATGCGGCGGCGAGCCTGCGTCATGACACTCCTTCGTGATCCCGGTCGATACGCCGGCGGTCGTGCGAGAACACCGCGGCGCAGCGGCATCCGCGGTTGCCGGCAACTTTAGAGCGCTCTAAAATTCTTGTCAAGACATCAGTTCAACACACTCGGCGAGCGCACTCCCGCCCGGCGATCCTCGAAGGAGAACCCATGCACATCGGCCTTCTCACCGACAGCGTCGCGAGCCTCAGCCTCGACGACACCCTCGATCTCGCTCGGGACATCGGCGCGCGGTCGGTCGAGTTCGCCGCCGGCGACTGGTCCACCTCGCCGCATATCGACGTGCCCGGCCTGCTGCGGAGCGAGAGCGACCGCGCCGAGCTGCTGCGCCGAATCGCCGGCCGCGGCCTCGACCTCGCGGCGTTGAACGCGAGCGGCAACCAGCTGCATCCCGTCCACCACATCGAGTACGACGGCAAGGTGCGCGACGTGATCCGGCTCGCCGGCGCGCTCGGCGTCACGACGGTCGTGCTGATGTCGGGACTGCCGGCGGGGGCTCCGGGCGACACCGTGCCGAACTGGATCACGACGTCGTGGCCGCCGGAGACCACCCGCGTCCACGACTATCAGTGGAACGACGTGGTGCTCCCCTACTGGGCTGACCTCGCGGCGTTCGCCACCGCCGAGGGGATCGAGCGCCTCGCGGTCGAGATGCACGCCAACCAGGTCGTGTTCAGCGTGCCCGGCGTGCTCCGCCTGCGCGAGGCGATCGGACCGATCGTCGCGGCGAACCTCGACCCCAGTCATCTGCTCTGGATGGGCGCCGACCCGCTCGCGGCGGCGGATGCGCTCGCCGGCGTCGTCGCCCACGTGCACGCCAAGGACACCCGTATCGAGGAGCGCGCCGCCGTCCGGTCGCTGCTCGATCCGCTGACGGTGCCGCACGTCGACGAGCGCTCGTGGAACTTCGTGACCGTCGGGCGGGGCCACGACGTCCGCTGGTGGGCCGCGTTCGTGGATCGCCTGCGGGCCGGCGGCTATGACGGCGTGCTGAGCATCGAGCACGAGGACGCTCGCGTCGACGGCGTCGACGGCGTCCGCGAGGCCGCCGGCGTGCTGCGCGACGCGCTCGACCTGAGCGACGCAGACCGCTGAGACCTGCTCCGGCTTCGGCGGATCGCCGATCGCCTCAGCGACCGAGAGCGACCGTCGATCCGCGGACGATCAGCTCGGGCACGAGCGACTCGTGCCGCTCTTCTCCGCCGGCGCTCGCGATGCGCGACAGCAGCAGCCGCGCGCCCCGCTCGCCGATCGCACGCGCGTGCTGATCGACCGACGTGAGGCCGATGCGCGGCATGGCCGCGACGCTGCTGTCGTCGTAGCCGACCACCGCGACGTCCTCGGGCACGCGGACGCCGCGATGGTCGAGCTCGTCCAGCACGCCCAGCGCCGACAGGTCGTTGTAACAGAACACCGCGGTCGGCACGTCTCCGTCGTCGTCGAGGAACGCGTGCATCGCGGCCCGTCCGCCCGTCTCGGTGAGGTCGCCCTCGAACAGCCGTGGGGTCAGCCCATGTCGCGCCATCGCCGCGAGATAGCCCTCGCGGCGGGCTGGATACGGGATGCCCGCCGGGCCGGACACGTGCGCGATGCGTCGATGCCCGAGCGCGACCAGATGGTCGACCGCGAGCTCGGCGCCCTGCTCGTCGCCGCCGACGACCGAGTCCACGCCCGGCACGTCGAGTCGCCGCGTGAGGACGACCGCGGGGGTGCCTGCCAGCTGGCCGCGCAGGACGCTCGCGCGGCCCATGTAGCCGGCGAGCACGACGCCGTCGACCTGCATCTCCAGCAGCGAGGCGAGGGCCTCGCGTTCCCGCGCCTCGTCGAAGCCGCCGACGGCGATGAGCACGTGGTTGCCCGACGACTCGGCGACCTCGGTGACACCCTCGGTCACGTCGGCCCACACAGGGTTGCGCAGGTCGAGGACGAGGAGGCCCAGCGTCGCGGTGCGCCTGCTCGCGAGCCGGCTCGCGAGGCTGTTGCGGCGATAGCCGAGCCGGTCGATCGCCGCGAGCACCGCCGCCCGCTTGTCCTCCTTGACGTGCGGCGCGTCACGGATCACGAGCGAGACCAGCGCCCGGGAGACTCCGGCCTCCGCGGCGACGTCCTCCATCGTCACCCGTCGCCCGCCGCGCTCGCCCACGGCATCCCATTCTGCCCCAGCCCGTTTCTCAGGCTGCCAGATCCCGGAAAGCGGCCTGCCCGTCCGTCGGCGGGAGACCGGAATGACCATCCCGAAGAATGTCTTGACAAATACGTCGACGCGCCTCACGATGATTGGTATCTATTTAGGTATCTAA
>NZ_JBDIAB010000220.1:0-4461 GCF_039812165.1 Microbacterium sp.
GACCGGCTCCTCGCGCAGCAGCAGTCGCGCGACCGCGCCGTCGCGGGCCTCCCCGGTCACCGCGTCGATGCCGTCGTGACGCGCATGCCGGAGTCCCAGCGCGTCGCCGAGCCGGCCGGGCCCGCGCGCGAGGTCGCGCGGAGTGCGGGCGGCAACGCGGCGGCGGAACGCGGCATCCGTCCCCTCGACGACCTCGCCGGCGCGCAGCAGCACACCGCCCGCCGAGCCCTCCGGACCGCACACGACGTTGACGCACGAGTGGATGCCGTGACTCAGGTAGACGTACAGATGCCCCGCCTCGCCCCACATCGTGGCGTTGCGCCGCGTGTAGCCCATGCGCGCGTGCGAGCCCGGATCGGGCACCGGCCCGGTGCCACGCCCGTGGTACGCCTCGACCTCGGTGATGCGCACCGCGACGGTGTCGCCGTCCACGGTCGCCCGCAGCTCGGCGCCGAGGAGGAGCGGGGCGACCTCGACCGGCAGTCCGCCGAGCGCCTCGCGCGTGGCGGGGACGAGGCCGGTCATCGCCACCCGCTCGTCCACGCGCGGCGCGTCGGCGGGCGTGGGCCCGATCGGGATGCCTTCCGGCCGCGGACGAGCGCTCACGGCCGCGGCGCGTTCTGACACCACGAGATGTCGAAGCCGTCGAGCGCCGAGACCTCGTCGCCCGTGTCGAGCTCGACGACGTGCGTCTGCAGCCGTTCGGGCAGGGGCAGGCGGTAGCCGTCGTAGGGGTTGTCGACGGCGCGCGGCGCCACGAGGAACGCCGCGTACCGGCCGCTCGGGGCGACGCACGTGTGCAGCAGGACGTCGCCCGACGCGACCTGGAAGACCGGCCGCACCTCTCCGTCGGCGTCCGCGACGACCACGTCGGTGGAGCGCACCGTGAAGCCGTCGAGCTGCGCCAGCACGCGCAGGGTCGACCCGTCGGCCAGCGGTGTGATCGCACCGGGGGTCCCGAGCGCCGCGTCGACCGCGACGAGCGGCTTCTCGTCGGCCGACGCGAGGTCGACCGTGATGTGCTGGGTCAGCCGGTCGACGATGGCCTCCGTCGAGCCGCGCGCGATGCCGTCGATCGCGAGCGCGCTGCCGAGCGCGACCGGCTCCTCGCCCTCGCCCGTCGCGAGCGTGAGCGTGCCGTCGTAGGTCAGCATGAGCAGGCTGTCGGTGCCGGGCACGAACCGCCAGTCGTCGACGCGCGGATCGCCGCCCTCGATCTCGATCGGCGTGGGCTCGGCCGCCGGATCGCTCAGCGACGCGGTGAACAGCGCGCTCTCGCGGCTGCCGGCGCGCCCGATCGAGGCGTCGGTGAACGTGTAGCCGATGCGGTTGCCGCGGTCGGCGCTCTGCAGGTTCGTCACCGTGCCGGGCCCGGGCAGCGTCAGCTCGCGCTCCCCCGACCCGTCGAGCCGCGTCGTGACGAGCACGGGACGGTCGTCGTCGTCGAGCGTCGCGATCACGAGGTGGCCCGCGGTGGCGCGGAAGTCCTCGATGTGCGGGTGCGAATAGACCGTCTCGGCGGTGCCGTCGAGGGTCGTCCGCACGATCGTGTCGTCGGTGCGGCCGCGGCGCAGCAGGTAGACCTCCAGCGGCGGCGTGGTGAACGACTCCTCGATCGTCGTCGCGGGACCGCCGCCGAGCCCCGCGACCCCCTCGATGCGCACGGTGTACTCGGTCTCGTCCCACAGCGGCTGCGCGAAGCGCAGACCCACCGTTCGGCCCGACGTGTCGACCGTGAAGTCTGCGGCGGGGGTGACGGTGACCTGCGCGGCGTCGACCTCGCGCAGCGACTGGGTCGTGGTGAAGATCATGCGAGATCCGGATGCCGTGGCTGCGGCATCCGGGTCGACCTGCACGTGCGTGACCCGCGGCCCCTGCGTGGTCGTGAGCGCGGCCCCGCCGAGGCCGATCACCGCGAGCACGCCGACGACGACCGCGAACGCACCGAGGAAGGCGCGCCGGGCCCGTCGCGCGCGGGCGTCCGCGCGCCCCGCCGGGCCGTCAGTACTCATACGGGTCCTTCGGCTCGTCCACCCGCTCGACCGAGGCGGGCCGCACCTCGAGCCGTCCGCCGACGTCGCGCACCGTGCCGGTCACGGTGACCCACTCGCCGGTGGCCGGGGCATCCTTCGCCGCGATCGGGATGCTGGCCGGCTGCGCGTCGATGACGCAGTGCGTGATGACGAGCCGCGCGAGCTGGAAGCCGCCGTCGTCGGCGGGGGCGACGAACCCGGTGAGCGTGACCGGGTCGCCGTCGAACGCCTCGGGGTTGGTCGTGGTGGCGAACACGCTCGCCCACTCGCCGATCCGGAACGACGAGGTGTCGCCGGTCGCCGCCAGCGCGATGTCGTCGGCCCCCTGGAACAGCGGCGGAGAGCCGGTGTCGCGCGACATCGCGAGCTCGGCCGACAGCGTCGCGGGCGGGACGATCACGATCGTCGCGACGACGCCCGCCGCGAGCACGCCGCCGACCACGGCGGCCGTCGCGGGCAGGATGCCGGCGCCCCGGCCGGCGTGGTCGTGCGCGCTCGCGTGGTCGTCGCCGTCGGATGCGTGGCGGTCGTGAGCGTGGCCGTCCGCGGCTCCATCGCCGTGGTCGTGGCCGTGGTCGGCCTCGGCGCCGAGCGGGAGCGCGAAGCTCAGCACGGCGCCGGCGAGGGCCACGACGGCCATCGACACCGCGAACCACGTCGAGTCGGGGTTGATGTACAGGCCGAGCCGTCCGGTGGCGGCCAGCACGAGCGTGACGGCGGCGAGCGCCGCGGCGAGCCCCACGCCCAGCACGCGCGTCGCGGCGAGCGGGAGCCGGGGCGCCCACGCGCTCGAACGGGGAGCGTCCGAGGGAGCCGACCCGCGCTGCGGTCTCGTCTCAGGCAAGGAGGTTCACCGCCCCGCCGATCGCGACGGCCGCGAGGATCACGATCACGACGAGGCCCGCGAGCACGTGCCCGCGGAAGGTCGTGCGCAGGAGGGCCAGCATCTTGAGGTCGACGAGGGGGCCGACGAGGAGGAACGCCACGAGCGAGCCGGGCGTGAAGGTCGAGGCGAACGACAGCGCGAAGAACGCGTCGACGTTCGAGCAGATCGACACGACGATCGCGAGCGCGATCATCGCGATGATCGACAGCGCCGGGTTCGAGCCGATGGCCAGCAGCAGGTCGCGCGGCACGAGCACCTGCACGGCGCCGGCGAGGGCCGATCCGATCACGAGCGCGGGCATGACGGCGCGCAGCTCGACCACGAACTGCGCGAGGCTGCGTCGGCCGCGACCGCCGCCCTCGGTCTCGACGATCTCGCACGCGGCGCGGAAGCGGTCGGTGACGAGCCCGTTCGGATCGGGATGCCGGCTGTACAGCCAGCCGATCAGGTTCGCGATCGCGTAGCCGCCGACGAGGCGCGCGACGAGGATGCCGTCGTCGAACCCGAACGCCTGGTGCGTCGTGAGGATCACGATGGGGTTCACGATGGGGGCCGCGATGAGGAAGGTCAGCGTCTCGGCGACGCCGAAGCCGCGCATCATGAGCCCGCGCGCGAACGGCACGTTGCCGCACTCGCACACCGGGATCAGCATGCCGAGGAGCGACAGCACGGCGCGTCGACCCCAGGGGTTCCGCGGCATCCATCGCTCGATCGCGCCCGGCGGGATCCACACCTGCACGACGATCGACAGCACGACGCCGAGGACCACGAACGGCAGCGCCTCGACGAGCACGCTGATCGCGAGCGTCAGGCCGTCCTGCGCGCGGGTCGGGAGGGGCGCGCCCGGCGACAGCAGCGCGACGACGACCAGCACGGCGACCACGGCGAGCCCGATGCCGAGCGACACGAGCGTCCCGGTCCCCGCGCGGGGGCCCGGAGTGGACGCGGGATCGCGGCGCCCTGCCGGGCGCGACGTCGTCCGCGCGCCGTCAGCCCGCGTCACTGTCCTCCGCGGCGGCCTTCGCGGAGCAGTCCGGGCACAGCCCGAAGATGTCCACGATGTGCTGCGCGTGCGTGAAGCCGTGCGTCGCGGCGGTCCGTCGAGCCCACGCCTCGACGTCGTCGGCCTGGATCTCGACGGTCAGCCCGCAGCCGCGGCAGATGAGGTGGTGGTGGTGGCCGGTGCTCGTGCAGGCGCGGTAGATCGCCTCGCCGTCGGGGCTCTGCAGCTGGTCGGCCTCGCCCGAGGCGGCGAGCGTCGACAGCGCGCGGTAGACGGTGGCCAGGCCGATGCCGGTGTTGTCGGCGCGCAGCATCGCGTGGAGCTCCTGCGCGCTCACGAAGCCCTGGGAGTCGGCGAGGGCCGCGCGCACGCGATCGCGCTGCCAGGTGTTGCGCTGGGCCATGCCCGCGAGTCTACCCACGGGATCTGTGCGCGGGCCGGGCGCAGCGGCGCCCCTCCCCTCGCCTCTGCCTCGCCTCTGCCTCCTCTTCCGCCTCACCTCCCGCGGCCGAATGGCGACACCTTCCTACAGCGGCGCC